>JADHOF010000011.1 GCA_016779125.1 Verrucomicrobiia bacterium | reverse complement strand
GGTGGCACGTAGTAGGTGAAGGGATGGTCCTCGTTCCGGGCCAGCAGCTTGGGCACGACGAAGGTGTCTCCCTTCACCTCGCGGCCGAGCGTTTTTGGATGGTTGGGGCTGCCCTTCGGGCGGACTTCCGCGATGACCGCGTCGATGTCGCCTTCGAATGATTTCAGAACCGGTTCGAATTTTGCGCGCTGCTCAGGCGCGGCATCGAGCCAGCCGCGGGCCGACGCGACGGCGTTTTGAAACGAATTCGAATCAGCGGACGTGCACGAGAGGACGCCGGTTAAAAGCGCGATCGCGGTTGCTGTTTTCATGTCTGGTTGCGGGTCGGGGTTATTGTTTGTTTTGACGGTTCCAGCGGGCGCCGACCTGTTCCAACCAGTGGCGGGCGATCAACTCGTGGCCTTGTGGCAAGGGATGCACGCCGTCCCAGATCCAGTGTTCAGGACTGACGGAGGCGGCGGCCCGGTCGAAAATTTCCTGAGTCTTGACGTGCACCGCGTCGAAGTCACTCACCAGGCGCGTAACGATCTCTCGCTGACGGTCGATCTCCCCGCGCCAGTGTCGCCATGCCTCCTCGGATTTCAATCGGCCGCAACGCAAGACGAAGGGTTCGAGCAGGACAAGGCGCAGGCCGGGATTGGCTTTGCGACTGCGATTGAGAATGTCGCGGTAGTCGTTCTCCCATTGTTCGGGCGGCACGCCCGGCCTGTTCTCGCGGCTCACATCGTTCACGCCGACCAGGACGCTGAGCAGGTCCGGTTTCATGTCGATTGCGTCCTTTTGCCAACGGGCCTTGAGGTCGCCCACCCGGTTGCCACTGATCCCGCGATTGAAGAATTCCAGTCCGGCCCCCGGCATGTCGACGCCCAGCCGGGCTGCGAGCAGGTAGACGTAGCTGTGCCCGAGGTAGTGATTCCTGTCCGACTCGTTGCGGCCCCATTTCATGTCCGTGATCGAGTCGCCCAGAAAAACCAGACGACTCCCTTGTGGCAGGTCGGGCCGGCGATCGGTGTGGCCGGGCTCGTCAGCGGGGGCGGCCGGCGATCTCCACGCGCCCATTGACGCGAGTGCCAGCGCGGATTTCAGAAGGAATGGACGGCGTTTCATGAAGGCAGCGTATGCGGCGGCGGGGCGTTTTGGAAGGTCGCTTGCCTCCCGCAGGCAAAGCGTGTAGCACTCCGCTGTTCGTTCAAGCGAAACGATTTCAAGCAACTGGCATGTCCGCTCCGACCATTATCTACACGAAAACCGACGAGGCTCCCGCCCTCGCGACCTACTCGCTCCTGCCCATCATCCAGGCCTTCGCCAAGCCGTCCGGCGTGCACGTTGAGACCCGCGACATTTCGCTGGCGGGCCGGATTATTGCGAATTTCCCGGAATCCCTCACGGAAGACCAGCGCATCGGTGACGCCCTGACCGAGTTGGGCGAACTGGCGAAGACGCCGGAGGCGAATATCATCAAGCTGCCGAACATCAGCGCGTCCGTTCCCCAACTGAAGGCCGCGATCGCGGAGCTGCAGGGCAAGGGATATGCGCTGCCGGATTATCCCGAAGAGGCGAAGACCGACGCGGAGAAGTCCGCCAAGGCGCGTTACGACAAGATCAAGGGCAGCGCGGTGAATCCCGTGTTGCGCGAGGGCAATTCCGACCGCCGGGCACCGCAGGCCGTGAAGGCTTACGCGCGGGCCAACCCGCATTCGATGGGCGCCTGGTCAAGGGAATCGAAGACCAACGTCGCCACGATGGATGCCGACGATTTTCGCTCGAACGAGAAGTCGGTCACGGTGACGGCGGCCACGGACGTGAAGATCGAGTTCGTCGCCGCAGACGGGTCGGTAACGGTGCTCAAGGCATCGACCCCGTTGAAGGCCGGTGAGATTTTCGACGGCACCAAGATGAGCCGCAAGGCGCTGGTCGCGTTCTTGGATCGACAGATGGCGCGTGCGAAGAGCGAGGGGGTGCTCTTCTCGCTGCACATGAAGGCCACGATGATGAAGGTGAGCGATCCGATCATCTTCGGCGTCTGTGTGGAGGTTTTCTTCAAGGATCTCATCGCCAAGCACGGCGCGACCTTCAAGGAACTCGGGGTCGATCTGAACAATGGTTTCGGCGATCTCGTGGCGCGCTTGGGGCAGCTGCCCGCAGTGAAAAAGGCCGAGATCGAGGCGGACATCGACGCCGCGTTTGCCGACGGGCCTGCGGTGGCGATGGTGAATTCCGACAAGGGCATCACCAATCTGCACGTCCCCAGCGACGTGATTGTCGATGCCTCCATGCCGGCGATGATCCGCACGTCCGGGCAGATGTGGAACGCCAAGGGCGAACAGCAGGACACTCTGGCCGTGATTCCCGACAGCTGTTACGCCTCCGTGTATCAGGCCACGATTGATTTTTGCCGCGAACACGGAGCCTTTGATCCGACCACGATGGGCACGGTGCCGAACGTCGGTCTGATGGCCCAGAAGGCGGAGGAGTACGGCTCCCACGACAAGACCTTTCAGGTGCCGGGCGACGGGGTCGTCCGCGTGACCGATTCAGCCGGCAACGTGTTGATGGAACACGCGGTCGAGTCGGGCGACATCTGGCGGGCATGCCAGACCAAGGACGCGCCGATCCGCGACTGGGTGAAGCTGGCTGTGAGCCGCGCTCGGGCGACCTCGTGGCCGACGATCTTCTGGCTCGACGAAACCCGCGCGCACGACGCCCAGATCCTGGCCAAGGTGAACGCCTATCTTGGCGATCACGACACGGCCGGTCTCGACATCCGAATCCTGTCGTCCTTGGAGGCGACCCGGGTTTCTCTGGAACGGATGGCCCGGGGCGAGAACACGATCTCCGTCACCGGCAACGTTCTTCGCGATTATCTCACCGACCTCTTTCCAATCCTGGAACTCGGCACCAGCGCGAAAATGCTTTCCATCGTTCCGTTGATGAACGGCGGCGGACTCTTCGAAACCGGTGCGGGCGGGTCCGCGCCGAAGCACGTCCAGCAGTTTCAGGAGGAGAACTATCTCCGTTGGGATTCCCTCGGCGAATTCCTTGCCCTGGCCGTTTCCCTGGAACATCTGGGCGACACCTTCGGCAATCCAAAGGCCAAACTCCTCGGCACGACCCTGGACACCGCCACCGAAAAGCTTCTCACCGAGAACAAATCGCCCAGCCGGCGGCTTGGTGAGATCGACAACCGGGGCAGCCACTTCTACCTCGCGCTCTATTGGGCCCAAGCCCTCGCGGCGCAGGATGACGACGCGGGATTGAAGGCCCACTTCGCCCCCATTGCCGAGCAGCTCGCCGCGAACGAGAGCAAGATCGCCGCAGAACTTATTGGCGCGCAGGGCTCCCCGACGGATATCGGCGGCTACTACCAGCCCGATGACGCCAAGGCCTCTGCAGCCATGCGCCCCAGCCCCACGTTGAACGCGATCATCGATTGACGCGGAGCGCGGGTGCGCCCGCTTCAATTTCATCAAGATTGCCGTGGTTTCCAGCGACCCGATTCATACAAGGAGCGCTCGGCGAACCCATTGCGAAGGCCGGTCGAGCGGGCATAATCCGTCTCTTGCCTCCGACCGTTCACTTGCGGAAATGATGAAAACGCCAATCGCTGTCCTTGCCCTGTTCCTGCTGTCCCTTGCTCCCGCGTCGGCGTCGAAGCCAAACATCGTTCTCATCATGGTGGACGACATGGGTTTCTCGGATCTCGGCTGCTACGGCGGTGAGATCGAGACGCCGAACATCGACCGCCTGGCGGCAGAGGGCGTGCGGTTTTCGCGTTTCTACAACGCATCGCGTTGCTGCCCGACCCGCGCCACCTTGATGACGGGTCTCCATCCGCATCTCACCGGGATCGGTCACATGACCAATCCGCCCCCGCCTCGGGAGTCGCAGCACGACGCAGGTCCCGATTATCCCAACTATCGCGGCTTCCTGAACCGTCAATGCGCCACACTGGCCGAAATGCTCAAGCCCGCGGGGTATGCCCGTTTCATTGCCGGCAAATGGCATCTGGGGGGCGACCGAAACGAATACTGGCCCCTTCAACGCGGCTTCGAGCGCTTTTACGGGTGCCTGTCCGGCGCCACGCGTTTCTTTCATCCCGTGGAGCCACGTCACATGACGCATGACAACGACGATGTGGTGGAGCCGAAGAGCACGACGGACCGCCCGTTCTATACCACGGACGCCTTCACGGATCACGCGATCCGTTTCATCCAAGACGAGCGAAGCGGGAAGGATCGCCCCTTCTTTCTCTACCTCGCCTACACGGCACCGCATTGGCCGCATCAGGCACACGAGGAGGACATCGCCAAATATCGCGGCAGGTATCTGGACGGCTGGGACACGCTTCGTCGAAAGCGTTACGACAAGCAGGTGAGGCTCGGTCTGATGGATCCGCGATGGAAACTGTCACCCCGACCGGACGACGTGCCGGATTGGTCGGCGCTCAAAGCGGATCAGCAAGACGTATTGGACATGCGGATGGCCGTTTATGCCGCGATGATTGATCGCGTCGATCAGAACATCGGCCGGCTCCGGGAGGCGCTGGTGAAATCCGGTCAGGCTGACAACACCCTGATTCTGTTTCTCTCCGACAACGGCGCCTGTGCCGAAGGGCCTCCGTTGGGCCGTGGCGCCATCATGGATTCCGAGAAGCGCAACCTGGAGCACTCCAACAACTATGGCGCGGCTTGGGCGCACGTCTCGAGCACCCCCTTTCGTCTCTACAAGCACTACACCCACGAGGGCGGGGCGGCGTCCCCGTTTTTCATGCATTGGCCCGCACGAATCCAGTCACGGAAGACGTGGTATGCAGCGCCGGCGCAGTTGATCGACGTTGTGCCGACGCTTCTGGAAGTGGCCGGAGTCGAATATCCGAAGAGCGCCCACGGCAACCTGATTCCGCCGCTCAGGGGAGTTTCACTGACTCCCGCCTTTGACGGGAAACCGATCCGCCGCGCGGCACCCATGTATTCCGAGCACGAGGACAACGCCTTCATCATGAACGGCGACTGGAAACTGGTCGGCCGGGGAGTCTCCACCCACGACGGTCCAAAAGCGGACAAATGGGAACTCTATAATCTCGCCGAAGACCGGACCGAGTTGAACGACCTTGCGGCCGGGCAGCCCGGACGGGTCAGGGAGATGGCCGCGCAATGGCTCCAATGGGCGAACACGGACAAGGTGTATCCCAAACCGGCCAAGAAAAGTTTTTCCCGAAAGTGAACTCATCCACCGAACAACCCCATCGCCGCTGGAATCCGCTTCTCCGGGAATGGGTGCTCGTGTCCCCGCACAGAACCAAACGGCCATGGCAGGGGCAAACCGAGCCCGTGACCGAAGCCCGTCCGCGGCACGATCCGAATTGCTATCTCTGCCCGGGCAACGAAAGGGCAGGGGGCGTGCGGAACGAGGACTACACCGACACCTTCGTTTTCCAGAACGACTTCGCGGCCTTGTTGGATCAGGGGGCGGGCGTCGACACGTCCGTTGACGACCCGCTGTTTCGTTCCACTTCCGCCAGTGGCGAATGTCGGGTGCTTTGCTTTTCACCCCGCCACGATCTGACCCTGGCGCAGTTGCCGAAGGCCGGCGTCCGCCGCGTCGTGGATCTCTGGGCGGCGCAATCGGCGGAGCTGGGGCGACGTTGGAAATGGGCGCAGGTCTTTGAAAACAAGGGAGCCGCGATGGGATGCTCGAACCCGCATCCCCACGGCCAGATCTGGGCGGGCGACTTTCTGCCGAATGAGGTCGAACGTGAGGACAGGTCCCAGGCCGCCTATCTCGCCGCGCACGGATCCCCGATGCTGATCGACTACGCCCGCCGCGAATCCGAGGACGGCGAACGCGTCGTCACCGAGAACGGGAATTGGATCGCGGTCGTTCCCTATTGGGCGGTCTGGCCTTTCGAGACATTGCTGCTACCAAAGCATCCGGTCCGGCAACTTGAGGATTTGAACGCCGCCGCGCGGGATGATCTGGCCGAAGCCCTGCGGGATCTGCTGATTCGCTATGACAATCTGTTCCAGTGTTCCTTCCCATACAGCATGGGCTGGCACGGCGCTCCAAACGGCGAAACAGCCGTCGAACACTGGACGCTTCATGCGCATTTCTACCCGCCGTTGCTGCGCTCCGCGTCGGTCAAGAAGTTCATGGTCGGCTATGAACTGCTCGCCGAGGCGCAGCGCGACCTGACTGCAGAACAGGCCGCGGACCGTTTGAGGAAGGTGGACACGGTGCACTATTCGGAGCGGAGTCTGTAGGGTTCGCGCGACCGGATTCGTACAATGTCCAGTCGGGGAGCCTATTGTCGCATCGGAAGATTCGCGCACAATCCGGTCATTCACATGAAAGCACTGTTACCGTTTCTTTTCGCCTCCGTCACCTGTCTGTCCGCCTCGGCCGCGTTGCCGATCGTGGACGATTGGAAATACACGCTCCGCAATCCGACGGGGAACTGGGAGAAGGCGGATTACGATGATTCGGATTGGCAGACAGGCGCAGGCGGATTCGGCTCGCGCAGCACGCCCGGCGCCCGGGTGGGCACGAGCTGGCACACCAAAAACATCTGGCTTCGCAAGTCGGTGACTCTCAAGACCGTGCCCGCCAAGCCGGCTCTGTTGATCCATCACGATGAAGGGGCCGAGGTGTTCATCAACGGGATGCGCGTCGCCACCTTCAAGGGCTTCACTTCGAAATACGGTGTGGAGCCGATCGAGGCATCCAAGCGTTCCGCGATCAAAGCGGGACTGAATGTCATCGCCGTTCATTGCAAGCAGACCACCGGCGGGCAGTTCATCGACGTGCACCTGGTCGACGCGGACGCCGTGCCCAAGCTTCCCGAGCCGAAACGCGGCACGAAACCCTTTGTTTCGGAGTTGATCACCCGATGGGGTGAGCAGGTGACGCCGGACAATGCCTGGACCGAATATCCGCGGCCGCAGCTTCGACGCGACAACTGGACGAATTTGAACGGGCAATGGGACTACGCCATCACCCCGGTGAAGCAGCAGCGGCCTCCCGGGAAATGGAGCGGCAAGATTCTTGTTCCCTTCAGCCTGGAGTCGCGCCTCGGCGGTGTGCAACGTCTGTTGGATTCTTCGGAAGCGCTTTGGTATCGGCGGGAATTTCATGCCAGGCGGACCGCGGGCCGGCGGGTGTTGTTGAATTTCGAGGCGGTGGATTATCGATGCGAGGCCTTCGTCAACGGAACGTCTGTCGGCAAGCACCAAGGCGGCAACACGCCGTTTTCATTCGATATCAGCGGCGCGTTGAAAGACGGCGGCAACGAGCTGATCGTGCGGGTCGAGGACGAGACCGAGGCCTGGCAGTTGCGCGGCAAGCAGACGCTCAACGCGCGTGGCATCTGGTACACGCAGGTGTCCGGCATCTGGCAGACGGTCTGGATGGAGGAGGTCCCCCAGGTTTTTGTGGAAGCCGTGAAGGTGACGACCCGGATCGGTGGCGACGTGTCGTTGCGGATCACGGCCAACGGTCGCGCCGTCGGGGAGGCCGAAGTGGTGGCCCGGCTGGATGGAAAAGAAGTCGCACGCGTCAAGGGAGGGGTCGACGACCTCAAGCTGAAGATCGCGAATCCCAGATTGTGGTCACCGGACTCGCCGGTCCTCTACGACCTTGAGATCCGAATGAACGGGGATGTTGTGCATTCCTACGCCGGCATTCGTGAAGTTGGCAAGGCGAAGGACGCCGAAGGCCGATGGCGATTCACGCTGAACGGCGAAGCGATCTTCCACTGGGGTCCGCTGGATCAGGGTTGGTGGCCCGACGGACTGCTCACGCCGCCGTCGGACGAGGCCATGTTGTTCGACATCGAATGGCTCAAACAGGCCGGCTTCAACATGATCCGCAAGCACATCAAGGTGGAGCCGAGGCGTTATTATTATCATTGCGACCGGCTCGGAATGATGGTGTGGCAGGATCAGGTGAGCGGCGGCAGGAATCCAAAGTGGACGCGTCTCCAGGCGGCCCCCGAAGACGCCGTCTGGCCGGCCGGCGAACACGGGCAGTTCATGCTGGAATTGGAACGCATGATCGCGGCGCTTGAAAGCCACCCGTCGATTGTGGTTTGGGTGCCGTTCAACGAGGCCTGGGGACAGCACCAAACGGTGGAGGTCGGCAAATGGATGGTGAAACGAGATCCTTCACGCCTGGTGAACATCGCCAGCGGCGGCAACTTCTGGCCGGTGGGCGACGTGGTCGACGAACACCGCTATCCGCATCCGGGATTTCCGTTCGAGTTGGGCGGGGACGGCCGCTTTGACGACTTCATCAAGGTTGTCGGTGAGTTCGGCGGTCACGGCTATCCGGTTCAGGGGCACCTGTGGGACGCGAATCGACGCAACTGGGGTTATGGAGGCTTGCCGAAGGACGCGGCCGAATACAAGGAGCGCTACGTGACCTCGATCAATATGCTCAACGAGCTCCGCGCCCGTGGAATTGCAGCCGGTGTTTACACGCAGACGACCGATGTCGAGGGGGAGATCAACGGACTCATGACGTACGACCGCAAGGTGATCAAGATTCCGGCCGGCGAACTGGCGAAACTCCACCGGCAATTGTTCAACCGCTGACGTGGATTGAGGGCGATCGGTCGTTATTCGACGCGGATGATTCGATTCATTTTTCCCCGAGCTGGGGGAACTTTGCCAAGGTGGCTTTGTGCCGGTAAGGCCAGCCGTCATTCGGCTGCCGCGGACCGGGTGTTGTCCGCCCGTCCGCGAGGGCCTTGGCGAGGGCGTTGACCAGCTCGTTCACCTTTTCCGGGTTGGCGTCCTCGAGATTCCGGGTTTCACCGGGGTCCTCCGCGAGATTGTAGAGCTGCACCGATTTCGAGGGCGTCTTGATCTCCTGCTCACCCGGCAGGCCGGCCCATCCGCCTCCGCCGTTCGTGGAGAGGAGCAGTTTCCAATCACCTTTGCGAAGGGCGAACTGCCCCGAGATCGAGTGATGAATCGTAAACGGGCGCGTTGGCTTTTTGTCCCCTTTCAGACAGGGGTGGAACGAGAACGAATCTTCCGCCGCGTTGGCGGGGAGGGCGTTCTCGCGGGAAAGAATTTCAGCGAAGGTGGCAAAGAAGTCGGTCGTGCAGATCGTCGATTCACATACGCTGCCGGCGGCCACCTTGCCCGGCCATCGAACCAGGAAAGGCACGCGATGGCCTCCCTCGTACAGCGAGGCCTTGGAGCCCCGATAAGGACCCGACGGACGGTAGCCCGCCGCCAACATCTTGGGGATCTTCACATAGGGGGCGAAGCCGTTGTCCGAGGTGAAAAGGACCAAGGTGTCGTCGTCGATCCCCGACTCCTTGAGTTGAAGCAGGACTTCGCCAACCACCCAGTCGGTCTCGGCGATGAAATCCGCGTACCAGCTGTATTGCGGATGGCGTCCCTTGAAATCTTTGCCAGGTCGGATCGGCGTGTGCGGCGAGGTGAGCGGCAGATACAGGAAGAATGGCTTGGAGGACGCGGCGCGTCGCCGGATATAGGAGCGGGATTCCCGTGCCCAATCCGCGAGACAGTCGCTCGCGTCAAAGTCCTCCGAGGCTGCCCCGATGCGCTGGTAATCGTTATATTCGTTGTGTGGAAATCCGCGCTCCACCGTGGGCGGCTTTTCGGCGCGATCACCACGCAGGTAGAGATAGGGAGGCATGTCCAGCGAGGAGAGGATGAAGAACGCCTCATCGAACCCCACGTCCAGCGGCCCGTTGCGAAACGGCTTCGCGTAGTCCACATCCCAGGATGCAAACTGTCCTTTTCGGCGGGACTTCGCGTCGACTGGAAGTTCGCTCCAATCCGCGCCGAGATGCCATTTGCCGACGACGGCGGTGTGGTAGCCCGATGCCTGAAGGAACTTCGGCAGGTTCAGCCGATTCGGATCCATCAACGCCGGGGAATTCACCGATACCAGCACGCTGCTCTTGAGACGGCTCCGCCAGTTGTAGCGTCCCGTGAGAAGGCCATAGCGTGTCGGTGTGCAGACCGAGGAGCTTGTGTGGGCGTCGGTGAAACGCATTCCCTCGCTCGCCAGTTGATCCAGCGCGGGCGTGGGGATCAATCCGCCCGCATGACTCGGCTCCCCGGGCCCCATGTCATCCGCCAGGATCAGAATGATGTTGGGCGTGCTCGAAGCAGCCTGCACCGCACCGCAAAGCAGGCAATACAGAAGCGGCAGGAGGACTTTGGCGGAAGCGGAGTTTGATGAGGGATTCATCGGGAGTGGTGCTTTTCGAGGTGCTGTCGGAGCAACGCCTTGCCGTAGTCGTTGCCGTTTGGCGTGCGCACGACGGCGTGAATGTGGTCCCGGGTCGGAGGCGAACCGCGCCGGCCCAAGGCGATGGGGCGTTGGTGATCGAACTCAATGATGACCACCGGGCTGTGCACACGGTAATAGAAGACCGCGTCGTCCGAGGTTTCACCCACCCAGGCGAAACGGGTCTCATCAAGGTGTTTGCGGACCTCGTCCATCTTGATCCCCGCATGGGCCGGGCGGAGGTTTCCGATGAACTCCTCGATGACCGCCAACAGGCCGGCCTTCTGTTTTTCGTTGAGTTCCGATGCCGCGATGCCGGCGTGGGGGACGATTTCGTTGTCGCGGAACATCTCGAGCTGGTTGTTGTTCGAGTCCTTTCGTGTCGCCAGCGTCGCGCGGGCTTGCTGAACGGGAGACAAGGAGCGCATGAAGGCCAGGCCCAGATTCTGTTCATCCTGCATGATGGTCGTGCCCTTGTATTTTCCGGACACGGCGCGCACGGGTTCCGATCCGAGGAAGACCGGAGCCATGACGACCTGATCGCCGAGCACGAAGAAGTTGATGATGCAGTGATGCCCGTCGAGCTGCCAGCCCCAGGGCTGGGTCGTCGAGGGTTCGCCCAGGATGCTCAGGTAATACATCCACCGGCTGTATTCCGACGCGCGGCCGGTGAGTTCAGCCAGGGTCTCGTTGAGCTTCATCACATCGAGCGTCTTCTTCACCCCCTTGGCGCTGAGGCTGGCGCGGAACAGGGCATAGGCCGCCTCACGCTGCTTTTCGTTGAGATCCTCGAAGCTGATCCCGTCCCGGGCATAGGAATGAACATTGCCCCATTTGCGCCACTCGTCGCTTTCGACAGGAAAGGTCGCCTTGCCCTGTTGTGCTTGGGTCAGAGACGCGAGGAAGGCACCCGCCGCCTCCGCGATGGGCGCGGTCGAAACGCCCGTCGCCCGAATCTCGAAAAGACCCGGCACGACCTTGCCGTCGCTTGTCACCCCTTTGAAGGGCTGTGCCAGACCCTGTTTTTCGATTTCGAGCCAGCGCCCGCCGCGAGGACCGGGCTGCGCCGAAATTGACGAGGTGCAAAGCAGGGACACGGCGATAAGCACGAATGAGGTGCGCGCGAGGCGGGTAATAGGCATGGCACAAAGGATTGAGCCGTCCGCGAAGCAGAACAAGGGAGGATTGATCGGTGTGAAAAAAAGATTCTGAGGCCGGCGAAATCGTTTTGACTCTCCTGTGTCGAATCCCTAGCGTCCATCCCTCTCGCGGTGGTGACCGTAGTTCAATGGTAGAGCCCCAGTTTGTGGTACTGGTTGTTGCGGGTTCGAATCCCGTCGGTCACCCCATTTCCCCCTTCGCCCAAACTCAGCCCCTTTCCGGGCAACAATTCGCCCCGGTGCCTGGAAACGCCGGACTACGATGGAACAAGGGCCATTCTGAGTTTCACGCGCCGGTGGCGTCTCTCTCCTCTCTCAGAGACCCGTAGCAACAATCTGAAAACGACTGGGGAACCCAGTTGTACATGGCTTCTTCCTTCTGTATTCATCCTCGTCACTTCCCGCCGCTTGTCCGACTCCGGCGCGTGGAAGAACCGCTCCGCCGTCTTGATATCATGGTGAAGTTCGCTGAACGGGCGATAGCTTCCGCTGAGATTATGGCAGATCAAGCGAAAATCGGAACGGCCTTGGATGGGGGATGCGGAGGGTTGCAGGTCTGTTGAAATCCCGGCAGAACGTGGATCGCCTGGCTTCGAACAAACTCGACGGCGGAGGGGTGGGCATTTATCAAGCCGCGATGCGTATCACAGTTGTTTTAGCAGGTCTGGCCGCGTTCGTTTTAGGGGCCGGCGCGGTTGAGGATTGGCCGCAGTTTCGCGGTCCGCTCGGGGACGGGCATGTGCTTGGCTCGAAGCCTCCGATTCACTGGAGCGACACGGAGAACGTGGCGTGGAAGACCGCGATTCCCGGCACGGGTTGGTCGTCTCCGGTCATCCACGGCGAACAGATCTGGATGCAGACGGCGCTGGATGACGGGCGTTCCTTGCGGGTTGTCTGCGTTCATCGCGACACCGGCAAGGTGCTGCACAACGTCGAGGTCTTTTATGTCGGTGAACCCGCGCCGATTCACAAGATGAACAGCCACGCCTCGCCGACCCCGGTGTTGGAGGGCGACCGTTGTTATGTCTTCTTCGGCATGTACGGCGCGGCGGCCGTTGACACCAGGACGGGGAAAATTGTCTGGAAGAACGACAGCCTGAAACACGATCACGACGACAACGGGCCGGGGTCCTCGCCGATATTGTACGGGGACAATCTGATCCTGACCTGCGACGGCACGGAGCTGCGCTATCTGGCCGCCCTGAACAAGAATACCGGAAAACTCGTCTGGCGCACGCCGCGCAGCAACGACATGAGCGAGAAGAATTTTCATCTTAGGAAGGCCTACCACACGCCGCAGATCATCTCGGTTGAAGGGCGTGATCAGGTGATCAGCATCGGCGCGGAGCGTGTCAGCGGATTCGATCCCGACACCGGCAAGGAGATCTGGTTTGTCGACATCCCCGGATTCTCGAACGTACCGCGCCCGGTCTATGGTCACGGACTGGTCTATATCGCCACGGGCTTCATGAAGCCCCAGCTGTGGGCGATCGATCCGCGCGGTCGGGGCGACGTCACGGAATCCCATGTTCGTTGGAAGCTGCTCCGACAGGCCCCCGCGAAGCCGTCTCCGATCCTCGTCGGGGATCAGCTCTATTTGATTTCGGATGCGGGAATCCTCACCGCGCTCGACGCCCGTTCCGGGAAGGAGATCTATCAGGAGCGGTTGAAGGGCGAATTCGCCGCCTCGCCCATCCTGGCTGACGGGCACCTTTATTTCTGCGATCAACGGGGACGGACGATCGTCGTGAAGCCCGGCCCGAAGCTGAACATTGTCGCGGAGAATCAACTGCCTGAAGGCCTGATGGCGTCGCCCGCCGTTTCCGGCAACGCGCTCTTTCTCCGCACGAAGACCGATCTCTACCGGATCGAGAAGTAACGAACCCGATTCGAAACCCACTTCATCAATGCGAGTTCATATCGTCCAGATTCACGTCAAAGCGGAATGCGTCGACGCCTTCATCGCGGCGACGATCGCCAACGCCCAAGGCAGCAATCGTGAACCGCTCATCGCGCGATTCGACTTCATGCAGCAGCACGATGACCCGACGCGATTCACGCTGATCGAGGTCTTCCGCAGCGACGCCGGGCCGGACGCGCATCGGGAAACCGAGCATTACCGCGTCTGGAAATCGACGGTGGAAGACATGATGGCGTCGCCTCGACAGGCGACCCGATGTCACAGCCTCCACCCGACCGACGATCTATACGACAATCCCGGCGCCGCGTGACAAGCGCCCCGCGCCGGCTGGGGATTCCCACAAGATGAAATTCGAATTCGCCACCGCCACACGTGTTCTTTTCGGGACCGGACGCATCGTTGAGATCGGTGGCATCGCCCGAACCTTTGGCTGCCGCGCCCTGCTGGTGACGGGTGGTTCCCCGGCGCGCGCGCAATGCGTTGTCCGCTCCCTGCAGGCGGAGGGGTTGGGTGTGACGACCTTTGCCGTTTCCGGTGAGCCGCGAGTTGCCGACGTGCGAGCCGGCGTCGAGCGCGCGCGGGCCGGGCAATGCGATCTGGTCATTGGTTTCGGTGGCGGAGCGGCGATCGACTGCGGCAAGGCAATCGCCGCGATGCTGACCAATCCCGGCGACGTTCTCGATTATCTGGAAGTGGTTGGACAAGGTCGGCCGTTGACGGAACAGGCGGCGCCTTTCATCGCGATTCCAACCACGTCGGGTGCGGGTGCGGAAGTGACGAAGAACGCCGTTCTCGCTGTTCCTGACAAAGCCGTGAAGGCCAGCCTTCGCGGCGTGCTCATGCTGCCTCGCGTCGCGTTGGTTGATCCCGCATTGACGCTCAAGCTGCCGCCGGACGTCACCGCCGCGACCGGCATGGATGCGCTCACGCAGCTGATCGAGCCCTACACCTGCTGCCGGGCGACGCCGCTTACCGACGCCTTTTGCCGCGACGGGATTCCGCGCGTGGCCCGCTCGCTGCGATCCGCCTTCGCGACCGGCACGATCGCGAGCCGCGAGGAGATGGCCATGGCCGCTCTGGACGGAGGCCTGGCGTTGGCCAATTCGGGCCTCGGAGCCGTTCACGGTTTCGCCGCTCCGCTGGGTGGGATGTTTCCAGCCCCGCACGGAGCCGTCTGCGCCGCGCTGTTGGCTCCGGCCATGACGGCCAATCTGAAAGCGTTGCGCGCTCGCTACGCGGAATCCCCGAGCATCGGGCGATACGATGAAATCGCGCGCTGGCTCACGGGTGATGAATCGGCCGACGCCGAGGCGGGCATCGACTGGGTGGGTAAACTTGCGGCCGATCTGGATATTCCACCGTTGCGACGTTACGGCATTCAGAAATCGGACTTCAATCTGCTCGTCGAAAAAGCCGGCAAGGCCAGCAGCATGAAGGCGAATCCCTTGCCGCTTTCCGACGAGGAATTGATGGGGATTCTCGAAGCGGCCTGGTGAACCGGGTGGCCGATCACCAATCCGTCGGCTTGTAGTCTTTCAGGAACCTGCCCCAGATATGCTCGCCGGTGTTGAAGCCGTCGATGATCGGATCGACGATCCGGGCCGCGCCGTCGACGATGTCCAGGGGAGGATGAAAGCGATGCTCCTCGACCTTGCGGTCCGCGATGTGGGCCGGGTCCTCGTCCGTGACCCAGCCCGTGTCCACGCTGTTCATGTGAATGCCGTCCGCCTGATAATCGGCGGCCGAGGTGCGGGTCATCATGTTGAGCGCCGCCTTGGCCATGTTCGTGTGCGGATGCCGTGTCGTCTTGAACTTGCGGTAAAACTGCCCCTCGACGGCGGACACGTTGACGATGTGACGATCGCGTTCCTCGCCGGCCATCATCAGCGGTTTCAAGCGGGCGTTCATGACGAAGGGGGCGACCGCGTTCACGAGCTGCACTTCGAGCAATTCCACCGAGGGGACCTCGTCCATCATGAGTCGCCATGAATTGCGATCGCGCAGATCCACCTGTTGAAGATCCTGATCGAGGCGGCCTTCCGGAAACAGATGAGCCCTTGCCTCCTTTTCCTCGGGCAGCAGTGCGGCTTGGGAAAGCTCCGCCGCGTGAGTGAGCCCCGCGACGTTTCGATCGTCACGCTCGACCAGTGCCGCCTCGCCCTCGGGCAGCAGATGATACCCGCGCAGTCCCTCGTAGGCTCCGAGCAGGCCCTGCACCTCGGCGGGCAACACCTTCAGGTCCGCCGTCTCGCGATCCATCATATGCCGGTAAAAGTCCGGTGGGCGGCGAACCGTCTGGCAGGCGTTGTTGATGATGAAGTCGAGGCGTTTGCGGGTCGCGAGCAGGTGGCGGCAAAAGGCCTCCACGCTGGGAGTGTGACGGAGGTCGACGCCGTGGATCTCCAGGCGATCGCCCCATTCGGAGAAGTCGGCCTCCTTCGCGTAGCGATCGGCGGCGTCCCGGGGGAAACGGGTCGTGACGATCAGGCTCGCGCCGGCGCGGAGCAGCTTGATGCCGGCCTGATAACCGATCTTCACGCGCCCGCCGGTGAGCAGTGCGACCCGTCCGGAGAGATCGGCCGTCTCGGTTCGCTTGCGGAAGTTCAACTCCGCGCAGCCCGGGCAAAGCTGATCATAGAAATGGTGGACCAGATGAAAGTTTTGTTTGCAGATGTAGCAGTTGCGGGGATCCAACACCTCGCGGAAATCGGGATCATCCGAAACCTCGACCTGCTCAAAGTCGGCCGGCGGATAGCAGTTCGGCGTGGTGAACACCGGCTTGCGGCGAAGGCTGCGGATACCGGTCTCGTGGAGGGTCTCCTCGTCGCGTCGGATTTTTTCGTGTCGCTGCTGTTTGCGGCGGGATTTGAGCAAGAGACGTCGTTGCCGGATGTCGGGGCAGTAGAGCTCCCCGGCGAGGCTGGTCAGGCGGTGGAACTCCTCGGTGTTCAGGCAGTCCAGCAGGCGTCTGTTTTTCGCGATGGCCTCCAACGTCGCCAAGGTTTCCCGCACCTGTTCGGGTGAGGCGGTCTGGGGCGTCGTCGATTCCGTCGGTTTGCTTTCTGACATGGCGGCGGAGAGCCTAGCGGGCGATCACCGGAAAATCGCGCCGAAAGCGTTCCCGGGCGTTCATGATGTGGGTGACGTAGTCTTTTGTGCCCGGATAGTCCATGCGTTCGAGGAAGGCGGCGCTGTTGGTTTTCGCCGCGTCCTCCAGCCAGTCCAGCATCTTGGTGCGACCGGCGTTGTAGTCCGCCAGCGCGAAGGGAACGGGATCATCCGTCTGCCGGTAGCGTTTCAGCATTTTCGCGAGATACCAGGCACCGACCAAGGTGTTGCTGCCGGGATCGAGGATGTGTTCGTGGTGGAAGTTTGGGATTTTTTCCGCCGTGGCCCATTCGTTGGCGGCCAGTTCGCGGATCTGCATGAGTCCGATCTCGCCGGCCTTGCCCCGGACTGCGGGCTTGAAGCGGCTTTCCCGCCAGACGACCGCCTTCACCAGAGCCGCATCGACGCCATACTTCTCCGCGGCGTGGCGGATGTGGTCGTCGTAGCGATGATCACGTTGCCACCGCAGCCAGATCGCCACGCCGATCAGATCGATCAGCAGAACGACGGCGACGATGAAGTACCAACGGCGGTGCATGGCGCGTTTTAGTGGTCTGAAACAAGCGCGTCGAGCCCAGCTTGCCTTTCATCCGACCGGGCCTATAACAAGCCGCATGTCTTCCCTGAATCCTGGTCGCCTCTGCGGCGTTTTCATTTTGCTTTTTTCGGTTCTTTCAAGTCCGTCCGCGCCGAAAAGCATCAACGCTCCGAGTGTGCCCGCCGAGTGTCCGGCGGAGGTCAATCTGCTGAAGCCCGGCATCACGCTGACGGAGGTCGTGGCGGATCCGGCCATCGTCACACCCACGGGAATCGATGTGGATTCGCATGGGCGGATCTGGGCTGTATCCAGCCACACGCACTTCCGTCCCGACAACTATTCCGGTCCGGCCCATGATGAGGTGATCGTGTACACTGATCAGGATGGCGACGGGCGTCACGAGACGCGGAAGGTTTTTTACACGGCGACAGACGCCACGATGGATTTGGAACTTGGCCCCGACGGCTGGGTGTATCTCGCCGAGCGGGATCGTGTGTTGCGGGTGAAGGACACGGACGGGGACGGCGTGGGCGATCTTGAGGAAAACATCGCGGTCTTGGACACGGTCGCCAGTTATCCGCACAACGGGCACTCCGGTCTGGCGTGGCATCCGAGCGGCGATCTGGTGTTTGCCCTCGGGGAAAACTTTTGGAAGGAATGGGTTCTCACGGGATCGGACGGCACCAAACTGACAGGGAGCGGTGAAGGCGGCATCTTTCGCTGTCGGCCGGACGGATCGCAGCTGCGTCGGATTGCGAAAGGTTTCTGGAATCCATTTGGCGTCTGCGTGCGCGCGGACGGTGAAATCTTCGCAGCGGAAAACGATCCGGGCAGCCGTCCGCCCTGTCGTCTGCTGCATATCGTTGAAGGCGGCGACTACGGGTATCAACGGCTGTACGGCAGCGCGCCTTTTCATCCCTTTGTCGCGTGGAACGGCGAGCTGCGAGGCACGTTGCCCATGATCTCCCCGACGGGTGAGGCACCGTGCGGTGTCGCGCCGCTCGGCGGCGGTCTGCTCGTGCCGTCGTGGGCCGATCATCGAATCGATTTTTTCCCGCTCGTTCGCAAGGGCGCGACCTACACGTCCGAACGTGTCGAGATCGTGACCGGCAGTGATTTTTTTCGTCCCGTCTGCATCAAGCAGGTCTCGCCGACGACCTACTATCTGACCGATTGGGTTTTTGGTTCCTACGAACTGCATGGGAAAGGGCGGGTCTGGAAGCTGGAGATCGACGCGCGCGCCGCAGCCGGGTGGATCCTTCCCGCCGAAGCGCCGGCTCCGAACGAATCGAGCCGGCTTGCCGAGGATTTGCGATCAGGCAAGGCCGCGCTGCCTCGCGCGCGTCTCTTGGAACTCGCCGAGGGAAGCGATCCGTTCCTGTCCGCCGCCGCCTTGACGGCGCTTTCCCGCGATGCGGTCAGGTGGGCTTGGTCGGATATCGCACGGATGCCGGAATCACAACGCGTCACCGCGCTGCTGGCGGTGCGCCTGACCCGTCCGAACGCGTCCGAATTGGCGGAGCGTTTCCTGGACGATCCGGCGGAAGATGTGATTTTTGAAGCCCTGCGATGGATTGCCGATGCGCGGATGGAATCGCTCGCCCCGCGAGTGGAGGCGCTTTTGGAAAAGGGACGGTTCAAGTTTCGAATCTTCGAGGCCGCGCTGGCCGCGTGGAACGGGGTGTCGGGAAATCCCCGCGTGGGTGTGGCCGACGTGAAGATGTTGCTGGCGCGTGTGCGGGACGAGATGTCGCCGCCGAACATCCGGGCTTACGCCCTTCGCCTTCTGCCGCCGGACGATTCGCGCTTGAACGCGCCGCTTTTCAAGCAGCTCCTCGCAGTCGGAGACCGGGAGCTGACGCTGGAGATTGTCCGGACGCTTGCCGCCCGGGCCCGCGTGGAGGACAACCCGCTCCTTCTTTCCATAGCGACAGACACGTCCCGCCCGATCTCGGATCGGGTTGAAGCGGTGCCGGGGCTCGCGCGCGATGTTGAAAAGAACGCGGATGTGCTGATCGCGCTGGCCGGGGACCGGGACGCGACACTGCGGGCCGAGGCATTGAGGGCGCTTCGTTTTGGTGAGTTGAACGAGCGGCAACGGAACGCGATTCGCGGAGTCTCGAAACGGTTTGCGGATACCCGGGAACTGGCCGACGCGGCGTTGGACTCCGGCGCGATTGCCCGGGGACGCCCGGACCTGGGTGATCTGCCCGTGTGGCACAAGCGCCTGGTGTCGTTTCAAGGGACGGGTGATCCGGTCGCGGGTCGGAGGATTTTCTTTCACCCCAAGGTCGCGCTCTGCGCCGGTTGCCATCGTCATGGCGGACGCGGCGTGGTGCTGGGGCCCGACCTGAGCGCGGTATCCGCCCGTGATGATCAAGGCTGGCTGGCCGACGCGATCCTGCAACCGAACAAGGATGTCGCACCGCAGTTTTTTCCGTGGTCCATCGAAACAAAGGACGGCGAAGAATTCGTCGGCATCGTGCTGCGCAAGGGCGGCAGCAGCGGCAAGGAGTTTTATCGCGACATCACAGGCAACGAGCGCGGCTTCCTGAAGACGGACATCGTTCGGCGCGAAGAGTTGAAATCGTCCCTCATGCCGGAAGGCCTGCTCGCCTCGCTGACGGATGGTGAGATCCGCGACCTGTTGGCGTTCTTAAACAGCCGTTGAAACTACTTCGCGGCCTGCTCGAGCGCCGCGTGAACGGCGCCGGGCGTCAGCAGGGTCGGCAGGACCTTCGGAGCCTTCGATTGGTCCGGTGGGTAGACGAGGACCAGCGGGACGCCGGCGCGGCCGTGTTTGATGAGTTCGGCGGCGATGTCGGGACGTGACAGCGTGTTGTCCGCGATCAGCGAGACGTAGTTGAGTTCCTTGAGTTTCGCGCGTGTCGAATCGATCTCGATGCTGGTCTTTTTGTTCGCCTTGCAGGTGAGACACCAGTCGGCCGTGAAGTCCACCAGAACAGGGCGTCCCTGAGCCTGCGCCTCGGCGATGGCGTCGGCCGACCAAGGATGCCATTCGATGCCGTCCTGACCCTGCCTGATCACGCCGTTTGTCGCGGCGGGAGGGGCCGGGTGGCGCCAGTTCAATTGAGATTCAAGGGCGTAGCCGTAGCCGCCCGCCACAAGCAGGATCGCGATGGTTCCCGCGAGGCCGCGGCCTTTGGTTCCGCGCTGGACGAATTCGCCCCAGATGAAGGCGGCGAGCGAGATCGTCACCAGAAACAGGCCCAACCAGAGCGAGCCGTCACCGTCGAAGGAGCGCGTCGCGACCCAGAACATCCAGACTGCCGTGGCCAGCATCGGAAAGCCCATGAGCTTTTTGAAACTGACCATCCAATTGCCGGGGCGCGGCAGGAAGCGGAGCCATTGCGGTTGAAAGCTGAGAACGAGGTAGGGCAGGGCCAGTCCCGCCCCGATGGTCAGAAAGAACAGCACGATCAGCGCCGCGGGTTGCGCAAAGGCGAAGCCGAGCGCCGACGCGAGAAGGGGGGCGGTGCAAGGCGTCGCCAGCGCGGTCGCCAGCACGCCGTTGAAGAACGCGCCGGTGGGGCCTTCCTTCGACGCGAGATCGCTCGCGGCCGTCATCGCGCCGCCGCCCAGATAGACCTCGAACAAGCCGAACAGGTTGAGCGCGACGAGAACGATCAAGGTGAGCATGCAGACCAGAAACACGGGACTTTGAAACTGCATGCCCCAGCTCGCGATCCGGCCCGCCTGTTGCACCCCGACGACGAGCGCCGCCAAGGCGAGAAAGGAACAGAGCACGCCGGCGCTGTAGACGAGTCCGAGACGGCGGATTCGCGCCGGTTCCTCGTTCGCCTGTTTCACGAAGCCCAGAATCTTCAACGATATGACGGGCAACACACAGGGCATGATGTTGAGGATCAGGCCGCCGAGGAAGGCGAGCAGGAGCCAATAGGCCAGCGGCTTTGTGGGTTCTGCCGTGGGCGGTGCCATGGCGGGTGATTGGGGAATGGCGGTGCCGTCGGCTTTTTCGAAAGTGGCGTCGAAGCGGGCCGTGACCTCTTCCGCTGTCGGATGATGTTCGTCCGTTGAGGGGGTCACGAGCACACCGGCGAACTCGGTCGGCCAGTCGCCCGTGTGGAGCGTTACCGTTTTGCGAATCAGTTTTCGGCCCGGGTTGGTGGGGATGATTTCACTCGCCGGCGAGATGACCCAGTCCTGTCCGAAATGGTAGGCGAAGAAATCGGTGTTCGTGTTTCCGCTTTCCCATTCCAGCAGTAGTTTTCGGTCCTTCTTCACAGCGTCTCCGTCCCAACGCGCCACAACGACCGCCGTCTTGTTCGGGAGCGGGAGCCTTTTTTGCCAGGTGAGAATTTCCGTCGCCGCGGCGGATGCCTTGCTTTCCGCGCCGATGGTCAGGGTGCCCGCGATGCTTCCTTTGCCGGGTACGCAGGCTCCGTCGTTTTCACATTCCAGCCATTTTAGATCCGCCGCCAAGGTATACGCGCCGGCCGTCAGGGATTCGTCGATGGTCAGAGGCACGAGCAGCATGACCTCCTTTCCGTATTCGTAGCTGCCGAGATCCCAGGAGAACGACTTGTGGGGGAGGGGCCATCGAATCTCGCCGGCGGTGATGCCTGGCGGGAGTTTCCAGTCGATTTCGGTCGGTTTGCCGACCTCCCCCGGATTCCGCCAGTAGGTGTGCCAGTTGTCCGCCATTTTCAGTCGAACCCCCGCGATCACGGTCGAGCCCGCCGGTGCGACGTCGTGATCGAGCACCAAGGTGACCTGGGTCTTGGCCGAGAAGCCGTTGAAAGCGCCGCCGAGAATGGCCGCCCGCGCGGGAGTCAGACAGAAAATCGCCAGGGCGAGCAGGGCCGGGCGGGAGAAAATCAATTTCATGGATTGGTTGGATGCCTTGGTTGGCGGTTCTATTTCAACCTTCGTTGGCGAGGCCGTCCCCCTTGGTGCCTTGCGGGTCGTTTTTGTTCAATCTTCATCCGTACCGGGTCGGAGCGGATCGACCGAAATGCCTGTCGGATAAAGATTTGCGCGTCGGGAGGCTTTCACTTAGCGTCCTCGCCGATTTCGCTTATGTACTTTGGAGCCGACTACTATCCGGAACATTGGGTTTTCCCCTTCGATGGCAGTGAAGAGGAGCCGGAATCGCGTTGGGATATCGACGCGCAACTGATGGCTCAGGCCGGGATGAATGTCGTCCGGATGGGCGAGTTTTCGTGGGGCCTCTGTGAGCCGGAAGAGGGCAAATACGACTTTGCGTGGCTCAAGCGCGCGATGGAGGCGTTTTCCAAACACGGCGTAAAAATTGTGCTCGGCACCCCGACGGCCGCGCCCCCCATCTGGTTGACCTTGAAACACCCGGAGATTCTCCCGGTGGACGAGTTTGGGCGGACCCGCGGAGCCGGAACCCGTCGGGCGTATTCGCTGAACAGCGACGTTTATTGGGAATACTCGAAGAAAATCGTCACGAAGATGGCCGAGGCTTTGGGGGATCACAAAGACCTCGTGGCATGGCAGATCGACAACGGCATCGGGCGGCATGACACGGAATTTTCCTTCAACGAGGAGACAAAAAGCGACTGGCATGAGTGGCTGAAGGCCAAGTACGGGGACATAGAAAGTTTGAACACCATGATGGGCCTGCGCTTTTGGGGCCAGACGGTCACCGATTGGAGTCAGGTACCGACGCCCTCCTACGCGCCCGCGCCGCACAATCCCGCGCTGCTCACCGATTGGCGACGGTTCTCCAGTGACACGGCGGTCGCGTTCATTCGGATGCAGGCCGAGATTTTGCAGGAGGCCACGCCCAACACGCCGGTGACGACGACATTCCGTCCGTTTTCGACGCAGATTGATTCCTTCGACCTTGGCAGCGCGATTGATTTCGTCTCTCTCGACAGTGAACCGACCAACGCGGCGGATGCCTGGAAGTCCGCGATGAACCTCGACATCGCCCGTTCGCTGAAGAAGGACGATGAAGCCGAGGGCTTTTGGGTTATGGAGCAAAAGGCGGGACACGTCAGCTGGGGCGAGGCGAACTCCATCAGCCGTCCGGGTGTGGCGCGTCTTTTCACCTACCAGCTGATTGCTCGTGGTGCGACCGGCATCCTGTACTTTTACTGGCGTCAGCCGCGAATCGGTCCCGAGAAATTTTACGGGGGCATCCTGACCCACGATGGCAGAGGCGAGAACCGGCTTTACGACGAGTTCATGGCGCTTGGGGAGGAAATGGAGAAACTGGCGCCCGCTCTCGCCGGCACACAGGTCACGGCCAACGTCGCGATCCTGATCAGCCAGGAGAATGAGTGGTCGCAGAACCAGCCGATGCGTCCGAGCCGCTACTTCCAGCAGCGGGATCATGTTTCGCTTTTCTACAAAGCCCTGCATGGCAAGAACATCCTGACGGACTTTGCTCATCCCGGAGAGGATCTCTCGCGTTATCGGCTGGTCGTCATTCCTTCGCTTCACGCCCTGAGCGGCGAGGAGGCGGATTCCATCAAGGAATACGTGCGGAACGGCGGCACGGTCGTCGGCACCTTCAACACCGGGCTGGTGAACGAGGCGCACATTGCGCCGATCAACGGGATCCCCTTCGAGCTGACGGATCTGTTCGGTCTTGAAGTGATGGAGTTCGACCCGATGCCGCCCGGCACCGAGAACCACCTGACCTTCAAGGGGAATTTCCCGACCACCGCGCTGCATCCGGCCCACACCTGGTGTGACATTATTGAACCGCTCGAATGTGAGGTGCTGGGCACCTATGCCCTCGACTTCTACGCCGGCCGGCCGGCCATGACGATGAACGAGTACGGCGAGGGCCGCGCGATCTACATCGGCACCATGAGCCATCCCGCCTTCTACACGGATCTCGTGACCTGGCTGCGAAACATCGCGGGGCTAGCCCCGCTGCTGCGCGTGCCGGAGCAGATCGAGGTCAGCATGCGGCAGCGCAGCGACTACCGGCTTTACTTCCTGGTGAATCATCACGACGCGCCGGTGCACATTCAGTTTTTCAAACCCGTGCACAATTTCATGACCGACGAGGAGGTCTCGGGCGGTTGTGATGTGCCCGCGCACGGGGTCATGATCATTGATGAGCACCTCACGCCGGAATAGGACGATCGCGACGGAACGCGAGGCGGCCTCGGAGCGCGCCGCGACTTTGGCGGCTTGGCGCGGAGTGGATCTGAGGCCCTTGGAGATCGCCCGCAGGGACAACACGCGACCGATGGGCGACCTCGTCAAACAGGTCCTCAACAAGGTGGGACTGGACCGCAAACAGGCGGAGACGGAAATCGTCAAGGTCTGGAACGAGATCATCGACCCGACCATCACGGTCCATGCCCAGCCCGACGGGATCCGAAACGGGACCCTGTTCGTCAACGTCAGCAACAGCGTTTGGCTGTCCGAGATCGTTCGGTATCACCGACGCGACATTCTCCAACGGCTCCAGACCAGCTTCGGCAAGAAGGTCATTGCGCGCATCAGCTTCCGGGCCGGTTGAGCATCACGATCGATCTGCCCCTGCCGCCTCGAAAAAGTGCGCTCAGATCGTGTAGTCGGTGAACTCCGGATTGAAGGCGTTGGCGGGAGTTCCCAGCATTCCGGCCGCGACGGTCTGATTTGAGCCGGGCTCGATCAGGACAAATGCGCCCGTGAGGCGGTTCTGCGTGTAGCCGTCGTGGGGGATGGGCTTGGAGGTCTTGATTCGGACCTCACCAATGTCATTCACACTCAACTCGGACGGTGCCGGTTCGTGATCAAAGGTGGAAATGTTCACCTTGTATTCCAGGGAAGTGACAATGGCCTGCACCGTCTGAGTGCCGTGCTTGAGGAAGAACTTCTTGCCCGCCGTCAGAGGTCGTTGATTCATCCAGCAGACCTTGCCGTGCAGTTCATTCTCCACACCAGGCAGGTCTTCCATGCCCACGAGCATGTCTCCACGGCTGATGTCGATCTCATCCTCCAGCGTGATAGTGACTGATTGCGGACAGAATGCCTCCTCACGCGAACCGTCGTAGGTCCAGATATCCTTCACATGGGACTTCAATCCGCTGGGCAGCACCATCACGGGATCCCCCTTCTTGACGATGCCGCCTGCGATCTGGCCACTGAAACCGCGGAAGTCGTGGAGTTCTTGATCGCGCGGATTCAACGGGCGGTTGACCCATTGCACCGGCATGCGGAAGGTGCTCATGTTCCAATCGCTGGCGATATGGACCGTTTCCAAGTGTCCGAGCAGGGTGGGGCCCTGATACCACGGCGTCTTGTCGGAACGATCGACCACGTTGTCGCCATTCAACGCGCTGATGGGGACGAACTTCACGTCGTGCAACACATTGAGGCGCGGAATGAAACTCTCGAACTCCGCGCGAATCTCGTTGAAGCGATCTTCGGACCAATCGACGAGATCCATCTTGTTCACTGCAATCACGATGTGCGGAATTCCGAGCAAAGCGGAGATGTAGGTGTGACGGCGGCTCTGCTCGATGACCCCGTGACGGGCATCGACGAGCACGATGGCGAGATTCGCCGTGGAGGCGCCCGTGACCATGTTGCGCGTGTACTGCACATGGCCCGGTGTGTCGGCGATGATGAACTTCCGGCGCGGCGTGGCGAAATATCGGTAGGCGACGTCGATGGTGATCCCCTGTTCCCGTTCCGCGCGCAGTCCGTCGGTCAGGTTTGCCAGATTGATCTCTCCGCCGCCGGTGATGTCGGCCGAGCGTTCCAAGGCCTCCATCTGGTCCTCCATGATGGATTTGGAATCATAAAGAAGCCGGCCTATCAACGTGGACTTGCCGTCGTCCACCGACCCGCAGGTGTTGAAGCGAAGGATTTCGATCGGAACGGATTTTGCAGCTGGCATGTAAATTCTTTCTTAGAAATAACCCTGTTTCTTGCGGTCTTCCATCGCCGCTTCGGAGGCTTTGTCGTCGGCGCGGGAGCCGCGTTCGGTGACGCGGGCGGCGGCGATTTCGGCGATGATGTCATCGTGGCTCACGGCCGGGCTCTCGACCATGCCGGTGCTGATGATGTCACCGATGGTGCGGACGCGGACGACCAGTTCCTTCACCTCTTCGCCGTTCTTCGGCGGTACGATGTCGTTCACGGGCAGCCACTGTCCGGCGCGGCGAACGCAGTTTCGTTTGTGGCTGAAGTAGATGTTCGGCACCTCAAGCTGCTCCTGCTTGATGTATTCCCAGACATCCATTTCCGTCCAATTGGAGAGCGGAAACACGCGCATGTGCTCGCCGGGATTCACTCTGGCGTTATAGAGGTTCCAGATCTCAGGACGTTGGTTTTTCGGGTCCCATTGGCCAAACGAGTCGCGAAAGGAGAAGAATCGTTCCTTCGCGCGGGCCTTTTCCTCGTCACGGCGGGCGCCACCGATGGCGCAGTCGAACTGAAATTCCTCAATCGCGGCCAGCAGCGTCGGAATCTGCAGCTTGTTGCGGCTGATCTCACCGGGCGCCGCGACGGCGATACCGGATTGGATCGCATCCTCAACTTTGCGGACGATCAGCTTGGCGTTGAGTTCCTTGGCGCGGCGATCACGGAATTCGTTCAGCTCGGGGAAGTGATGGCCGGTGTCGACATTCAGCAACGGCATTGGCAGATCCGAGGGGCGAAAGGCCTTTTCGGCGAGGCGCAGGAGGCAGATCGAGTCTTTGCCGCCGGAGAACATGATCGAAGGGCGTTCAAACTCCGCCGCGACTTCGCGCATGATGTGGATCGCCTCTGTCTCCAGATACGCCAGGTGGTCTAGATGGTAGCTGCTCATCGGGTTCGTGTGAGATTACTTGCTGACAGGCACGTGCAGGCCGCATTCGCGTTTCTCGTCCGCTTTGACCGGGTCGTGGTAGTCCCACTCGTTCGGCAGATTATGCTCCTTGAGGTAGGCTTCCATTTCCGCGTCGGACAGGTGGAAGGCGGGGTTCACCTTGACCGCCCCGAAGTTCACGTCTTCGGCGACGACATCGAGACTGGCGCGGTTCGGATTTTGGACCGCACGGAGACCGGTGATCCAGATCTTGGGGGCCATCTCCTTCATCCCGCGCAAGAAAGGCTCGATCTTGGTTTCGTAGCTGAATTGCTTGAAGACTTCCCCGTCGTCCGGCGTTGGCACCGACTCGCCATGGATCGCATGCCAGTGTGCTGGGGTGATTTTCGGCGTGTATAGGGTGACGTTCAGTTTCAGGAGTTTGATCACTTCCTGCGCGTGGCGATAGGTCGCAGGGCGGTTCCAGCCGCTGTCCATCCACAGGACCGGCATGTCAGGCCGGGCCGTGACGCAGAGGTGGAGAATCACCGCTTCGTATGGGCGGAAGTTGGTGGAGACAAGAATGCTTCCGCCGCTTTGCCGGACGGCCCAATTCGTGATTTCGAGAGGCGATTTGCCGACCAGATCGGCGTTGGCTGCGGAGATTTCGGCTGCGGTCATGTGAGTGCTTTCAGCTTCAGGAATTCGATTCAGATGTGGTAGTCCCCCGCCTGCGGCTTCGTCGCGATGCGGCCGAAGTTGAGGCGGTTCCAGACGCGTTCATGGACGTAGTAGAGCCCGACCTTGGTGAAGAGCTCGACGAAGCCGATCGACAGCGCCCATTTCGCCTGACCCGTGATCAGCCAGGAAATGAGGATCGTGTCCACCGTGCCCGTGAATCGCCACGAAAAGGCCTTCACGAGACTGCGATAAGGCTTCTCTTGCTCCATGATGGAATCGGGAGGGAGCGTGGGGTCAATTCGCGGCGGTCTGCTCGTTCAGCAGCGCGCGATCCGCCCAGTCGCCGAAGCGTTCATTCTCGCCGCGTTCCTTGGCGAAGCGTTCGAAGACGGGCCGGAATTCGTCAATGATGTCGGGATCTTTGACCTTGTCCTTCCAGACCCGGTTGAGACGCGTGAGACTTTCGTTGCCGCCGAACCAGACCTGGTAGGTGCCGGGAGCGCGTCCGACGAAGCCGATCTCAGCCATGTAGGGACGCGCGCAGCCGTTCGGGCATCCCGTCATGCGGATGACGATTTCCTGACCGGGCAGACCGACTTCAGTCAGCAGGTTTTCGATGCGGTCCAACAAGCCGGGGAGGTAGCGCTCGGATTCGGCGAGGGAAAGGCCGCAGGTGGGCAGTGCGGGGCATGCCATGGCGGCGGCATGCAGGGCGGTGGCCTGATCTTCGGTCTTCACGCCGTTGGCCGCAAAGATTTCGTTGATGCTCTGCCTGGTGGGCTCGTCGACATTCGCGAGAATCAGGTTTTGGTTTGCGGAGAGCCGGAACTCGATGTCGTGGCGATCGGCGATCTGGCGCAGGGCCGTCTTGAGATTGCGTCCGTCGGCGTCCTTGACGCGTCCGGAAGCGATGAAAAGCCCGAAGAACGATTTGCCGTTCACATCCTTGTGCCAGCCGTAGAGGTCACCCTGTTTCTCAAACTTCACCTCGCGGGCGGGGTCGAGCTTGATGCCGGCGCGTTTTTCCACCTCTGAGCGGAACCATTCAACCCCCTTCTCCTCAAGCACGTATTTGAGTCGGGCATGTTTGCGGTTTGTGCGGTCCCCGAAATCGCGGTGGACCGTGAGGACGGCCTGTGAGATTTCCACGATATGCTCCGGCTTGAAGAAACCGATCACGTCGGCGAGACGCGGATAGGTCTCCTGTTGGTTGTGGGAGCGGCCCATGCCGCCGCCGGCGGTGAGATTGTAGCCGATCACCTTGTCGTTCTCGACGATGGCGATGAAGCCGAGGCATTGCGTGAAGATGTCGATGTCATTCAGCGGCGGAATGGTGAAGCCGACTTTGAATTTCCGCGGCAGGTAGGTTTTGCCGTAGAGCGGATCCACGAAGTCCTTGTTTTCAGGGTCCTCAAGGTCGAGCTGCACGCCTTCAATCCAGATGGAATGATACGCCTTGGTCTGCGGAGCGAGGGCTTCCATCACCTTCTTGGAGTCCTCGAAAACCTGTTCCCGCGCGCTTGTATAGGCCGGGGTCGGAGGCGCCATGATGTTGCGGTTGACATCGCCGCAGGCGGCCAGTGTTGAGAGCAGCGAGTCGTTGATCTCCTTGATGAGCTGGCGGACTCCACTCTTGATCACGCCGTGGAACTGGATGCTCTGCCGGGTTGTCACGCGCAGCGTGTTGTTGCCGTGGTCGGAAGCGAGCTGATCGAAAACCTTGTATTGGGCCGAGGTAAGCACGCCCGCCGGAATTCGTCCGCGGACCATCAGCATCCACTTCTTGCCCTCTTTGCGGGTGTCCCGATCATCCTGCTGATAAATGCCGTGGAACTTGAGAAATTGTTCGTCGTCCTTGTCGAAATTGACGGCATCCGGATCATCAATCGTGGCTGAAATAGTGCCAGCCAGCGTTGGGATCGCGTCTTTGATGATTTCGTTGTGCGTGAGTGTATCGGACATGTGATCTAATGTTTATTAAAATTAGTGACTTAGTAATGTATTAAAATTCGGCCCTGTCAATGCTCTTTTCCGTTGGGAAAATCGAGAAAATTCGAAGAATCCTCTCCAGTGAGGCAAATTAAACGGCGCGCCGCTCAAGAAATGAAATACGGCGTCGCCCGGAGTTGAGGCACGAGGAAAAATGTCCGCTAAAAATCCACTCAAGGGCATTGACACGATTTCGGAATTTTGATTCAGTCCGCCTCCCTTTTTCAAAGGAAACACTTTTATGTATGCGGTTGTAGAGACAGGCGGAAAGCAATATCGCGTTGAGGCGGGCGACAAACTCGAAATCGAGAAGTTGCCGGTTGAAGCGGGCCAGGCTTATACCTTCGACAGAGTGCTGATGGTGAACAGTG
>JADHOF010000251.1 GCA_016779125.1 Verrucomicrobiia bacterium | reverse complement strand
CGTCGTTAAAAAGGAAGCGCTTGAGGTAGGCGCGGGTGCTCAGCCGGCCGTTGCCCCAGATCACGGTCTCGTCCTCGCCGGAAACCTCGGAGATCAGCGTGGCCTGCGGATTCAAGGCCATGCGCGACTGGTCGATGTAGTTCAGCTCCACCTTGGCACCGATCTTCACCTCGCCCTCGTCGGGTTCACGGGTTCCGATGCAGGCCTGAAGCAGGGTGGTCTTGCCGACGCCGTTTCGACCGACAATGCCGGTGCAGGTGCCGCGTTGCAGGGAAAGGTCCAGATGGCGGAAGAGCCAACGCTCGTTCTCTCCCTCACCGACTTTGGCCCCGGCGTTGTGCAACTCGAAGCCGCGGTTGCCCAGATCGGGGGCGGGTGGAATCAACAGGTCCATCTCCCGCTCCTCCGGCGGGGCGGCGAGTTCCTTGATCTCGTAAAACTTGTCGAGCCGATGGGTGGACTTGGTGCGGCGGGCGCGCACGCCGGATTTCACCCAGTCCAACTCGACGCGCAGAAATCTTTGACGCCGACGCTCGGTCTGTCCGGCGATCTGTTGACGGATGGCCTTGGATTCCAGATAGGCCGTGTAGTTCCCGTCGTGCGAGTAGATCTTGCCCTGATCCAGCTCCAGCACCCGCGTGGCGATGATGTCCAGGAAGTAACGGTCGTGCGTCACAAACACGACCGCTCCCTTGAAGCTGTTCAGGAAGGCTTCGAGCCATCCGATCGAGTCCGCGTCGAGGTGGTTCGTCGGCTCATCAAGCAACAACAGATCCGGCTGCCCGATGATCGCGCGCACCAGGGCGACACGCCGCTTTTCGCCGCCGGACAACGGCCCGACGCGGGCGTCCAAGGCAGGCAGCCCCAGGGCTTCGCCGGCGACGCGGATGCGGTTGTCCAGATTCCAGCCATCGGCGTGCTCGATCAGTTCGAGCAGCTCGCCGTGTTCCTCATCATCCCCCTCGCCCGACTCGTAGCGTCGAAGCCATTCCATCACGTCGGCCGCGCCCGATTGGACGTTTTCAAGAACGGTCCGGTCGTCCTGCAGTTCGAATTCCTGGGGCAGATACCCGACGCGGAGATCCTTCGGCCGGGCGATCGTCCCGCCGTCCGGGGCGTCGGCACCGGTCAGGATTTTCAACAAACTCGTCTTGCCGCAGCCGTTCCGTCCCACGAGGCCTACCTTTTCCCCGGGACCAACGGAAAAAGAAGCCCCGTCCAGCAACGGCTCAAAGCCGTGGCTCAGGACGAGGTCGTGTACGGTGAGAATTTCTTTGGCCGCAAGGCTCATGCGGCAGGGGGGACGGACCCGGCGCGGGTCGTCAACGGAGGCGCCAGATGATGCGGGCCTTGTTCAGGTCGTAAGGGGACATCTCCATCTTCACCCGGTCGCCAACCGAGAGACGGATGAAGCGCTTGCGCATCTTGCCACTGATCGTGGCGAGCACGACGTGCTCGTTCGCGAGTTTCACGCGAAACATGGTGCTGGGCAGCACCTGGGCGATTGTGCCCTCAATTTCAATATGATCTTCCTTCATTCTGTATCTTACACCGGTCCGGCGGAACCATTCGTCCCGTCGAGAGAACGCGTTCGTGCGTTGGAATACCTTCGGAATCCCTGACCGGGAGCGGGGACAATACCGTAATCGGAAAGGGAGGCAATCGGTTTGTCCGGGAATCTGTGGACGATGGCGGGGGCGGCACCCGATCTCGGTCAGCCCGCCTTGAAGAGGTCCGGCGCGGCGTCAAGCCCGACGGTTTCCGCCTTGAAGCGACGCAGTGCCTCGGCCAGTTCGGCGGCGGAATGTTCCCTTTTGATCCTCGCCATCTGCTCTCCGGCCAGCTCGTCGCAACGCTCGTTGCCGGCATGCCCGGCGTGGCCTTTGAGCCAGCGCCACTCGATTTCATGCCGCCCGGCTGCGGCATCCAGGGCCATCCAGAGATCCCGATTCTTCACCGCTTGTTTGGCCTTGGTCAGCCAACGGTTCCGCTTCCAGCCCGCCATCCATTGGGTGATGCCGTTCTTCACGTATTGGGAATCGGTGAAGAATTCGACAGAGCAGCTCTGCTTCAAGGCTTCGAGCGCCCGGATCGCGGCCGTCAGCTCCATGCGGTTGTTGGTCGTGGCGATCTCGCCGCCGCTGATCTCGCGCCGCTTTTCACCGTACTGCAGGATTGCAGCCCATCCGCCGGGACCGGGATTGCCAAGGCAGCCGCCGTCGGTGTGAATTGTCACCCGCTTCTTCAACGGAACCGCGGCCGATCACGCCTTCGCGTAGACCTCGGCGCCCTTTTCGACGAATTCCTTCGACTTCTCCGCCATGCCCTTTTCCAGGGCGGCCTGCTCTTCCAAGCCCTGTTCCGCAGCGTATTTGCGCACGTCTTCCGTGATCTTCATCGAACAGAAGTGGGGGCCGCACATGGAGCAGAAGTGCGCGGTTTTCGCACCGTCCTGCGGCAGGGTTTCGTCGTGGAATTCACGGGCGCGCTCGGGATCGAGACCGAGGTTGAACTGGTCTTCCCAGCGGAACTCGAAGCGGGCCTTGCTGAGCGCGTTGTCACGGTACTGCGCGCCGGGATGCCCCTTGGCGAGGTCCGCCGCGTGGGCCGCGATCTTGTAGGTGATCACGCCTTCCTTCACGTCGGCCTTGTTCGGCAGGCCCAGATGCTCCTTGGGCGTGACGTAACAAAGCATCGCGCAACCGTACCACCCGATCATGGCGGCACCGATCCCGCTGGTGAAGTGATCGTAGCCCGGGGCGATGTCGGTCGTCAGTGGTCCGAGCGTGTAGAAGGGCGCCTCATGGCACCATTCCAACTGCTTGGTCATGTTTTCCTCGATCATGTGCATGGGCACATGCCCGGGGCCTTCGTTCATGACCTGAACCCCCTTCGCCCAGGCGCGTTTCGTGAGTTCGCCCTGCACTTCGAGCTCGCCAAACTGCGCCTTGTCGTTCGCGTCCGCCACCGAGCCCGGCCGGAGACCGTCCCCGATGCTGAAGCTCACGTCGTAGGCCGCCATGATGTCGCAAATGTCGTCCCAATGCGTGTAAAGGAAGTTCTCCTTGTGGTGGGAAAGGCACCACTTCGCCATGATGCTGCCGCCGCGGGACACAATCCCGGTCATGCGTTGTGCGGTCATGGGCACGAATCGCAGGAGCACACCGGCGTGGATGGTGAAATAATCGACGCCCTGCTCCGCCTGCTCGATGAGCGTGTCCCGAAAGATTTCCCAGGTCAGGTCCTCGGCGCGTCCGTTGACCTTTTCGAGCGCCTGGTAGATCGGCACGGTGCCGATCGGAACGGGCGAGTTGCGCAGAATCCATTCGCGGGTGGCGTGAATGTTCTTGCCGGTGGAGAGATCCATCACCGTGTCGGCCCCCCATTTCGTCGCCCAACGCATCTTTTCGACCTCCTCCTCAATGCTCGACGCGACGGCGCTGTTGCCGATGTTCGCGTTGATCTTCACGAGGAAGTTGCGGCCGATGATCATCGGCTCCAGCTCGGGGTGGTTGATGTTCGACGGGATGATCGCCCGGCCGGCGGCCACCTCATCGCGGACAAATTCCGGCGTGATCTGCTTGGGAATGCGCTGGGGAAAACGGCGAAAGACGCTCGGCGCGAATTCCGAGCCCTGCTTCGACATGTCGGCCGCGCCCGCGTGTTGCTTGTCGAGGTCGGCGCGAAGGATGTCCTCGGACAAGTCGCCGATCTCCGCGCGCCACATGTTTTCGCGGATGGCGATGAATTCCATCTCCGGGGTGATGATCCCCTGCCGCGCATACCAGAGCTGGGTGACGGGATGCCCTTTCGTGGCGCGAAGCGGACGGCGACGTTCACCCTTGAGTCCGGGGAATTCGACGAGCCGGTTGCGCTCAGCCTGACTGGCATATTCGGCGTGCTGCCGGGTCAGATAACCGTTGTCCTGCGGTTCCACCTCGCGGCCTTCGTATTCCTCGACGTCGCCGCGTTTAAGGATCCAGTCGCGTCGCAATGCAGGCAGGCCCTCTTCGACATTGCCCTTGAAGGCGGGATCGCCCCACGGGCCGCTGCAATCGTAAACCCGCACCGGCTCGTTTTTCGTGACGGACCCGTCCATTGATTTGGTGTCCGCCAGAGCGATTTCGCGCATCGGCACACGCAGGTCCGGATGCAGCTCGCCGGAGACGTAGACTTTTTTGCTGTTGGGCAGTTGGTCGCTGCTGTGCGGTTCGAACGAATCTTTGGAGGCAATCATGGCTTGTCGGTCAATTCGGAGGGGAAACGAAAGGCGAAGGATTCACTCCCTCCGCCGGCATTACCCGGATCAGGTTCTTCGGGTCGATCGCGCCCCCGCGCAATCCTCTCAGCCTTCTCCGCGAACGGACGGTCGGCTCCCCGCGCGGCGAATAGTGATGGCAAAGGCCGGCAGGTCAAGACGGGAGGCCTTGGCGATGCGGTCAAAAGGAATTCCGGCATTGGTCGCCGCCCCCGCTTCCTCTAAAACTTTCGCGTGCCGGATCTCTCCAAGCTTCTCCTCAGCAACCGCGGTTTCAAATTGGCGGTCGTTCTGGCTTTCTTCTTCCTGCTCGGCACCCGTGGCCTCAACGAACCGGACGAGGGCCGCTACGCGGAGATCGGACGCGAAATGGTCGAAACCGGCGACTGGCTGGTGCCAAAGATCTGGTACGTGCCCCATCTCGACAAACCGCCCATGACCTATTGGGCCGTCGGCGCGAGCATCGCCGCCTTCGGACTGAACGAATGGGCCATCCGCCTGCCAATCGCCTTGTCCGGCTTGAGCGGAGCCTGGGCAATCTACCTGCTTGGACTCTCGATCGGCGGCCGGCGCGTGGCGCGCTGGGCGGTCTTGATCTTATCCTCCTCGCTCCTCTATTTCGCGATCGCGCGAATGGTCATGACGGACATGATCCTGCTCCAGTTCATCTGCTGGGCGATCTACTTCGGCTGGCGGGCATGGCGGGCACTGGACCCGCCGGAGCCGGCCGAATTGATCCAGGAGGGGGAATCGGAGGATCCGGACTTCACCTCCGCCCAACTCGCCGGCGGGCGAGGAGCCAGACTGTCCTTCGCCTGGCAGCTCGCGGCGTGGGTCATGCTCGCCGGCGGCTTCCTCACAAAAGGACCGCTGGTGTTTCTCATTCCGGCCTTCGCCTTCATCCCCCTCTTCATCTACGCGCGCCGCGTCGGAAAGTTTGCGCCCTTGTTTCTCGGCGTCGTTCCCGGCCTGACCCTCTTCGCCTTACTCGCACTGCCGTGGTATCTCATGCTGTTTGAACAGGTCGCCCACGCCTTCGACTACATGGTGAAGGGACAGGTCGTCGGCCACGCGTTAAAGGCGGCCGCCAAGAATCGTGGCGGACCGATCGTCTACTACCTCCCCATCCTGCTCTTCGGCTTCCTCCCCTGGACGCCCCTGCTCGGCTGGCTGTGGCGGCGCTCGCATTGGAACACCTTGGACCAGCGGCAAAAGGAAGCCTTTGTAATGCTCACCGGCTGGGCCGTTTTGACCTTCCTCTTTTTCTCGATCAACTCCGCCAAACTGCCGCACTACATCGTTCCGATGATGCCCGCCCTGGCGCTGCTCGTCGCCTTTCGCTGGCCGGATTGGCGGGACGCCGAAACATTGCCGCGCGCCGCCCGGCAAGCCGTGATCGTCAGCCCCTTCGTCGCCATGCTGGCCATTCCCTTCGCCTACCGCTTCGCCTTCAAGATCGCCGACCAACGTTGGATCTGGGTGCAGGCCGGGATCGCTCTCATCGTCGGGACCGTCGTGTGCCTGCGCTCGCGCGAAACACCGGCACCCCGTCTGGCTGCGAACGCCATCGCCGCGTCCCTCCTCAACCTCTTCCTGCTCGTCGGGCTGATGCCTCTGGTGGAATCAAGCTTCCGAAGCAACCAATCCTTGAGGGAACTCGGCCAGGCCGTCCGCGACAATTGGACGGACAACACCCAACTCGTCGTCTGCACCCGCATCCCGCAAGGCCTCCCGCTCTACACCTGGCCCCTGATCAACCAGACCAACCGCCCTTGGTTTTACAATCTTCCCCGCCACCGCATGCCCTACGCCTACCCCGGCAATGAGAATCGCCTCGCCCCGCATACTCTGGAAACAATCACCGACATCACCGCGCTCGCCTCCACAAATCGAGTCCTCGCTGTCGGCTGGGTCGGCGCTTTTTCCGGTCTGGCAAACACCCTCACCAATTCCCCTCCGAAAATGATCACCGTCAGCGGTCACTGGGAACTCTTCACAATCCCCGGTCAATCCGGGGCAAATTGACGAGACCGCCCAAGCCACCAGTCTGAAGGGG
>JADHOF010000250.1 GCA_016779125.1 Verrucomicrobiia bacterium | reverse complement strand
CTGCACCGGATCCCCGACGTTTCGCAGGCCGCCCTCTTCAGCGCGTCCGAACTGCACGCCACGGGTCACCTGACCGTCGTGAACGTCCAGACATGGAATAATGCGTTTTGCCAACATGCTGTTGAAAGGCCAACTACCTGACAGAAAAAACGATCCCGGTCATTCACATTCGAACAACCGGGATCGCGAAACTTGAGGAATGACGTCAATCCGCGCTCAGGCGGCCTTCCACTTCTTGCCGTCCTTCTTGAATGCCTTGTTCTGGTAAAGCGTCGCGCTGACAGAATTGAGCACATTGGCCGAGCTGTATCCCGCAGCCTCAACACCGGCGGCGATGTCCTGCCGGGTCAACGACCCCTTGCCCAACACGCTCAGCATCGTCTCCTTCAGAGGCACCGCGCTCTGCGAGCGACGCCCGCTCTTGCGACCGGCTTTTTTCTTTGCAGCCTTCTTTTTGGCCGCCTTTTTCTTCGGCGCCGCCTTGGGCGCTTTCTCGGCTGCGGCCTGCTTCACCTTGCCCGGAGGACGTCCGCCTTTTCGCTTGGCCGGCACTACGGAAGGGGCCGAGGAAGGGGAATCGTCCAGCGCGGCGACGATCTCGGCATGCCTCGCCTGAAGGGTGCTGATCTGCGCTTCCAGCGAAGCTTTTTCATTAACCAGCGCCTCGCGCATCATCACAAACTTTTTGATCTCACTGCTCATAAGCTTCGAAGCTAGAACATCTGTGACACCCCCGACAATATAATTATTTGTAAGAACCTCTCTTACGAGCCCTGGGTTGTCATACTCACGCCAGAGTATATATTGATCCGTCATGCAGTTGCTTCTCCGCCGGGTTCCCCGCTTCCTTGCCGTAATATTTTTCGCGCTCACCTGCCCCCGTGCCGAATCTCAGATATTTTCATCCGAAGCGGTCCGAGGATCCCTCCTGGGCGGTGTCATCGGCGGAATCATCGGTCACAACAGCAATCGGCGCGCGGCGGAGGGAATCGGAATCGGAGCGGGCGCGGGCTTTCTGGCCGGAACCCTCGCGCGCGAACGACGCCACTACGACACCTACATCCCGTCCCGCAGTCGGTCCCGCTACGCGGACGCGCCGTCGGGAACCGGTGGCCCGCGCCCCGCGCTTGCAGGCGCAGCCCTCGGAGCCATGGCTGGCGGGATTATCGGCCACAACAGCGGTGGTCAGACAATGGAGGGTGTCGGCATCGGCGCGACAGGCGGACTTCTTTTGGGCGCGGCGGCGGCGCAATTCCAACGACGCAGCGCAAATCAACACCATTTCGCCGAACCTGCGCATCCCGGACAATCCGTCGTCTTTCACAGCAACCCGCCCATCGCCAGACCGTCCGCTTTTCCCGAGGCGATCATGACCCGCGAGGTCGGGGAATCCACCATTGTCACCTCCAGCATGCCGTCGCTGGAAACCGGATCCACCTTGAGCGTGCGAATCCCGGACCACACGACTGTATCGACCCCGACCAAATCCGCCGCCCGACAGATCCGGTTTGAATACCTGGGCTCCGTCCGAAACAAAAAAGGCGCGGAACAAGTCCGCGCCTCTGAATAATCTGTCTGACGGTGCCTTATTTCATGAGCTCTTCAGCGCTGGAAACGATCGTGTCGGCATTCAGACCGTAGCGATCGTACAGCTCGGCAGCCATGTAGGCCGATTGACCAAATTCGCCGGGGATCCCCAAAGACTTTACGCGGTGAGCGATGCCGTTCTGCGACAGCGCGTGAGAGATCTGGGCACCCATCCCACAGATGACCTGATGGTCCTCAATGGTGATCAGGCGGCCCTGACTGCGCTTGACGGCAGCGCCGATCGTTTCCACATCCACCCGGTTGGTGAACGGATTGTTGATCACCGTGGCTTTCACGCCCTTCGCGGCAAGCTTGTCGGCCGCTTCCAACGCCCGGCTGAAAAGCACACCACACGCGACAATCGTCACGTCCTCGCCTTCACGGATCACCTGTGCCTTGCCCCATTCGTAATTCGGTTCGTCCACCCAATGAATCGGATAAGACTCCCGGCCGACGAAGAAAACGTAACTCTCGCCATCCTTGCCGGCTTTCCGGTCCTCCGCAAAACGCTTGATCGCCGCATACATCAAGGCCTCGGCTTCGCCCGCGCAGGACGGGGTGATCACAACCGTGTGAGGAATCGCACTGACCGCCGCGTAGTAGGTCGTGGCCTGGTGTGAAGCGCCGTCCGCCGCGTCCTGAAAACCGACGTGGGAGAACAACGCGATGACAGGAGCCTGCGAAAGGGCGGCCATCGTCAGGGGAAGATTGCCCTTGGTGACGCCGAATTGGCCGAAGGTATCGACGATCGGCACGAAACCGACCTTTGAGAAACCGGCGGCCGTACTGATCATGTTCGACTCGGCGATGCCCACTTCGATATCGCGGTCACCGAGCGCCTTCTGAAAGGCGGCAATCCCGGTCGATCCCTGCACGTCGCTGGAGATCGAGTAGACGGGGTATCCCTCCTGAGCGGCTTTGACGGCACCGGCCGCAAGGCCCGACTGGACCTTGTCCTTCTTGACGGCCGGGGCGGAGGACGCCGGAGCGGCCTTCTTCGCGGCTTGCGCCTTTTCCCAATCGGCCCGCAATCCCCCAGCCCACGCGGCAAACTCCGCAGGGGGTTCCTCGCCATAAATCTCGTTCACCCACTCCACGGCCTTCTCACCATTGGAGAGGGGAAATCCGTGCCCGCCCGCGGCGTTAGCCTCGGTCGCCTTGATGCCGTACCCCTTGATTGTCTTCAACCAGATGCAGACGGGTTTGTCGGGATTCGATTTCGTGTCGGCCACAGCTTTTTCCAAAGCCTGATACACCACTTCGAGATCATGCCCGTTGTCGATTTTGACGACGTTCCAACCGAGGTCATCCATGGCCTCGAACGTGGGTTGCATCGAGAACGAATCTGCCGTGATTCGCCCTGACAGCTTGGTGTCGTTGTCGGAAACGATCATGACGAAGGGATTGACCCGTCCCTTGGCGGCCAGACCTGGAATCGCTGCAAACGCCTCCTTGGCCTCGCCCTCCATCGACGCCCCGTCCGACACCACGCAGATGGTGACGCGATCATTGCCGGCAACCTTGTCGGCAATCGCGAGGCCCTGCGCCTGCGGCAGGCTCGAACCCAACGGGCCGTTGCTCATCAGGACACCCTCGGGATTCAGGTGCGACTCCCCGTGGCCCGTAAGCTTGCTGGAAATGGAGCGAAAGCCTTTGACGGCCTCAAGGTCCAGATTGTCGAAACCCCAGTTTGCGCGCAAAGCGTAGACTCCATTTTCCGCGTGACCGGCGTCGTTGATGTAGTTGAACGCCTCGTGCCATTCACGCCCCTGAGTCGCGAACATCAATGAATGAATCGCGCTGTTCACTTCCGCGAACGCGGCCGGCCCCCCCCAGTGACAGGCTGCCCCGCCCATGACGGCGTGAATATCCATCAACGCGACGGTCGCCCGGGTGGCGCGAGGATCGGCCAAGACCACATCCTGCCCGGAACTGTTCTTGACGGTAACGCACCACTTGGGCCCGCTCTTCGGTGTCCCCGCGAGGCGTGACTTGAGGTCCAACGGCTTCAACGGCGGTGCTTCAACGGCGGCGGCTGTAACTTCTGCTCCCATGATTCAAATCTTTCGTTTCAGTGTCTAATTTTCGATTTCGGCTAATAAAGGGCGCGAAAATAGGAACGGAATGCCCGAATTGAAAGGGCAAAACAAAAAGGCGCGCGGAATCAACCGCGCGCCGTGGATGGACAATTGCCCGCAGGTTCATTTACCGGCAGCAACGACCGGCGTGCCGGTCACGGCCCCCGCCTGGCGGGATTTCAGCTGCTTCTCCAATTCCTGAATCATCTGCTGCTGCCTTTTCAAGTCCTCGGCGGCCTTCTTTGCCGCTTCCTCCTGCTGTTTCATGAGCGCGGCGGCGGCTTTCGCCTCGGCGTCCATTTTCTGCAGTTGAAGTTCCAAGGCCTTTTTCTCCTCCTCTTTCTTGGCCAACGCTTTTTGCACGCCTCCGAGGCTAGCTGACACGCGATTCTGGACGGTTTTAACCTCCTCAAGTTTCGCTTTTGCCACCATCTCCTCGTTCTTCTCGCGATCCAGATCCCGTCGAGCCAGATACAGCTTCGAGATCAACTGTTGAAATTGCAGGCGTTCAGCCTCCGTTTTGGCCTGCTTGAGCTCTGTTTCAGCCTTTCCGAGCGCGGCCTTCACTTCACCTTCGGTCTTGGCGAGCGTCTCGATGTTCTTCGTTGTCTTGTCAATCGCGGGATCAATGCCGGCAACTCTCGCTGTGAGACTACCCAAGGTGTCCTCAAGCTGCTTGACCCGATCGCGAGCGCCCTTCATCTCCTCTTGGATCTTGGCGATCTCTTTCTTCATCGCTTCTCGTTCACCCGACAATTTTGAAACCTCCTTGCGTGAGGCCGCGAGGCTTGAAGCCACGCTGGCGAGTTTCTGATCCCATGCCGTTCGCATTTTCTCCAATTCCTGAACCCGGGTTGTCGCAGCCGCGACCCGCGGTGCCAAAGCGGGAGGATTGAGATCCAACTCGGCGAGCTTGGTGCCCTTTTCCGCATCCCACACGAACACGTTGCCCTGCCAGTCGGTACCAATGATTTTCTTCGCGTCATGAGTGAACGCGACACGCACCGGCAGGTCCGTGGTGACACTGATTGAAGTTTTTCGGTTCACATTCGGATCCCAAGTGTAGACCCGGTTGTCACGGCCAGCCGACACCATCCAGCCGTTCGGGTTGATGGCTGCGTGCAACGCCCCGCCTGAATGCATCCGGGTGCTCTTCACTTCGTCGCCATCGCCGGCATTGAATGTTTTTACAAATCCGTCCTCGCTCGAAGCTGCGAGAAGTTTAGGGCTCCGCCAGTTCAACGAGGTGATTTGCGCCTTGTGAACATTGATCGCGTTCACCTCCCGGCCGGTGTCTGCTTCCCAGATGACAATGCCCCCGCTGCGGTCACCCGTGGCCAGGTATTTGCTGTCGGGACTGAATTCTGCGGCGGTCACCCAGTCCGTGTGTTTCTTCATTTTGTTGACGATCTCCCCGCTGGCCGTCGCGTACAGACGCACCAACTTGTCGGGACCGCCCGTGGCGATCATCTTTTGATTGCTCGAAATGTCGGCCGCCAGAACCGCGTCCAGATCCTCCCCGACGCTCAAGATGCGCTCTCCGGTGGCAATGTCCCAGACAGCGGCCAAGCCGGTGTGCCCGCCACGACCGCCGCCCACAATCAGCAGTTTGCCGTTGCGGGAAAACTTTGCGTCCGCCGGATAACCCTCCGGAAAGGCCAGCACCCCGGCGAGTTCGTAGTTGTCCGTGTTGTAGAGGAGAATCTGTCGCTGACTGCCAACCGCCACAACGGGAGCCCACGGACTCGCGGCCAACGCGGTGGACGCTGTCGTTTTCTCGGTCGTGACGACAGGATCGAGCAGCAACTGGCCCGGCATCGGAGGCGGCCCGTCCGGGCGGCCAAAGGAGGCGGAAGCCAGGCTCAGATCCATTTTCGGCTTATTGGACTGAATCGCCTTGCTCCCCGAGCGTTCAAGAAGCCCGCCGGATATCCAGTTCTTGATCAGAGCAATTTCCGCCGCCTCCAGCTTGCCCTTTGGAGGCATGGTCGGCTCCTCGGCGTGGGTGATCAGCTTGACCAACGTGCTCCCGTCAGGATCGCCGCTTTCCACGATCACACCCGAGCCGCCGCCCGCGAGCAGCGCGTTGAACGTGGAAATATCCAGATCGCCCTTCGCCTTGTCAGGATTGTGGCAATTAAGACAGGCGTTGCGAAAAATCGGAAGCACATGCTCCTCGAACGTGACCTTCGCCGCCGCCTTGTCTGCCGCGCCCGCGATCCCGCCCAGCAACAAGACGGAGCCCAATGTGAGAAAAAGTCGCTTCATGCCTCGGATCAATGGTTGAAGATGAATTCTTTTGAGTTCAGCACCGCCCAGAATATGTCATAATAACCGTCCGTCATTTCCTTGGGGTCCTCGGAATAGAATTCCTTCAGTTTGGCGCGCTCGGCATCGGTCGGAGCGCGTCCCAAGGCGCGCCAGTAGATTTCCGTGACGACTTCATCGGGAGCCCGTTTTGCCTTGATCATATCCTGGAGCCATTTGGCCCGACTGACCTTGCTGTTGACAGTGCTGCCGTTGAGCAGATGAAGCGCCTGTGAAAGGTTCGGATCGATGGAAACCTCGCACGAACAAACAGAGCCTCGAGTCGCCCGGCCAAAGGTCGTCAGAAAGTAGGTGGAAGAACCGCCATCAACAATTTCCACGGCGCGCGATCCCGGCTGTAGACC
>JADHOF010000249.1 GCA_016779125.1 Verrucomicrobiia bacterium | reverse complement strand
GAATGCGACTTCGATCTCGAGCCGGCGGTTGAGCTAATACGAGGGGTGAAAGGTGATCTCGCGGGCGTAGCCTTTGGCCATGAACTCGAGCTCAAGCAGTACGCCTACCGCGTTGCTGGAACGGTAGGTCTGATGATGAGTGGCGTGCTCGGAGTCGAGAGTCCCGACGCATTCCCTCACGCGATCGACCTGGGCGTGGCGATGCAACTCACCAACATCGCGCGCGATGTGAGTGAAGACGCCCGAAACGGGCGGCGATATCTGCCTGCGGATTTGTTTGCCCGGCCCCCTGGGATTGAAACGTTCGCGGCGTTTCATCCCGCGATCCGCGGAGAGATCCGCGAAGCCGTGCAATGGCTCCTCGATGAAGCGGATCGATACTACGATTCCGGCATCGCCGGTCTTGCTTACCTGCCCTGGCGCGCCCGGCTCGGCATTTTGGTGGCGGCGCGCCTTTACCAATCGATCGGGAGAGAGATTCGATCAGTGGATTTTGCGGTCTGGGAGGGCCGCGCGAAGGTTGCCCTCTGGAAGAAGATTCTCATTTCAACCCGGACGGCAGTCTCTTTCTGCCTCCAAGGCGGGCTCAGAAAAAAGCCCGATGGCCACGATCCCGAACTCCACCGGCACCTCGCGGGGTTTCCCCTGGCTCATGCACCAATCCATGGCCAAAGCATTTCATGAAGACAATCGATTTAGCCATCATTGGCGGCGGCTGCGCCGGGCTTTCGCTCGCTCGTGACATCGCCCTGAGTCTCGAAGGCAAACAAGATGGGCGCGAGGTCACCGTTTTTGAACCTCGGACGCACTATGAAAACGATCGGACTTGGTGTTTCTGGTCACTGCAGGGCGAAGCGGAGGATCCCTTGGTAAGGTGCCGCTGGAATTCCTGGCAGTTTTCCAGAAACGGCGAAACGGTCCTTCACCGCTCTTCCCAGTCGCGGTATTGTCTCGTCTCGGGGGCTGATTTTTACGCCAACGCAATCACGACAATTGAGCGCGCCGACGGCTTTGACCTGCGGCTCGGGGTTCAGGTAAAATCCGTCGAATCCTGCGCCGATGGATTCAGGGTGGTGACCACGGACGGCGACTATCTGGCGCGGCGGATCGTCGATACTCGGCCGCCGACTTACCCGAAGGGAAACGAAGCGGTTCTTTATCAAGCCTTTGAAGGAATCGAAATCGAGACTCCGCATGAAATCGGAGATTTGGAAATTGCGAACTTGATGACACAGATGCACACCGATGAGGACGGCTTCGGGTTTGACTACATTCTACCGCTGGGATCGGGTCAATGGTTGGTCGAAGCGACCCTCTTCGGGTTTGAACCGGGGTGCGGAAGCCGCTTGTCGGAAAAGCTCCAGTCCTGTCTCAATCGCCTTGTCCCGGACGGTGACTTCCGCTGCCTGCGAACGGAAAAAGGGATGATTCCAATGGGTTACCGAAATCCGAAGCCGGAGAGCGACACGGGTTGGGTCAAAGCCGGGACCGCTGGTGGGGCGGTCCGCGCTGCCAGCGGCTATGCTTATCGCCGAATTCAGCGATGGTCGCGGGAGTGCGCGCGGCAATTCATCGAGTCCGGTGAAGTCTCCCGGCACCCGGAAGACTCCTGGCCGAGGCGAAAAATGGATTTCCTCTTTCTCAGAGTGTTGCGCAGCGAGCCGCAGCTGGCTCCCGAGCTTTTCTACCGTCTGACCAGTAGAATTACACCCGATGCGATGGCGCGGTTCATGATGGATCGGGCAAGCGTTCTTGACCTCTTCGCGGTGATGTGGTCACTCCCCAAAATGCCGTTTCTCAGGAACCTTCTCAAACGGGATCATCGTGCACGCCGTCTTCCTTTGCAGAAGGGTGCCGCATGAAACGGGCGCGTCGAATTCAGCGAGTTGCCTTCTTCCTTTCTGCCCTTGGATTAAGCTTCCTCGTTTATGCCGGAATCGAACTTCCCCGGAGGGCGCTTGTCGCCATCCTTGCTGTCCTCGTTGCTCTCGTCGGCCTGCCCCATGGAGCGCTCGATCCGCTCGTGGCACGAAAAGCGGGCTTGTGGAAAAGTATCTCCGGGGTCGCTGGCTTCATGGGAGCCTATCTTCTCCTTGCCGCAGTTGCCGGGCTGCTTTGGGTGTGGGCACCAAAATTCTCACTGGTCGCTTTTCTCGCCTATTCAGCCTGGCATTTCTCGGGTGATTGGCGGAAATGGCTTTCCCGGGGGTGGCGGCTTTGCGCGGGGGCAACCGTCATTTGCGCCCCCTCGCTTCTCTACCCGGACCTTGTCGCCGAATACTTTTCCGTGCTCACAGGCGCGGAGGCGACCTCTCTTGTCCGGGTGCTACAATTGCTCGCGTTTCCGGCGCTCATCGGGACAATTTTTTTAGCGGCCCGATGCCTCCGCACGCGGCCCGCAGTCACCGCGGAATTGGCTGTTCTTGCCTTATCGGCGGTTGTCCTGCCTCCACTGGTCTTTTTCCTGCTCTACTTCTGCAGCCTCCACAGCCCGCGGCATCTCATTGATACGGTTCGGGGAATGAAACCCGCCACCGCTGCGGCGACCGCTGCCGGACTGACCCTCGCGACTGTTGCTCTCGGTGCCTTATTTTTTGTCTTATCACCCTCCACACAAGTCGACGAGCGACTCCTCAGGATCACCTTCATCGGTCTGGCCGTCCTCACTGTTCCCCACATGATCCTGATCGAATATTTTGCGGCTCGGACCGGGAACGAGCCGGCCCCGGAAACGACTCCGCCGAGCTTTGAGAACAGTTCAGAGATGACTCTATGAAATCCATCTACCACACACTTCAAGAGCGTTTCATTTCCTTGAGCGCGCGCCATGTCGGGAAAGGCGTCGTCGTCACCATCGCGCTGGTTGCTTTTGCAGTTCACTAATTTACAGGGACAGGATATTAATGATAGGAATTTGCTTTTTAGCGGCGCAGCCGCAGAGGTGGGGGTTTTGTAATGAAGCACTCCTCTATAACACTATTTAGTTGGAAAAAGTGCTGAACCCCCTACCGGCGACTCACCGCAGCGTCCGGAACTTGCTTAGAGGTTTCAAATCATTTTAAATGCTGCAACACCGACGATACATGCTCCAATCACTCCAACTAACAGCCCAATCTTCCATATCCCCTTACGATGTCCAATTAACGAAATGCCACCCAGCGTTATTGCAACCGATAACAACGTAACACCGATCGCAAATAACTCGTGCTCAAGAATGGCCATTTGAGCTTTTGATTCTTCGACCTCAACCTCAGCTTTCAGCTCCTCAATAGTTGCCTTATATCTTTGTATTTTTTCAATTTCCGAAGGATCCACCGATTGATCCATCGCCGTCAGAATCTGATGCTTCGACTCCAGTAATTCGATGCTGACACGATCAGACTCAAGCCGTGAAACCTCAAGAATCTCCATGGTTCTATCGACCAATATGTCATTAGCAGTAACACCCGCTAATAAACTTCCCACTGCAGAGAATAAAGCCATTATCATGGTCGACAATGCCACCCGGTTTACCCAGTGCGACTCTTCGCCTGAGCCCCCCTCCGGTATCTTGTCGCTAATTAGAACTTGAGTGGCTTCAGCTGCTTCTTCGAATTCAGATGCCATAATCAGGTATTCTCATTTAAGAAAAATTTATAATCAACAGGCAGTGCTACTCTACCGCCCAACAGGATTATTATCTTATGTTTGATCGTATGTTTAAAAGCAACTGCTGAGGATTTGCTTTTTCAACTCCGTCGCTCTGTCACCGGTCATTGCCCCGGGTTGGGGGCAACAGGCGTTTAGACGCTGTCCGAACTCGATACTTGAATTTCGGCGACGAATCGTTCCATGAACTGTTTGACCATGCTGGGATGTTTCCCGGTTATCAGGTCACCGTCGATGACCAAGGTGGCGGTCTGGTCGCCTTCGTATTGGACGACGCCTCCCGCATTTTCGACATCGCACACGATGTTATGGGCGCAGGTGACCTTGCGGCCGGTAAGCATCGCAGGGTCGGCGCAGAACAGCCACAGGCTGTGGCAGATCGTGCCGATCTTCAGCCCACTTACCGTTAATGCTTCCCGCAAGAAGCGGACCGCTGGGGCCTGATTAGGTTGACCGGGAAGCACGGTTTCTTGGTAGCGAAGCCGATCCATTGCGTAGGCGCCGATCAGGATTATCCCCACGTAGTCGTGCGGCGAAACGTCTCCTATTTCAGTGGCAACCGTCACCGACTCTTCGACTACGCCGTCATTGGCGTTCGAGCTGAACGTCAACTGCTCGTTGCCCCAAAGATGGCTAAGATATTCAACTTCGTAGCCTTGCTTGGGAAAAAAATCGTTAAACGCTCGGTATTCGCCCGGGTCGAAATGTTCTTCGATGATGACGCTGATTTTCGGTTTAATCATAGCTTTGTCCTTTCGTTGAGTCCACCGTGCTTACTCTGCTACGCCGTCTGCGGGGATCAGCCGGACTCGAACTTTTTGGTCGGCGTCGCCAGCCAGCAGTTGCACCGTCAGGCCCACCGCGTCGAAATTTTCGTGAACGGCGCCGCCGATCCACACTTTGTCGATGACGACGGAACCAGCTGGTAGTAGGTCGGGAGCGACCCGCAACACGCCGGTGGCTACCTGTTCAGCCCGTGGTTTGAAGAACATATCCATCGGCTGTTTGGTAATTAACAGGTTGGTGTAGGTGCAGGCCAGGTAAGCCAGTTCGAAGGCGTGGTAGCCAGACATTGAATGGGAGCTTTTGCCTCGTTCGGTGCCAAGCGCATACGGATGACCGTTGGCCAATACGTTAAAGTAGACCCCCCCGGAGTCGTTATCGAGGAACCAGGCGTTGTAGAACGCCGACGATTCCCGAGCCAGTCGGAGGTAATCTTGATTGCCGGTTACGCCAGCCAAAATCAGGTAGGCCAAGATCCCTTGTTCTTGCTGCCACCAAGCTTTACGGTCATGCCAAGCGAATCGGTGATAATCTTCACCTTCAGCGAGTTCCCGTTCGACGACGTCGTACCAGCCGCCGCGTTGCTGGTCGCTGCCTGCGTCTGGCATTAACTCAGCGATTCGTTCGGCGAACTGTTCGTACTGTTCGTTCTGCCGAAGGTTGGTCATCCTAGTCAAGTTCCAGGCGATCTTCAGATTGTGGCCAATGACAGCCCGATTCTGCTGCCAACCCCAATTCTGATCTTTGCTCCAGTCCTGATGGAACCGTTCTTGAACAAACGGGCTGTTTTCGTAGTCGCCGAAATGTTCGGTGATCAGGTCGAAGTTCTCCGCGAGAAAGTCGGCGTATGCTTCGTCCCCGGTTGCCAAATACAGGTTGATGAGGTAGGCCGGAGCGTGGTCGCCGATGGAGTTCCAGTTCTTGCGAGACTGGTTATGGGCGAGGGTCTCCGCATCGGGAATGAAGCTGCTGGGGTCGAGGTGGGAAAAATAGCCACCAAACTCCGTCGCATCACGGTAACGGTCCTTAAACATTTGGATTGTGTTTTTGGCGTCGTCGAGGATCCGTTGATCGCCGGTGATCCGCATCGTCTGGACCGGGCCCGCCAGAGCGTAAATCTGTTCGTAGCATGGTATAGCGCCGTAGTCGTCAGCGAACTCCGACGCCAAAATTTTACGGACTGAGCCGTCTTCATTCACTTCTTGGGCGTGGTACCAGTAGGTTCGATCGGCGTCATCGTACCGAAGTTCATTGCGGAGAAACTCGGTGCCTTTCTCGGCTGCTTCGAGGTAGCGGTCTTCTCCGGTCATCAAATATGCCGAAGCAAATCCGTAAACGAGGCGAGAAATTGTGTCGGTTTCCTGGAGACCGGACGTTGATTTATTGCCAGAAATATCAAGGTTGGTGCGATAGGCATGGTAATCGATTTTATCGCCGAATTCATGGTCGAGATAAAAGTCGGCGAGTTGACGGATTTGATTGACCCACCAGTTCGGTTCCTCGAATCGGTAATCGTTCTTCCCCTCGCCGAAAAAGACGAGGTGTTTCGCTTCGATCTTGCGAGAGCCGCCGGCTCCGGAAGCGCCGGCAGCGTCAGGATAGAAGATACCGTGAACCTGCAAATGGCGTCCGCTGGTCAGTTTCGTTTCAAGGGCAGCGCCGCCGTCAATATATTTTTCGCCGAGATTGTGGATGATCTCGGCGTAGGCGTTAGCGCCGAGTTCAACGGTAAAATCTCGACCGTCGGAGGTGGTGAGTCCGAACGTTTTGGTGGATTGAACGAAGTCGATCGAGACATAGCCCGCGACTAGGTCCGAATACGTGGAGGTGTTAGGAGCGATCACAACATGGTTCTTTGGGTTATTGCTAGGAATTTCCTTTTTCATCCCCTCGGCTTCCTTCCCGCCGAAGGCCCGGGGT
>JADHOF010000248.1 GCA_016779125.1 Verrucomicrobiia bacterium | reverse complement strand
AATTCGCCGCGCAGACGATAGCTCAAACAGGGTGCCTCGCCGGTGGTGCCGAGAATGAACACGCCGCTGACGCCCCCGCTGATCACGTGCTCCAGCAATCGTTCCAGCCCGGCCTTGTTGAGTTCGTCGGTTCCGGCGAGAGGGGTGACGAGGGGCGGGATGATGCCTTGCAGAATTGTGGATCGGTTCAGGTTCATGAGTGACGGCGCACCTTCTTTTTGCGCGGAGCGGAAGGCAAGCCGGGAACACAGGGGAGACAACATGATGGACTTCGAGCCCGTGCAAGCGCCGATATTTCGCGCGCTATCGACCGGTTGCGAAAAGGTTGTTCGCAGCATTTGCACCCTTTATCCACAGGATATTGAGGTTGCTTGCCCTTCGAACCACAACCCGTCGCGGTCCCAAAAAGCGTTTGTCGGGCGGCTGACAATCTGGTCTGCTAGACAAACCGCCTAAAGGCGGAGGGAAGCCAAAAACCCTCATGAAAGCAGGAAAATACTTCATACTGACTGTCGTCGCGGCGTGGATTGTCGGGGGATCTGACTGCGCGGCATTGTCGATCCAGGAGTCGCTGGCGATGATCGAGACCGGCGCGACTTCGCTGTCCAAAGGCAAGTGGGACCACACGCGGGGAAGCAGCGGGGAGATCAGTCGTTTTCAGATCATGCCGGAGGTATGGCGTCGCTACACCAAGTCGAGTTCCTGGACAAATCCCGAAGTTGCCTGGTCGGTGGCCGAGAAGATCATTTCGGATCGGGTGAAGGAATTTAAAGCGAAGGTCGGTCGGGTGCCGGATCCCCTGGAAATCTATTTGCTCTGGAACAAGCCCGGCCATTTCGCGGCGAACAAATACAAATTCTATCTGGTGGATCGTTCCTACCTTCTTCGCGCCCGCCGCTTTGCCAATCTTGTGACAGCGGGGCGCTGACAGGTCTCCGCCCGGTGAGCGCGGCGTTGCGTCCCGTTCTCGGAAGCGATGTTTGCGACGCCCGCTGGTTGTTTCGGTCAACCTTTTCGCAGACGGACCAGCAGGTCCTTGATCTCGACGGTTTCTCCGAATTCGACCGTGAGTTCCTCGACGACGCCGTCGCATGGCGCGGCGACGGTGGTCTGCATTTTCATCGCCTCCAGCATCACGAGTTTGTCGCCTCGGGAAACCTTCTGGCCGACGCTGACGAAGACGCTGGCGATCAGGCCGGGGATGGGCGCGCCCACCTGCAGCGGATCTTTGATGTCCACCTTGGTGCGGGCCTTCGTCTGGGGAGCCACGCTCTTGTCCGCGATGTGCGCCTCCCGGTTCGTGCCGTTGAGTTCAAAGTTCACGATCCGCGTGCCGTCCTTGTCCGCTTCGCCGACGTTGACGAGGCGGATGACCAGGGTCTTGCCGTCCTCGATGTTGGCCGAGATTTCCTCGCCGGGCGCGAGGCCGTAGAAGAACGCCGGGCTGGGCAGGACGCTCACGTCGCTGAAAGCCGTCCGATGGGCGTCAAAGGCGGAGAAGACCTGCGGATACATCAGGTGGGAGTAGAGATCGTCATCGTTTGCGGGACGGTTCAACTTCTTCGACAGTTCGGCGCGCGTGGCGGTGAGATTGTAGGGCGCTCCGTGATCCGGGCGTCCGCGTTTGACCTCGCGTCGATACCGTTTGCGCGCCTCCCTGAAGCCGTCGTCGCCGAGGATGACCTTCCACACGCGTTCGGGCCATCCACCCTCGGGCCATCCCAATCCGCCGCGGAACATATCCAGAACCGACTCGGGAAAGTTGTGGCTGCCGGGCAGCAGATTGACCACGTCGGCGGCCTGGATTCCGTGGCTGAACAGGTAGAGCGCCATGTCGCCGACGACCTTGCTGGACGGGGTCACCTTGACGATGTCGCCGAAAAGCTGGTTTACGGCCGCGTAGGTGCGGGCGATCTCGGGCCAACGATGGGAGACACCCATGCTGGCGGCCTGTTCCTTCAGGTTGGTGTATTGGCCGCCGGGCATCTCGTGGAGGTAGACCTCCGCGCTGCCCGTCTTGGGCGCGGTGTCGAAGGGGGCGTAGGTCTCGCGCACGTGCTCCCAGTAGTCTGAAAACTCGTTCAAGGTGTCCACGTCCAGGCGTGTGTCGCGCTTCGAGCCGGCGAGCGCGGCGGCGATGGAATTGAGGTTCGGCTGCGACGTGCTGCCGGACATGGAGGCGATCGCGAGATCGACCACGTCCACGCCCGCACCGGCAGCTTCAAGCACCGAACCCGATTGCACGCCGGCGGTGTCGTGCGTGTGAAAATGGACGGGAACGCCGACCGCGTCGCGCAGGGCCTTCACCAGCTTGCGCGCGGCGGCCGGACGACACAGGCCGGCCATGTCCTTGATGGCGAGCATGTGTGCGCCCATTTTCTCCAGCTCCTTCGCCATGCGGACGTAGTATTCGAGGGAGAACTTGTCGCGTCGCGAATCGAGAATGTTGCCGGTGTAGCAGATCGTCGCCTCGCAGATCGCGTGGGTGTTTTGGACGGCCTCCATGGCCACCCGCAGATTTGGCAGATAGTTCAGGGAGTCGAAGATGCGGAAGATGTCCATGCCCGCCTCCGCCGCGTGTTTCACAAAACCGGCGACGACATTGTCCGGGTAGTTTGAGTAGCCCACCGCGTTGCTGCCCCGAAAGAGCATCTGGAAGCAGATGTTGGGGATCTTCTCGCGCAGTTGCCGCAACCGTTCCCACGGGTCTTCGTTGAGGAATCGCATCGCGGTGTCGAAGGTCGCGCCGCCCCACATCTCCAGGGAGAAGAGGCCCGTCCTTGCGTCGCCGAGCCGGTGTGCGAGCGCGTCCGCGCAGGCCAGCATGTCGAAACTCCGCATGCGGGTCGCCATGAGCGACTGGTGGGCGTCGCGGAAGGTGGTGTCGGTGATCAGCAAACGCTTCTGTTGCTTGGTCCATTCGGCGAATTTTTTCGGCCCCATTTCCAGCAGCAGATCGCGGGTCCCTTTTGGCGGCGGTGCGGCGTGGTCAAACACGGGCGGATTGGCAAGCTTGAACGGCTTTGCGGGTTTGAAGCCCTTGGCATGCGGGTTGCCGTTCACGATCACGTTGCCCAGGAAGTTCAGCAGCTTCGTTGCGCGATCCTGGCGGGGACGGAAGGAAAACAGCCCGGGTGTCCGGTCGATCAGCGAGGTGGTGGCCTGGCCGCTGCGGAACTCCGGATGCGCGATGACGTTCTCGACGAAGGGGATGTTCGTCTTCACGCCGCGAATGCGAAACTCGGACAAGGCGCGATGCATGCGGTCCATCGTGATCTCGTAGTTCCGGCCGCTGGCGATGACCTTCACCAACATGGAGTCATAGAAGGGTGTGATGACCGCGCCGGTGTAGCCCATGCCGCTGTCCAGCCGGATTCCCAGTCCGCCGGGAGACCGGTATGCCAGCAGCTTGCCGTAGTCCGGCATGAAATTGTTCTCGGGATCCTCGGTCGTGACCCGGCTTTGGATCGCGTAGCCGTTCTTCGGGATATCCGCCTGGAACGGCAGATCCAGCTCCGGTGAATGCAGCGCGTGACCCTGCGCGATCAGAATCTGGCTGCGCACGATGTCGATCCCGGTGATCACCTCGGTGACGGTGTGCTCGACCTGCACGCGCGGGTTCATCTCGATGAAGTACCATTTGTGCGTGTCCAGATCGTAAAGGAATTCGACCGTGCCCGCGTTGTCGTAGCGGATCTCCTTTGCCAGACGGACGGCACCCTCGCACAGTTCGCTGATGACGCCCTCCGGCAGGCCGAAGCTGGGCGCCACCTCGATGACCTTTTGATGCCGACGTTGCACCGAGCAATCCCGCTCGTGCAGGTGAAGCACATTCCCGTGACGGTCGCCGATGATCTGCACCTCGATGTGTTTCACGCGGGGAATGTATTTTTCGAGGAATACCGCCGAATTGCCGAACGCCCGCCCGGCCTCGGCCTGGGCCTCGTCGAGAAGGCCCTGCAGCTCGGATGCCTTGCGCACCACCCGCATGCCGCGACCTCCGCCCCCGAAGGCCGCCTTGATGATCAATGGAAACCCGATCTTGCGAGCCGCCTTCAGCGCCTCGTCGCGGTCGACAATGGCCTCGTCCGTTCCGGGCAAGGTCGGCACGCCGATGCGTTGGCAGACATTTCGCGCGGCGGTTTTGTCGCCCATCATGTCGAGCAGTTCGGCGCGCGGACCGACAAAGGTGATGCCGGCCTTTTCACAGGCGCGGGCGAAGTCGGCGTTCTCGCTCAGGAACCCGTAGCCCGGGTGGATGGCGTCCACCTCTTTTTCCTTCGCAAGGGTGACGATGCCGTGGATGTCGAGATACGCCGCGACGGGGCCCTTGCCCTTGCCGACCAGATAGGATTCATCCGCCTTGAAACGATGCATGCAGAAGCGGTCCTCCTGCGCGTAGACGGCCACCGTGCGGAGACGCATCTCGGTGGCGGCGCGAAAAATGCGGATCGCGATCTCGGACCGGTTGGCCGCGAGCAGTTTTTGGAAAGGGGCGTTGGTCCCGGTGTTTTGTGGCGTTGGCATGGGGGCTGACTTCCGGCGTGATTCCATTTGCGTGGCGGGCTGTATACCGGTGCCGCGCTTCGTTGCCAAGACGGCGGGGCGGTTTTCTTGGTCTGTCGGCCAAAGATCCGGCTTTGTCCGGGTTGACGGGAGCGGGACCCCGTTCATTCTCCGGTGATGAGTCAATCGACGCCGTGCATCACGCTCACCACCGACTTCGGACTTGCCGACTGGTTTGTCGGCACGATGAAGGGCGTGATCGCGAATCGTTGCGGGAAGGCCGTCGTCATCGACCTCACACACGGGGTGGCGCCGGGAGATATTCGGGCGGGAGCGTTTGCCTTGATGGCGGGGTGCCGGTTCTTCCCGAAAAACTCGGTGCACGTCGCCGTGGTGGATCCGGGCGTGGGAAGCGGGCGTCCCGCGATCGCGGTGGACGCCCGGGACGGCTTCTTCGTCGGGCCGGACAACGGGGTTCTTTCGTGGGCCTTGCGGAACGAGGAGGTGCGGGCCATCCACCGATTGGAGAACGCCGAATATTTTCGCGACGTGGTGAGCGCGACCTTTCACGGGCGGGACGTGTTTGCTCCGGTGGCGGCGGAGATCGCGAACGGCGTTCCGGTTTCCCATTTCGGGCCGCCCACCGACGAGCTGGTCGAGCTGGCTTGGCCGGAGGTTGAGTCGGGTGCGGGCGGACTGCGGGGCGTGGTGCTTTATGTCGATCGTTTCGGCAATGCGATCACCAACCTCCCGCACGCCGATCTGCCCGAGCGCCGCGGGCTGCGCGTGCTGCACGGCGACGTCGAGCTGGGGCTCACGGCGGTGTGTTATCAGGCTGCGGGAACCGGTGATCCGGTCGCGGTGCCGGGATCAAGCGGATTTCTGGAAATTGCGGTCAACGGTGGCAGCGCGGCGGAAGACTTCGGCCTGGCTCCGGGTGCGGTGATCGACGTGCGCTTTTGAGGATGGTGGCAGCGCGGGAGGGCGGCGCGCGTAATTCCTTTGCCGCGATTCCCGGAATTCCCTAAAAATCCCGCCCCCGCCGTGGCGGGCTTCGCATATGGACGACACCAATCAATTGATCGAGCAGCGCAAGGCGAACCTCAAGGAACTCGAAGCCCTGGGTGTGAAGCCCTTCGCGAACAAGTTCACGCCGTCGGTCGGCTGCGCGGATGCCCGGACGCGCTACGAGGGCGGCGACTACAACGATGAGACCGAGGTGATGGTGGCCGGACGTATCACGGCCCATCGCGACATGGGCAAGAGCCAGTTCCTGGATCTGCGCGACGGGTCGGGGCGCATCCAGATTTTCGCCAATGCCAAGGCGCTCGGTGACGATCTCTTCAAGGTGGTGAAGTGCCTGGACCTGGGCGATTTCATCGGCGTGAAAGGGCTGATGTTCAAGACCCGCATGGGGGAGATCAGCGTCAAGGCGCAGGAGATCACGGTGGTTTCCAAGGCGCTGCGTCCGATGCCGGCGAAGTGGCACGGGTTGGAGGACACCGAAGTCCGTTACCGTCAGCGTTATCTGGACCTGATCGCGAACGAGGACGTGCGGGACACTTTTCTGAAACGCAGCGCGATCATCCGGGAGATTCGAAACTTCCTCCACGGTCGCGGCTTCGTGGAGGTCGAGACGCCGATGATGCAGGCGATTCCGGGCGGGGCGGCGGCGACGCCCTTTGTGACGCAGCACAACGCGCTCGGTTGCCAGTTCTATCTTCGCATCGCGCTGGAGCTTTATCTCAAGCGGCTGCTGGTTGGCGGCATGGACAAGATCTTTGAGATCGGGCGGAACTTCCGCAACGAAGGGCTCAGCCGCCGGCACAATCCGGAGTTCACCATGTTGGAGGCCTACGAGGCCTACGGTGACTACGAGTCGATGATGAACC
>JADHOF010000247.1 GCA_016779125.1 Verrucomicrobiia bacterium | reverse complement strand
GACAGTTCGGCGTGCTGCACAATCTCCGCGACCCCGCGACCGATCGTGTGGATCTGCATTGGCGCCGCGGCTCGCTCGCACCGGATGTGGCCGTGACCGGTCTGCGACTGGCGTCCGGCACAGTGGCTCCCGGCAACGTGGTGTCGTTGGCGGCGGACATTGCGAACACCGGGCTGCGAAGCGCAGACGCGTTGACGGTGACGCTTTACGGCGGCGATCCAGACCTGGGTGGGGCTGTGCTTGCCACGCAGACGATCACGTTGGATGGCGGTGCCACCATCGAAGCCACGTTCAGTTACGACGTGCCGACGAACGGAATCCCTGCGCGCATTTTCGTCGTGGCGGACCCGAACAACCAGCTTGCGGAACTCGACGAGACCAACAACCGCACCGCGCTGGACCTGCAGTTGCCGAACTGGGCGATCACTCGCGGCAGTGTCGGCTTCATCGCGTCAAACCGCCTGCATCGCGTCGAGCTGACCGTGGCCAACGACGGACCGTTGACCACGCCCGCGACGACGGTCGAGCTGCGCGTCAACGATGCGGTCGCCACCAACGGAACGATCGGCGCCCTGGCGCCGGGCGCGACGACCAACATCGTCTTCACCGCGCATTTGTTCGAGCTGTTGACCAACGGCCCGGTGAATCTCGTGATCGCGGTGGACCCATCGGATGCCGTGACCGAAGTCGATGAACTCGACAATGAACTGCGGTTGCGCGTGATCCGGATCAGCGACGGTTTCAGTGACGTGGACGGCGACGGCGTGGACGACAACTGGGAACTGCGCCACTTCGCCGCCTTGGCCCGCAACGGGCTCGCCGACCAGGACGGCGACGGAGTCTCGGATCGCGACGAATACCTCGCCGACACCGACCCGAACGATCCCGCCGACCGGCTCCTGCTCGAACTGCTGCGCGATACGAATGGCACGCGCGTTTACTGGAACTCTCGCCCCGGACGCGCCTACCGCGTCGAGGTTTCCGACACTCTGGGCGGCACCAACAACTGGCGGCAAGGCGGCGACGACCGGCGGCCGGCCGGTTTCAACACCCGCCGCGAAGAGTTCCAAGACGACGGTTCTTCCGCGGCTCAGTTCTATCGCGTGCGCATCGTGCCGTGAGACGATGTCGAGGGTCTTGCCTCGGCGGCGTTGATCTGTTCCATGGTCGGCGCCTGCCAGACCCGGATCGTGGCTTCGCGGGTGGAGTGAACGGCTTTCGCCATCGAGATGGTGTTGCCGTCAGAACAAAACCACGGTTGCCACAGAAAGGTGCCGGGTTCGGAGGCAAAACTGAAAACGGCGTGCCAGCTCCGGGTATCCCACAACTTGACCGGTTCGGAACCGATGGTCGACGAAACCATTCGCGAACCATCCGTGGAAAAACCGATGTGCAGCAGGACCAGATTGTGTCCGTGCAGGGTGGTCCGCTTCTTTCCGGTGGAGACTTCCTGGATGTCGATTTCCGGCACGTCCCGCGCGGCGCTGGCCACGAGATTTCCGTCGGGAGAGATTCCCAGGCCTTGAATCGCGTCCTCCTGCGCCTGCCAGGTCGTCGTCATCCGACCGGTGGTCAGATCGTAGATCTCGACCTGATTGCCCGGGCGTAGGATGGCCAGCCGCCGGCCATCCTGAGACATTGTCCGGCGCAGATCCAGGGCGGGATTGCGGGTTCTTATCGGAAGATCGTTGATCACGCACGCGGACAGTTTCCGCCGGGTGACCACGTCCCAGCGCGCGAAGGTGACGGTGTTCTGGTTGGTGTCCTCCACCGCGGACACCAACTGCCGGGTGGCGGGCAGATATACGAAGATCGGTGTCCCGGCCTGGGTTGTGAGCGGAAAAGACGCGACCGATTGATCGTCGAGATTCCAGGCCTTGATTTGGTTGGGCTCCGTGACACCCAGCAGGATTTCGTTCTTTGAAGCCCAGGCGGCGAACACGTTGTTGGTGCCGAGCTCCTCGTGGATGGAACTGGTGGCTCCCTGCAGGTGGACGACGCCGTCGTAGATCGTGACAAACGATCTGCCATCGGGAGACGCGTCCAGGGATTTCAACCCCTTCAGCCGCATCGTCTGGATTCCCGCTTGTTGGTGCGCATTCGCGAGGGACCAGATAAGGACACGTTTGTCCTTGCCGGAACTGAGCAGGTGTTGCCCATCCCGCGAGAAAGCCACGGACCAGACCTCATCGGTGTGGCCCAGGAGCGTGGTGACTTCGGCCCAGGTGGCGGTGTCCCAGATCTTGATCGTTTGATCGCCGCCGGCCGTGGCCATCAGTCTGCCGTCGGCCGAGAACTCCAGGTCGGCGATAAAGCCGTTGTGTCCCAGCAACTCTTGAACGGGCGGCTTCCTGTCGGCATCGAAGGTGGCTGCACCGATGTCGAAGATCCGGATGGTTGGATCAATGAAACCTCGGCAGATCGCGAGTCGGCGGCCGTCCGGCGAGAAGTCCATCGTCCGGATGCCGCCATGGCCCGGAACTTCGAGCAGGCGTTCCTTCCCGGACTGAAGGTCGAGCAGGTGCACGATGTCGGTCCCCCCTCCGGTGGCGAGGAAACGGCCGGCCCGCGAATACTTTGCAGCGCCGTAAATCTGCTGGCGGATGCCATCTCCTTCGCCATCTCCAAGATTGATCTCCTTCCGCCTCGCTTTCGTCCCGATGTCCCACATCACCGCCTTGGCCGCACCGGGTATGATGGCGACCAAGGTCGCCTGGTCGGGAGAAATTGCCAGCGCGCTGGCGTGATGGCTTCCCGTGGGCAGTTCACAGACCAGCGTGCCCGTCACCAGATCCCAGATGCGGATCACGTAGCTGCCGTCCGGTTGGCGGCCCGAGGCGGCAAGCCGGCCGCCATCGTCGGACACGGTCATGAGACCGGAATTGGATCGCAGGATGGCGCGGCTGGAGTCGTCGCCTTCCTGCAACACCGCCTCTTCCGTGCGACTGTTCAGATCCCAGCGGCTGACCCTGCCGCCGTCCTCGTAGGTCAGCACCTTCTTGCCATCCGCGGAATAGCGGGCGCTCAGGCCGCGGGTCGTTCGGGGACCCAGTTCAAAGAGTGCGGATGACCGGCAGCGCAGCCAGAGATGACGCCATTCCCAACCCCGCAAATCCTCCTCGCCTTCACCGGGGCGCTGGCGGTCGAGCAACTGGCGCGCTTCGCGCAGGTTGTTGGCGACCAGTGCCTGCTGGCAGAGCAGCATGTCCGCGGCGTAGGCGCGACGGCGCGCGGCGAGTCGTTGTTGTTCCGCGATCATCCGGAGTTCCTTCTCACCTTTCTCCGCCGAGGCGGCCCGTTGCGCTTCAAAGCTTGCGGCGGCCTCGTGTTTCACGGCGACCTGACGGGCCTGCTCCGCGCGATGCCTCTCCGCCCGAGCGCGCTTTGCCTGCCAGGTGGCCAGAAAGATACCCAGCAACAGGGCTCCGGAAACGGCGGCTCCGGCGTTGAAGACCAGCCGGTTTCGCCGCCAGGCCTTGCGAAACTTGTAGAGGGCGCTGGGCGGGCGGGCGTCGACGGGTTCATTCGCAAGATGGCGCCTGATGTCGGCGGCGAGGCCGTTCGCGGTTTCGTAACGGCGCTGCCGGTCCTTCTCCAGACACTTCATGACGATCCAGTCGAGATCACCCTTGAGCAGATGCAGCAGTCTGGCGGTGTCGGCGGAGCGCCGTCTGGCGGCGGTGGTCAGTTCCTCGCCGGACAAGGTGGCCAGTCGCGTGCTGGGACGGACCGGCTCCGCTTCGCGGATGGTGCGGCGCATCGCATCGATGCCCATCGAGACCAGTTCCCTGCCGTCGAAAGGCGTTCGCCCGGCGAGCAGTTCGTAGAGCAGCACGCCGAGGCTGTAGATGTCGCTGCGGGTGTCGATGTCGAGTCCGCTCATCTCCGCCTGTTCGGGTGACATGTAGGCGGGGGTGCCGACAAACTGATGCAGCTGGGTGTAGACCGTCGCGTCGGCGAGCCGGCCCTCGGTCGCCTTGGCGATGCCGAAGTCGATGACCTTCGGCACGGGCACGCCGTCGTGCAGGGTGACGAGGATGTTCGAGGGTTTGATGTCCCGGTGAATGATGCCCTTTTGATGGGCGTGCTGGATGGCGCGACAGACCTTGATGAACAGGTCAAGGCGCTCGGCCATGGGCAGGTTGGTCTGGTCGCAGTAGTCCGTGATGGGAATGCCGCGAACGAGTTCCATGACGAAGTAGGGCCGGCCCTGCCCGGTGGTGCCCGCATCCAGCACCTTGGCGATGTTGGGATGATCCATCATCGCCAAGGCCTGCCGCTCGGCCTCGAAGCGGGCAATGACCTGCTTGGTGTCCATGCCCAGTTTGATGACCTTCAGCGCGACCCGCCGCCGCACCGGTTCGGTCTGCTCGGCGACATACACGACGCCGCAGCCACCTTCCCCGAGCTTCTCCAGCAGCTTGAAGCGGTCGAGCCGCTGGCCGACGGACTCCTCGGCACGGGTTGGTGAGAAGCTGATCCGTTCCGCAGGGGGAAGCGTGCCGGATTGTCCGGCCAGCATCGTGTCCGGCTGCTCGTGGGCGGCGAGGAGTGTCTCCAGGCGCCGGCGTAGTCCGGCGTCCTCCCCACAGGCGGCGGTGAGAAAGGCCTCCCGCTCTTCCACGGGCATGTCAAGGACGCGGGCGAACAGTTCAGATTCGTCGGTGGGCTTCATTCTCCTCTACATGCGTAACCGTCGGGCGAAAAGTATGTGGGTTTTCGAAAAAAAACTACGGCCCGGGTTCCAGTCCAACTTCCGATCGCAGTTCGACCGTGAGCCAGGCCCGGGCGTAGGTCCACCACTGCTTGGCTGTCGGAACGGCGATCCCCAGTGCTTCCGCGGCCTCGGCAAAACTCATCCCGATGAAGTAGCGCATTTTCACCAGTTCGGCCTTGCGTGGATCGAGCGCGGCCAGCTTCTCCAACGCCTCGTTCACGGCCAGGAGGCGGTCGTCGTCCATGTCGGCGGCAGGGACCTCGATCGCGTCCAGTGCCGCCGGCACCGCGGCGCCGCCCCGCTTGGCGGCGAGCCGGCGCCGGGCGCGGTCGATCAAGATGCGGCGCATCGCCTCGGCGGCGGCGCCAAAGAAATGGGCGCGGTTCTCAAACTGGACGGGCGAATCGCCCGCGATGCGCAGCCAGGCCTCGTGGACCAGCGCGGTGGGTTGCAGCGTATGACCGGCCGCTTCACCGGCCATCTTGTGCGCGGCCAGCCGGCGCAGTTCGTCGTAGATCAACGGCAGCAACTCCGCGCCCGCCCGGGCGTCGCCCGCGGCGGCGGCCTGCATGAGTAACGTGACATCGGCCATGTGACGGGAATTGTAGGGGCTCCCTCAAGGTCCCGCCAGTCGAATGGCGGCGATGGGTGACAGGGAAGGGATTTCTGTTCTAGTTTCCGCCATGCCCGAGACGGAAAGACCGAACATCCTGTGGTTGTGCACGGATCAGCAGCGCTATGACACAATTCGCGCGCTGGGGAATTCGCGGATCGACACGCCGAACATTGATCGCTTGATCAGTGACGGCGTGGCTTTCGAGCGGGCGTATTGTCAGAGTCCGGTCTGCACGCCGAGCCGGGCTTCGTTCCTCACCGGGCGTTACCCGCGCACGACGCGCTGCCGGCAGAATGGTCAGGCGATGCCGCCGGATGAGCGGTTGATCTCGCGGATTCTGGCGGACAATGGCTATACCTGCGGATTGGCCGGCAAACTGCATCTGGCATCGTGCTCTGAAGGCAAGGTCGAGATGCGGATCGACGACGGCTATGAGACCTTTCTCTGGTCGCATCATCCGCAACCGGACTGGCCGGAGAATGCCTACACGCAGTGGCTGGAGCAGCAGGGGAAGACCTGGGCGGAGCTTTATCAGGGACCGGGAACGGCCTATGTGAAGGAAGGCATTCCCACGGAATTTCACCAGACGACCTGGTGCGCGGAAATGGCGATCGAGTTTTTGCGCGAGCACAAGGGGCGTCCGTGGATGTTCAGCTTCAATTGCTTTGGGCCGCATCATCCTTTCGATCCCCCAAAGGAGTTTCTGGAGCGTTATGATCCGGACGAAATGCCCTTGCCGAAGGCGCGCGAAGGGGAGCTGGCGAACAAGCCGAAGTTTCAACAGCTGGATTCCGTGTGGGCGCACAACAATCCCGGTTACTTCGATGTGAAGGGCATGACCGACCGGGATCGGCGCGAGGTGACGGCGGCCTATTATGCGATGTGCGAACACATTGACCACGAGGTTGGGCGGATCCTTGACGCTCTGGAGGAGTCCGGGCAGTGCGAGAACACGATCGTGATCTTCATGTCCGATCACGGCGAGATGCTGGGGGACCACGGGCTTTATCTGAAGGGGCCGCACTTCTACGAGGAAGCCGTGCGGGTGCCGTTGGTGATGCGTTGGCCCGGGCGCTTCAAGG
>JADHOF010000246.1 GCA_016779125.1 Verrucomicrobiia bacterium | reverse complement strand
GAGGTTGTCGGCTCCGAAGTTGAAGGCGGATGAGTCAGCCCTCGAACGCAACATCCAGGCGACACGCAAGGCGAAGTCGCTCGCGGAGGAGACGCGCCTCGACCAGGACTTTCACGAACTGATCGTCGAGGCATCCGGCAACTCTCGGCTTTTGAAACTGTGGCGCTCATTGCGCAGTGAGCTGGAACTCTGGCTCGGGCATCTCCACCGCAGCCATCGCAACAGCCGTCTCGATACCCGCGAAGGAACGGCCGGGGCGCATGAGCAGATCGTCCATTGTTTTCAGACAGCCACCCCAGTGGCCTGTGAACGGATGATGCGCCAGCACATCCTTGGCTGGCGGGAATGGCTCCCTATCACGGAGGTGAAGCCATGAAACTTCTCACCTCCTTCCTCTGCCTTCTGCTTGCGGCTCCGCTCTTTGGCGATGAGCAGGAGATCTTTGGGAAAAGCATCCAGCCTCTCCTCCAGAAATATTGCATCACCTGCCACTCGACTGAAAAACAGAAGGGCGATCTTGACCTCGAGCGCTTCAGCTCGCTCGATCTTATAAAGCGCGATCCGGTCGTCTGGGAGCACTCGCTGGAGCAGATCCTCGACGGGGAAATGCCGCCGAAGGCAAAACCGCAGCCTTCTCCCGAAAAACTGAAGCTGCTCATCGATTGGATCCAAGGCACCTTGGGTGACATCGCCCTCGCCAATGCTGGTGATCCCGGTCCGGTCGTGCTGCGGCGTCTCTCAAATCACGAATACACCTACACTCTCCGCGACCTCACCGGGGTGGAGTCGCTTGATCCGGCGCGGGAGTTTCCCGTCGATGGAGCGGCGGGCGAGGGCTTCGCCAATGCGGGTGCGGCTCTGGTGATGTCGCCCGCTTTGCTCACGAAGTATCTCGATGCGGCGAAGGAGATCGCGAATCACCTAGTCCTGCTGCCAGACGGCGTGCGGTTCTCCGCGAGCGATTCATCACGGGACTGGACTGATGAAACCCTCGCCAGGATTCGGGCGATTTACGCCAAACACACTGTCACCGGGAAAGGCGACCGGAAGAAACAGCAAGGCATCGATCTCGAACTCGGCACCGATGGCGGGCGCCTGCCGCTCGGCGCGTATCTTGATGCCGTCCAGGGTCGTGGCACCGCAGACGGCCTCAGCCCAAAATACCTCGCCATTCTGACAGAGGCACTCAAAGGCGATTCACCGTCGCCCCTGCTCGATCCCCTGCGGGCGAAGTTTCGCGAGAAGACCCTGACCGCGGCGGACATCGAACCCTTGCAAAACACCCTCTGGCGATTCGCGACGGTGGGTCACATCGGCAAGCAGAATGGGCCGAAGTCATGGCAGGAGCCCGTCGCGCCGATCGTTGCGAGCCACGAGATGCGCGTGAAACTGGACGGCGACCGCGACACGATCCTTTATCTCACCACGACCGACGCCGGCGATGGCACGGCAGGCGACGAAGTGATCTGGGAGGGGGCCCGGCTCGTCGCACCGGGCCGTCCCGATCTTCCGGCGCACGCCTTGCCGGATCTCGTCGCCCACCTCGAAAAGGAGCGCTCCCGCATCATCGAAAGCAGCGAACGTCTTCTCGCGGCCATCGCCGCAGACGGGGATGATCCTGACAAAGACCTGCTCCTCGCCTGGCGCGAGGTTCTCGGCTTCGGCACGACGAAGCTCGAGCCGCTCCTCACGAAAAAGATGTCCGGCACACCGGATTACAATTTCATCCGCGGCTGGCAGGGCGAAAACGCGCTGAGCGTGCTCGCGAACTCCTCCGACGCCACGGTGCGGACGCCGGGCGTGATGAAAGCCCACAGCGTCGCGACCCATCCTTCGCCGACACTCGCTTCGGTGATCGCATGGCGCAGCCCGGTCTCGGGATCGCTGCGGCTTTCCGGCGACGTCTCGGACGCCCATCCCGAATGCGGCAACGGCGTCACCTGGGCACTCGAGCTACGTCGTGGTCACGCCACCGAGGTCCTCGCGAGCGGGGAAACGAAAGGGGCGACGGTGATCCCGTTCGGGCCTTTCGAGAACGTGCGCATCGAGGCAGGGCAGGTCATCGCGCTCGTTGTTGGGCCCCGCGAAGGGAATCACAGTTGCGACCTCACCGCGGTGAATTTGAGCCTCGATGACGGCAAAACGACCTGGGATCTCGCGAAGGAGGTTTCGCCCGACATTCTCGTCGGCAATCCGCACGGGGCCTGGCACTTCCTCAGCCAACCCGCCGCTCTCGCCACTGCGCCCGATCTGCCCGCTCCGCTCGCTACGTGGCGTCGTGCCCCTTCGCCGGAGCTGGCCGCTGCGGTGCGCCGGTATCTCGAACAGGATTTCCCCCTGGGCAGCCCGCTCCTCGCACCGGCGATGCGATCGTTCCGTTCGCAGGAGCCTGACAAACCCATCCTCGCGAAGGCGCCCTCCGTCGTGGAAATCGCCATTCCCGCCGCACTCGCCGCCGGAGCCGAATTTGTCGTGACGGGTCGTCTCGCCGCGAAGGAAACGGGCAGCGTGCAGATGCGCGTGCTCGCGGAAAAGCCGGATCCGCGCCCGGGTCTCATCGCCGGGGATACGGAGACCGGACTCAAGAGCGGCCAATGGAGCGACAACAACCTTGTCACCCGTCACCGCCTTCCCGTGATCGCGAACCCGGCCAGTGAATCGTGGAAACGCTTCGAGACGGCCTTCGACGAGTTCCGTTCCCTTTTCCCGATCGCGCTTTGTTATTCAAAAATCGTCCCCGTCGATGAGATCGTGACCCTGACCCTCTTCCATCGTGAAGATGCCCATCTGAAGCGCCTCATCCTCGACGAGACCCAGGCCCGCGAACTCGACCGGCTCTGGGACGAGTTGCTCTTCGTGAGCGAAGCCCCGCTGAAACAGGTCGATGTCTTCGAGCAGCTTTTTCAATACGCGACGCAGGACGCCAAACCTTCGGCCTTCGAGCCGATGCGCAAGCCCATCCTCGCCGCCGCAGCGAAGTTCAAACAACAGAAAGCCAATGCCGATGCCGCGCAGCGCGAGGCCGTGATCGATTTTGCCGCGAAGGCCTGGCGTCGCACCCTGACCGAGTCGGAGAAAACCTCGCTCCGAGCCTTCGCTCCCCGGCTCATGGTCGCGCGTGTGCTGACTTCACCGGCCTTTCTATACCGGGGCGAACAGGCTCCGGAAACGACCGGTCCGGTGAGCGACTGGGAACTGGCGACGCGCCTGAGTTATTTTCTGACCTCCTCCGCGCCTGACGACGAACTCCGTGCTCTCGCCGCTGCGGGCCGACTGAGTGAAGACAAGGTTCTCGCCGCCCAGGCGCGGCGGTTGCTGAAAACGAAAGAGATCCGTCGCCTCGCCACTGAGTTCGGCTGCCAGTATCTCCACGTCCGCGACGTCGCCACCCTCGACGAAAAGAGCGAACGCCATTTCCCGGAGTTCACCGGTCTGCGCGACGACATGCAAGAGGAGGTGACCCGCTTTTTCATCGATCTCTTCCAGAACGACGGCAGCGTTCTCTCCCTGCTCGATGCGGATCACACCTTCGTGAACGGTTCCCTGGCCGCATTTTACGGTCTTGAGAATGCGAGCTCTCCCGAATGGCATCGCATCGAAGGCCTGCGCGAACACGGTCGCGGCGGCATCCTCGGCTTTGCCGCGACTCTCGCGAAACACTCCGGTGCCTCCCGAACCAGCGCGATCCTGCGCGGCACCTGGGTGAGCGAGGTCATCCTTGGCGACAAGCTGCCGAATCCGCCGCAGGGCGTGCCCATTTTACCCGACGAGGCTCCCGAGGGACTCACCGAGCGCCAGCTCATCGAGCGCCACAGCCGCGACGCGAATTGTGCGGGCTGCCATAGCCGCATCGATCCCTACGGCTTTGCCCTCGAGGGCTTCGATGCGATCGGTCGCGCCCGCGAGGCCGACACGAAAACGGTTTTGCGTGACGGCACCGCCATCGCCGGGATCGAGGGATTGCGTGACTACCTAGCAGGTGCGCGGCGCGAGGATTTCCTCCGCCAATTTTGCCGCAAGCTCCTCGGCTACGCCCTCGGTCGCAGCGTGCAACTCTCCGACCAGCCCCTTCTCGACGAACTCGTCGCGGTTGAAGGAAACCGTATCGGCGACCTCGTCGAGCACATCGTCCTGAGCCCGCAATTCCGGAACGGCAGAGGACGGCACTAAAAGGTGGACTAAGTTGACTAACTTTTGGATCGCGATACTCTAAGGCCTCTATGACAACGATCACTACTCACGAAGCAAAGACCCATTTGTCACGATACCTTGCCGACGTTGAGCTCGGCAAGGAGTTCATCATCGCCCGCGGTAAGACGGCCGTCGCGATGCTCGTGCCCATGAAGAAGCCCAAACAGAAGGCACGCCCTAAAGTGGGTGATATCAAAGGGAAGCCATTTGAGTTTCCTTTGTCAGCCTTTGCACCGCTAACCGAAGACGAACTGAAGGAGTGGGGACTATGAGATACCTGCTCGATACCTGCACTTTCCTTTGGCATTCTCAACAGCCATCGATGCTGCCTACGGCTGCCGTCGTGGCTCTTAATGACCCAAGTAGCGAGCTTTACCTTAGCGACGTGAGCGTTTGGGAAATCACGATGAAGCACTCGATCGGAAGGCTCCCATTGCCGGGCATCCCTCGCGTGTGGATTCCGGAAAAACTCAGCTATCACCAAGTCCAGTCTCTGCACCTTAATCAGCATGCCATCTATCTGAGCGGTGAACTCCCGAGAGTCCATCCCGACCCGTTTGATCGCCTGCTTGCGGCGCAAGCCATGGAATCCGGCATGACCATCCTATCTCCAGACACACCGCTCTCGTCGTTGGGAGCCTCGCGCCTTTGGTAAACAACCCTTCAATCACCATGAACTCCCACTCACACCGCTTCTCCCGCCGCACCTTCCTACGCGGCACCGGCGTCACCATGGCCCTGCCCTGGCTTGAATCCTTCAATGTCTGGGGCGACGAACCGAAGCGCAACCGTCCCGCCAGCGAGGCGCCCGTGCGGCTTTGCGTCACCTTTTCCGGCAACGGCTTTCACTCGAAGGAATGGTGGGCCAAAGGCGAGGGCAAGGCGATGGAACTCGGCCGCGTCCTCGAGCCGCTCGCGGCGTATCGCGAAAAGATGCTCTTCGTCCGCGGCCTCTATCACGAAGAGGCGCGCAAGGGCAACATCCACAGCTCGCAGACCGGCAACATGCTCTCGGGCGCGCCCATCGCGAGCGGCGGGGAAATCCGCTCCGGCACCAGCTTCGATCAAATGCTCGCACAGACCTACGGACGCAGCACGAAGGTGCCGAGTCTCGTTCTCGCCTGCGAGAAGTCGAATCCTTCGGTGCACAAAAATTACTCGATGCTCTACAGCTCGCACATCTCGTGGAGCTCGCCGACCACGCCGACGCCTCTGGAGCTGTATCCGGCGCTGGCCTTCGACCGGCTGTTCAAGGACGAGACTTCGCCCGCCGATCGCAGCGTGCTCGATGCCGTCATGTCCGACGCCACCGACCTGCGCCGCGGGCTCAGCGGCGACGATCAGCGTAAGCTCGACGAATACCTCGACTCCGTCCGCGAGGTCGAGAAGCGCATCGAGAATGCCGGCACGCGCGGCGAGTTGCAGGGCTGGCGGCCTACGTTGGACAGGCCGAACATCGCCCGTCCCGCCGACGGCATCCCGCAGGACATCGGCGAGCACATGCGCCTGATGATGGATCTCGTGGTCCTCGGCTTCCAGACCGACACCACGCGCATCACGACGCTGAAGCTGAACAACGACCACAGCGCCCTGCGTTTCCCGAATCTGCCCAGCCGGCAGCAGCCGGGGCACGGGATCGACTACATGATCCACCACCTCCTCAGTCACAGCGACGGCGAGGACTGGCTGCATGTGAACCGCTTTTTCATGGACCAGGTCGCCTACCTCGCCGGCAAGCTCGACGGCATCCGCGAAGGCGGGCGCAGCCTCCTCGACAACACCATGCTCCTCCATTGCTCCAGCATGATGGCCGGGGCAAAACACGACAACGACCAGCTTCCCGTCGTCGTCCTCGGCGGGGCCGGCGGGCGTCTTCCCGGCGGTCGCGTGCTCGACTACAGCGGCAAACCGGAGCGCCAGCTCTGCCGCCTGTTCCTGTCGATGATGGACAAAATGGACGTGCGCCCGCGCGGCTTTGGGGATGCCTCGACGATGCTGGAGGAGGTCTGATGACCATGACGGCACGAATCTTGGCCTTCGCCGTTCTCGCCATCGCGACCGCTGGCGTCTCGGCGGCGGAGGATGGCCTGGCCTTCTTCGAGAAACGGATCCGTCCGCTTCTCGTCGAACATTGTTACGGGTGCCACGCCGGCGTGAACTCGAAGGGCGGACTGCTGCTGGACACGGAGCAGGGATGGAAATCCGGAGGCAAACGCGGTCCGGCGATCGTTCCGGGGAAGGCGGATGAATCGTTGTTGATCCGCGCGGTGCGGCATGAGGACCCG
>JADHOF010000245.1 GCA_016779125.1 Verrucomicrobiia bacterium | reverse complement strand
ACACGCTGGTCTTCTCCGATGAACTGGCCGATGCGGAAGCCTTCCTGCGTTCCATCATCGCGGCCGGCGTGGACGCGGCGATCGTGCAGGACGTCGGCATCTGCCGTTTGATCCGCCGACTGTCGCCGGATTTTCCGATCCACGCCTCGACGCAGATGACCGTCTCAAGCGCCGGCGGCGTGGCCTTCGCGCGGGAGTTGGGATGCGAACTCGCCGTGCTCGCGCGGGAGTGTTCGATCCCGGAGATTGAAAGAATTCAGACGGAGACGGCGGATCGCGACACGCGACTTCCGCTGGAGGTGTTTGTGCATGGCGCGTTGTGCGTGGCTTATTCCGGGCAGTGCCTGACGAGCGAATCTCTTGGTGGCCGCTCGGCGAACCGGGGCGAATGCGCGCAGGCCTGCCGGATGCCTTACGATCTGGTCTCCGACGGCAAAGACGTTGATCTCGGGGGACGTCAGTATTTGTTGAGCCCTCAGGATTTGGCCGGTTTGGAAGTCGTGCCCGATCTGGTGCGGGCGGGTGTGACCTCTTTGAAGATCGAGGGACGTTTGAAGTCGCCGGAATACGTCGCCGGAATCGTACGCGTTTATCGTCAAGCCCTGGATCGATGTCGGGACCAGGTCTCGGTCGCGCCGACGCGACAGGATCAATACGAGATGGAGATGGCGTTTTCGCGCGGGCTGCACACCGGATGGTTTCGAGGGATCGACAATCAGCGCCTGGTGCACGCTCGTTTTGGCAAGAAACGGGGGGCCTATCTGGGCACGGTGTCGGCTGTCAGACGGGAGACGGTGACGTTGAAACTTGAGGAGGAACTGAAGGCCGGCGACGGCATTGTTTTCGATCACGGCACCCCCGGTGCCGGCGAGGAAGGCGGACGCGTGTTCCAGATCTTCAACGGCAAGGATGTGACCTTTCGCCAGGGCGCGGTTGATTTCAGCAAGATCTATCCCGGAGATCGGGTGTGGAAGACGGATGATCCGGAATTGAAGAAAGATGTTCGGGCCAGCTACGAAGGAGATCGAATCCGCCATCGGCGGCCGGTGTTCTTCGAGGTCTGTGGCGCGAAGGCTGAAGCGCTTTCGATTCTCGCGCGGGACGAGCAAGGCCATGTGGCGCAGGCAAAGAGTGAAGCCCTGTTGACGCCGGCCGAGAAGCGACCCTTGACGGAAGACGTCCTCCGGGAGCAGTTGGGTCGGCTGGGCTCGACGCCCTTTGAATTTGGGGGAATGCAAGTGGATCTTCCGGGTGGCCTGATGTTGCCGCTGAGCGAATTGAATCGCATGCGTCGTGAAGTGGTCGTCCGCCTTGAGGAACTGCGAAGGGCTCCGAAACGTTGGCAGATGAGCGCCGGGCCGGCGATTGAGCGGCTGCGTTCTTCGCCCGCGCGGCGTTCCGAACCGGAGCTGATCGTGCAGATACGCGAGCCGGGCCAGCTCGACGCCGTGCTCGATGCGGGGATTCGCACGGTCTACTGCGATTTCGAATTTCCGAAACAGTATCGGGAGACGGTCGCGCGGTTTCGAGAGCGGGCGATGGCGGGAACGGAAATCTTCGTGGCACCTCCCCGCATCTTCAAACCGGGGGAGGAGTGGATTTTGAAACAGGTTCGTGAATGCGGGCCGGATGGATTTCTCGTCCGCAATTTCGATCATCTCCGTTACTTTGAACAAGACCGACGACGCGGGGACTTTTCCCTGAATGTCGCGAATGAGCTGACTGCGGATTGGTTTCGAAACCGCCACGGTCTTGAGCGCCTGACCGCCTCCTACGATCTCAACAACGTGCAGCTTGAAGCCCTGATGCGGGCGGCTCCGCCCGAATGGTTCGAGGTGACGATTCATCAGCACATGCCGATGTTTCACATGGAGCACTGCGTCTTCTGCGCCTTCCTGTCGACGGGCAAGGACTACCGGGACTGCGGCCGGCCCTGCGAAAGCCATGTCGTGAAGATTCGCGACCGGGTGGGGTTGGAGCACCCGCTGAAGGCGGATGCCGGCTGTCGCAACACCGTCTACAACGCGCGGGCCCAGACCGGGGCGGAATCGGTGGAGCAGTTGACGGCTGCGGGTGTCCGGAATTTCCGGATCGATCTCATGGATGAAACGCCGGCCGAAATCCGGCGCGTTGTCTCAAGCTACCAGTCCCTTTTGCGGGGCGAGCTGAGCGGAGGCCAGCTGTGGCGCGAACTGAAATTGCACAGCCAGCTGGGCGTGACGCGCGGGCAGCAGTTTGTTTCCGCCTGAGCCGTTCGAATCAAAGCAGTCCTGCCGTCTCCGGGAATCCGCACATCAGGTTCAGGCTTTGAACGGCCTGGCCGCTGGCGCCTTTCACGATGTTGTCCTCCGCGCTCATCACGATCAGGCGACCGGTACGGATGTCGATGCGCCACGCGATCTCGACATAGTTCGTGCCCACGACGTTCTTCGTGTCGGGCAGGGACCCGGGTGGCAGGATGCGGACGAATCCCGAGTCGGAATAGGTGGTCCGGTAGCATTCGCGAATCTTCGCGTCGATGGCGTCCGCCTCCTTTGTCGAATTGAAGTGCTTGGCCGGCGCGAGATAGAGCGTGGTGAGAATGCCCCGGTTGACTGGGATCAGATGGGGCGTGAATTGCATCGTCACGTCGGTGTTGGCCGCGATGGAGAGTTCCTGTTCGATCTCGGACAGATGCCGATGTTTGGGAACTCCGTAAGGCCGCATGCTTTCATTACATTCCGCGAACAGATAAGGGATTTCGGCCTTGCGACCGGCTCCGCTTACTCCGCTGAGAGAATCCGCGATGATTCCGTTCGGTTTTACCAGTCCCGCCTTCAGCAGCGGGATTGTGGGCAACAGGATGCTGGTGGGATAACAGCCCGGGCTGGCGATGAGCCGGGCTCCCCGAATCTCATCCGCGTAAATCTCGGGCAGTCCGTAGACCGCCTCGGCGAGGAGATGCGGGGCGGGATGCTCGTGGCCGTAGAACTCGAGATAGGTGTCCGCGTTGTTCAGTCGGAAATCTGCGCTGAGGTCGATCACGCGTTTCTCTTTCTCCATCAAACCCATCGCGTATTCCGCCGCCACGCCGTGGGGCAGGGCGAGGAAGATCACATCGGCCGCCTTTGAGAGGTCCCAGACGTCCGGCTCTGTGAACTTCAGCTTTCGGGCAACCGGATGGCTCGCGAAGCGGGGAAAAATTTCGGCCACCGTTTTGCCGGCGTATTGGCGTGAGGTGACGGCGCTGAGTTCGGCGTGCGGGTGATTCAGGAGCAGGCGGACCAGCTCCTCGCCGGAATAGCCGGAGGCCCCGACGATGGCGGTTTTGACGTTATCCATGCGTGAAGTTCGGGTTGAGGATGAACAAGGGGCAACAAAAAACCCCGCAGGCCGAGGCCCGCGGGGTTTTGAAAGCGAGGCAGATCAACGTTTGCTGAACTGGTAGTGCTTGCGGGCGCCGGGTTGGCCGGGCTTTTTGCGTTCCTTCATGCGCGGATCGCGTGTCAGAAGGCCTTGAGCCTTGAGGGCAGGGCGAAGCTCGGCGTCCACCTTCAGCAGCGCGCGAGCGATCCCGTGACGGGTTGCGCCGGCCTGACCGCAAGGGCCACCGCCCTTGACGTTCACGGTGATGTCAAACTTGCCGGTATTCTCGGTGACGACCAAAGGCTGCGCGGCGAGCGTGCGGTACTCTTCGGTTTTGAAGTAGTTGTCGAACTCCCGGCCGTTGATGGTGAGTTTGCCCGAGCCGGGGGCCATGCGCACACGCGCTACGGCCGTCTTGCGGCGGCCTGTGGCAATAAAGTCGGAGGATGCGTCAGACATGGATCAGCTTAGTCCTTGATTTCGAGGGGGGCGGGGTTTTGGGCGGCGTGCGGATGCGCAGCGCCCTTGTAGACGTTGAGTTTCGTGTAGAGCTTGCTGCCGAGACGTCCTTTCGGGAGCATTCCCTTGACCGCGCGTTCGATCATCTTTTCGGGATGTTTCTCACGCAGTTTGTTCGCCGGGGTGATCTTTTCACCACCACGCCAGCCGGAGTAGGTGTGATAAATCTTACCAACTTCCTTCTTGCCGGTCAGACGGACCTTCTCGGCGTTCACGATGACGACAAAGTCACCGCAATCAAGGTGGGGAGTGAAAGTGGGCTTGTTCTTGCCCCGCAAAACGTTGGCAACGGTACGTGCCAAGCGGCCGAGCACCATGCCGTCCGCATCGACAATGTGCCAATTACGCTGATTTAAATGATCTTTAGGCAGAAAGGTTTTCATGCGAAATCCCGTCAAAGGAGCGCGGAAACTAGCAAACGGCATCCCCGAGTCAACAGCTTCTTTGGGGAATTTTTCGGTGGATGGCACATTTTCTGCCGGGAGGGAGACTCAGTTTGAGCTGAAATTCACGTCGTCGGATTGGACGGTGAACTGCTTGGGCATTTTTTGGCTACCATCCAGACGGATGATCAGCCGGTGATTTCCGGCGTCCACCTTGGTCGACAAGGTGGCGTTGCCGCCTCGGATGAGGTCTTGGATCTTCGCCTTGCGGCCGTCGATCCAGATGTCCGAAGTCGTGGCACCTTGAATGTTGATTCTTACCACCTTGGTGTCGTTGACAGTGAATTGGGTGCCCAGAAAAAGGCTCTTGAGGGTGACGTTGAAGGGGACCTCGGCGAGTTTTTCGAGTTCGTCCTGAGGAAGTGAGCCGTTGACCCGCGTGGCCATCGGAGCCCAGCTCAGGACTTGGCGAAGTCCGTTCTCCATCGGCTGCCATGTGGCATCAAATCCCTGCTTTGTGGCGCGGTCCCAGCCGTCCTGATCCATGCGGTGCGTGAAGGGCAGGACCTGCCACTGGCGGGCGATGCCCTTGCGGGTGGCGTCGAATTCGCCGGGCTTGCCGAGGCGGGAGAGAAAGGCGACGAGATCGAGCCGTTCGCTTTCCGATAGGATGTCAAGCAGGCCGGCGGGCATGAGGGAGAGGCCGTTGCGCTTTTTTGCGATGTTGTTCTTGGGCACGGAGACCAGCTGGTTGGCCGCGTTGCGAAGAACGATCTCGGAGGCGGATTCGCTGACTTCAATGCCGCTGAATTCCGAGTCGTCCTTGGTTTCAATGGTGACCGAGTGGAATCCTTCCTTGATCTTCGCGTTGGGGTTGAAGAGCGATTCGATCAGGTAATCAACGGGGGCCGCCGCGCCGATGCTGGTCATGTCCGGCCCGACCTGTCCGCCGATTCCGCCGATTGAATGGCATAGCGTGCAGCCAAGTTCCTGACGGCGATAGACGCGTTCGCCACGGGCCGGATCGCCCTTTGCGATCACATCTTTCGAGAGGGCCGCCAGCCGTTGCGGGTTCAGGCTTTCGGGGTCGATCGTGAGGCCGGCGTGCGGGGTGAGAATCGCGATCAGGGGTTTCACGTCCCGGCCTGTTTCGCGTGCCGCGCGAAGGCCCGACCTCGCGGCGGATTGTGAGATCTTGCCGGGGAAGTTTTTCACCATCGCGGCGTCGGCTCCGCGCTGTTGCAGAAGCGTCCGCCAGAGCTGGAGGGACTCGGCGTCGGTGGCCGTTTCGACGATGTCGTAGAAGGCCTTTGAGGCGGCTCCGACATCGAGACCTGACAGGGCCATCACGGCGTGTCTGCGCACGTGAGGCGGGTTGCTTTTCGCGGTCAGTGATTCGAGCCCCTTGGCCGCGCCTCCACCGCCGATTTCGCGAAGGGAGGCGAATGCCGCGTTGCGAAGCGGGTCGGTTGATTTCGGATCGCCCGCGAGTTTCATCAGCGAGCCAATGAGGGCTCCCTGCCTCCAGGCTCCGGCGAGGGTGGCCGCAGCGACGCGGACGCCGATGTCCTCGTGGCTGACGAACTTCTGGATGCCGTCGAGTTTTCCGATCGGACGGGTGTTTCGGAGACGTTGTGCCTCGGCGAGCGCCGTGAGGGCGCGCCGGGTGGCGTCGGGATCGAATCCGTCCAGAACCGCCTGTTCGTAAAGCTTGGCGAGTTCAGCCCGGCCGCCGGCTTTGCCGACCAGTTCAATCCAGGGACCGGCACCGTCGCGGGGCAGGGGCGCTTTGGCGAGCTGGCGGGCGAGGTAGTCGCCGGCTTTCGCGGGCTCGATCGCCTGGAGGACGAATTCCAGCTGCTTTTCCTTCGCGGCGGTGTTCGGGCTCCATTGTCCGTCATGCAGGGCGGCCAGGAAGACCGCGTCGAGTTCATTCACGGCCAACCAGGTTGCGTAGTCGAGGAAGGGATCCATTGAATGATTGAGAACGGTGAGAATCGTCTCTGCGGCTTCGAGGGAGTTGAAACGGCTGAGGGAGCGGACGGCTTCCAATCGGACCCGGGGATGCGGATCGGCAACCCGTTTTTTCAGCGAGGCAAGATTGCCCGGGGCGTCGGAGGCAACACGAACGGCGGCGGCGCGAACTTTGGCGTCCTTGGCGGACAGCGCTTTTTGCAAGAGAACCGGTTGATCGATCCCGAGCGACTGGTGCATCCAGAGGGCGGCGAGCTGGCCGGATTCGG
>JADHOF010000244.1 GCA_016779125.1 Verrucomicrobiia bacterium | reverse complement strand
CCCGCTCCCAAACCCAAGGACGCCAAAAGCGACCGCTTCGTCATCATCATGGCCGGCGGCCGGGGCGAACGTTTCTGGCCCGTCAGCCGCGAAAAGACTCCGAAGCAGCTGATCAAGATTCTCGGCGACCGCTCCTTCCTCCAACAGGCCGTGGATCGCTGCCTGCCGCTCGTGCCGATGAAGAACATCTTCATCATCACCAACAAGGCCCAGGCGCCGGAGGTCCAACGACAACTCCCGAAGCTGCCGAAGGAAAACGTGGTGGCGGAACCGATCGGCCGCGACACCTGCGCCGCCGTGACGCTCGGCGCGGCGCTCGTCGGCGCCCGCTCGACGACCGGCACGATGGCCGTGCTGCCCGCCGACCACGTCATCCCCGACGAGGCGAAATTCCAGCGCGTGCTGCAGGACAGCTTCGATCTGGCAAGCCGCGGCCAGGTGATCGTCACCATCGGCATCAAACCCAACGAGCCCGCCACAGGCTACGGCTACATCGAGGTCGGCGAGAAACTGCCCAAGCCGAAGGGTGGCACCAAATACAAGACCGCCTTTTCGAAGGTCAACCAGTTCAAGGAAAAGCCGGACTACGACACCGCCCTCGGCTACGTCAACGGCGGCAACTACCGTTGGAACGCGGGCATGTTCATCTGGTCCTTCGTCACCATCACCGAGGCGCTGCAAAAGCATCAGCCCGACATGGACGCCGCCTGCCATCGCTGGTTCGCCGCGGCCGGCAAGGGCACGCTGGATCGCGTGCTCAAAAAGGAATACCCGGCCATCCGCAAGATTTCGGTCGACTACGCACTGATGGAAAAGGCGAAGAACGTGGTCGTCGCCGACGGCACGTTCGCGTGGGACGACCTCGGTGCCTGGAACGCCCTCGCGCGCCACATCAAGCAGGATCGCGAGGGCAATGCGGCCGTGGCCGATTTCATCCATGTCGATGCCGCGCGAAACATCATCTTCGACGGCCGCACCAAGGGTCGGACACCCATCGCCGTGGTCGGGGTGAGCGACACGATTCTGGTGCAGACGGACGACGCGGTGATGCTGGCCCACAAGAGCCAGTCGGAAAAGATCAAGCAACTCGTCGCCAAACTCGCCGAACATCCACGCTTCAAACGCCTGATCTGAAACAGTTCCCATGAGCGAAGCCGCCGCCATTTCCCCGCCGCCGGCGCCAGGAGCGTGGCGCGGCACCGGCTTCGAGTTCGTTTTCCCCAGACCGACGATCGTGATGGGGATTCTCAACGTCACACCGGACTCGTTTTCCGACGGCGGCCGATTCTCCGACCTCTCCAAGGCGGTGGACCACGCCGAACGCATGTGCGAGGCCGGGGCGGAGATCATCGATGTCGGCGGCGAATCGACCCGGCCCAACGCGGAACCCGTTTCGGCGGCGGATGAGATCGCCCGGGTTGTTCCCGTCATCGAGGCGATTCGCTCCCGCCTTGGAACCCTGATCTCCATCGACACGCAAAAACCGGCTGTGGCCCGGGCGGCCTTGGCGGCCGGAGCCTCCATCGTCAACGACATCGCCGCAAACCGCGAATCGCCCGCGATGTGGGAGATTGTGGCGGAAAACCGCGCCGGCTACGTCGCCATGCACATGCTCGGCACCCCGCAGACCATGCAGGTCGAACCCAGATACGACGATGTCGTGGCGGCCGTGAAGGACTTCTTCGCCGACCGGCTCACCCGCTTCAAGGCGGCCGGCATGACCGAGGATCAAACGGCGCTCGACGTCGGAATCGGCTTCGGAAAGACGCTGGAACACAATTTGCAATTGCTGGCCTCGCTGCGGACCTTTACAAACTTCCAGCGTCCGCAATTGTTGGGCGTATCCCGCAAGTCGTTGTTTTCCAAGCTGTTGGGTTTGGAGGTCGATGAGCGTCAGGCCCCCGGCATTGCGGTTGCCGGGTGGGCGGTCCTGAACGGGGTACAGATATTGCGGGTGCATGATGTCTCCCCCAGCGTGCACGCGTTGCGCACCTTGGAGGCGATTGTCGGAATCTCAGCCACATGATCGAAATCCTGATGAATTCATGGCGACCGGCGCTGGAGGTCTTGATCCTCGCCTTCGGGATTTATCATGTCCTGAATTTCATGCGGGGCACACGCGGCGCGCCAGTCGTCACGGGCTTCATCGTCGTGCTGCTGGGCCTGACCCTCCTCACCGTCGTCCTCGATCTCGTCGTGCTGCGCTGGTTGATGGCCACCTTCTTTGTTTTCATCGCCATGGCCTTCCTGGTGATCTTCCAGCCCGAAATGCGACGCATGTTCGCCCAGTTGGGCAATCAGTCGATGTTTCAGGCCCAACATCAGCAACGCGAAAACATCGAGGTCGTCATTGAGGCTGCGGAGAACCTGGCCGAGGCCCGCATCGGCGCCGTCATCGCGATGGAACGGACCATTCAACTGCCCGAGGTTGTCGAGGTCGGCATCGTGGTCGATTGCGAGGCCACGCCAGAAATGCTGGAGACCATCTTTTTCCCGAACAACGCGATCCACGACGGCGGCGTCATCATTCGGGGCGACCGCATCACGCACGCCGCCTGTATCTTCCCCCTGACAAATCAGACGAACCTCAGCAAGACGCTCGGCACCCGTCACCGCTGCTCCATCGGACTTTCCGAGGAAACGGACGCCGCAGTGGTGGTCATTTCGGAGGAGACCGCCTCCATCGGCTACGCCTACAAGGGCCAGCTCACGCGCAACGTCACCCCGCAGGAGCTGCGATCCTTTCTCAGCTCCGTCCTGGTCAGCCGTCGCCGCCCCAAGACGCTTGGCTTTCGCATCCGCCAATCCCTGGCCAAACACTTTCCATCCTGGACACTGGGAGATTCCTAGGCCGTGATTTCGCCGCGCAAAATATTCTTCCACAACTTCTGGCTGAAGCTCTTTTCGCTGATGCTGGCCCTGATGATCTGGTTCGCGGTCTTCTCCATCCAGGACAAGCCCAAGGCCGTGCCGGGATTCGGGGTAGGCGACGTGAAGAAGGCCTTCGATCAGGTGCCCGTCTCGGTGATGAAGTCGCCCAACGACACCGCTCTCTACACGATCAGCCCGAACGCCGTGAACATCGTCGTCACCGGCGACCCGGCCGTGCTCGCCAAATTGACGGCACGCGACGTGCAGGTTTTCATCGACCTCACCGACTCTCGGGCCGGAGCCAGAAAGAACGAACGAAAACAAGACATCCAGGTACGCCTGCCCGAACTCGTGGATAAGATCGAAGTTTCCCCGAGCTACGTGTTTGCCGACCGCATCACCCCCTGAACAACCTCCTTTCCACTTTCACCAATGAGCAAGAACAACAAGAAGATCTTCGGCACGGACGGCGTCCGAGGCACCGCCAATGTTGAACCGGTGACCGCTGAAACCGCCCTGAAACTGGGACGCTCCGCGGCCCACGTGTTCAAGAACCTGGAAGCCACCCCGCGCGATCAGGGCAAACACCGCATCGTCATCGGCAAAGACACCCGCCTCTCCGGCTACATGCTGGAGAACGCGATCTCGTCCGGCATCCTCTCCATGGGCGTCGACGTGCTCTTCATCGGTCCGCTGCCCACCCCCGGCGTTGCCTACGCCACGCGCAGCCTTCGCGCCGACGCCGGCATCGTCATCACCGCCTCCCACAATCCTTACGACGACAACGGCATCAAGTTCTTCGGCCCGGACGGCCACAAGCTCGCCGACAACATCGAGCGGATGGTCGAGGAACTCGTCTTCAGCGGCGAAATTGAAAACGTCCGCCCCCGCGCGGAAGCCATCGGCAAGGCCGTCCGCATCGAGGACGCGCTCGGCCGGTACATCGAGTTTGCGAAAGCCTCCTTCCCCCGGCGCATGACGCTGGACGGCATGCGCATCGTCGTCGATTGCGCCAACGGCGCGACCTACAAGGCCACCCCCTGCGTTCTGCGCGAACTCGGGGCGGAAACCTTCGTCTACGCCAACACGCCCGACGGCACGAACATCAATCGTGAATGCGGCTCCATGTATCCGCAACACCTCGCCGCCAAGGTGCGGGAATACCGCGCCGACATCGGCATCGCACACGATGGCGACGGCGACCGCATGCTCATGTGCGACGAAAACGGTGCCATCCTTGACGGCGACGACGTCATGGCAATCTGCGGGCTCGACATGATCGCCAGCGGACGGCTGAACAAGAAAACGCTCGTCACCACGATCATGAGCAACGCCGGCCTCGACGAGGCCATCAAGAAGGCCGGCGGCAAAATCATCCGCACCGACGTCGGCGACAAGAACGTCATCGACGAGATGCTCAAGAACGACCTGAACTTCGGCGGCGAGGAAAGCGGCCACCTGATCTTCGGCGACTATTCCTCCACCGGCGACGGGCTCGTCGCAGCCCTGCAGGTGCTCGCCACGATGAAGGAGCGGAACAGCCGTCTCTCCGAGTTGACCAGCTGCTGGAAACGCTTCCCGAAACTCGTCACCAACATTCGGGTGAAGGAGAAACCCCCGCTGGAAAAACTCGACGGCGTCCTGGGTCTCGTGAAGGACGCCGAGAAGGCGTTGAAGCCCTCCGGTGGTCGATTACTGCTCCGCTACTCCGGCACGGAACCCAAGATCCGCCTTCTCATCGAAAGCACCGACAAGGCCCTGATCGAGGAATGGACCGGCAAGATCTCCGGCTCGATACGCACGCAGATCGGCGCCTGAACAAACTCTCACAAACCCAAAAAAAAGGCCGGCTCGCGAGAGCCGGCCTTTTCATTGCAAAGACTTGGGGCGACTACTTCGACGGCGCGGGAGCCGGCACCAACTTGCCCGCCTTCGCGGTCGGGGTCGCGTCGGCCGCCAGGTCACCCAAGGCGTACTGAATGCCGTCGAGAATGTGCCGCATCATCGCCGTCTTCGTGTAGGTGTCGTCACGATGACCGAAGTTCGTGAAAAACACCCGCCCGCCCTCGAATTCGCGCAACCACGACACCGGCACTTCCCGGGCTCCGCTGCCGTAGGCCGCGTTGCTCTTCTCGAAGCGCGGATTCTCCAGCACCTTGGTCACCGCCTCCTGCCCCATGTCCAGACTGACGAGAATGCGCAGGCGCTCCTCCCCTTCAAAGGTCTCGGGCTTGTATTGGTAGATCTCGTCCGTGTGCCAGAAGCCCTTGCCGAGGAAGGCCTTGTTCAACACGTGCATCGGATCGTCCAGCTTGAAGGCCCACTCGCCGCCGGCGCCCCACGGGTGTCCGTTGAACTGTCCGCCGATCATCGCAGCGCCCAGCTTCCATTTGTAGAAATTGTCGCCCGCCGCGTGAATGCCGGCGACGCCCTTGCCCTGCTTCATGAATTCCAGAATCGCCTCGCGCTGCGCGTCGTTCTCCAACACGAGGTGGGTCGTGTTGTTAAAGATGATCGCGTCGTATTTCGCCAGGTTCTCCCCGTTGAAATCGGCGTAGCTGTCGCTGAAGTCGGCGCTGAAGGCCTTCGTCTTTTTGGCCAGTTGCGCCATCGCGTGATTGCCCGAGCCGATCGAGGAGTGCACGAATCCGCCGCAACGGTAAAACACCAGCACACGTCGGGCCTTCTTCGGCTGGACGGTCGCCATCTCCGGAATGGCCGCGTCGATCTTGGCCTTCTGATCCGCCGAGAGATTCGCGAATTCCTCCTTCCAGTCTTCCCAGGTTTTGGGCTTCTTCGGAGCGGGCTTTTTCTTGGCGGGCGCCTTTTTCTTTTCGGCCGCGTTGATGTCCGACGGGGCCAGGATGGCGACGCCGAGAGCGAGTGCTATCAGGATGTTTTTCATTTGAAACTCAATGGGTGACGAGGCGGCTGGGTAAGGGACGGACGGAACCCTGTCCAGCCAAATTCATGTTGAAACACCCTTGTCGAAACCGCGTCCGGGAATACTTTCCCACCTCCCGATTCCAACGGCGGAAGAAACGAACAAAACCTCATGTCCATCCAATCCCTCGACCTCACCACCGAATTTCCCCGCAGTCCCCGCGAAACCCTCGCCGGCTACGTCGTCGCCGGGCGCATGCTCGACAAATGCCGCGCGGTCCTGGCCGGCACCAACGGCGAGTATCACTTCGACTGTCCACTGGACAACACCTTCATGAGCTTCGCGGAGATCCGGGCCGACGACTTCAAAAACTTCGTGGCAACCGGCGCGGACGACGAGGCCGTCGCCGACTGGATCACGGAGCACGCCAAACAACGCCCCCAACGCGAAATCATTCAGTGGAACAACTCCCTGCGAGACAGGCGCATCAGCGAGATGCCGATCGAGCTCCAGGAGTTCCTCGAGGGCTACATCCCGAAAAACATCCCCGCCGGCCGTGTCGTCCGCGTCTGGTTCGACGTCTACGACATTGAGGAAGGCCGGATCTGATCGGCCGCGCTTGACTTCGTTGTTCCGTTCGCTCATTTGCGCCGGCCGGCGAACGAATGAACGAACTGCAACGACGGGACCTCCTGCTGTCCCTCAAATACTCGACGGTCGAGGCGTCGTTCAGCGTGCCCATGCTGAACCTCACGATGCCGAATCTGCCGTTCGCCATCGCGTT
>JADHOF010000243.1 GCA_016779125.1 Verrucomicrobiia bacterium | reverse complement strand
TTCCTCGCCAAGTACTCCTCGACAGGCTCCATTATCCTGGCGAAGGAACTCTGGGGTCCCGCCACCGCAGTCGATACGGACAGCAATGGCAACCTCTTCGTCGGCGGCAACATGCTGGATCCGCAAAATGTCACACTCCACACGATTGATCTGACAACACGGGGACTCAGTGACATCTGGTACGCGCGCTTCAGCTCCGTGGGCAACGCCCTGTGGGCCTACACCATCGGCGGCAGCGGCAACGACCGTGTCGCGGGCCTGCGCCTGGAAAGTGACGGCGCATTTTACCTCACCGGAGATTTCACCGCGTTCATCGTCGTGAACGGCACGCTGCTGAACCCCGGGACTTCCGCCCAGGCACCGTATCTGTTCCGACTCGCCACCTTGGACGGCAGCGTGACTTGGGCGAGACAAGGCACGGGCACCCCCTTCGCAGCCCCCCATTCACTTCTGATCGATCAGGGCGGCGTGCAAATCGCAGGGCAGTTCTTCAACGCCGTCACTTTCGGAAACCAAAGCCTGGTCAACAGCAACAACTTCAACGGGTTCGCCGCCCGGCACGACATCTTCGGCCAACCCAACTCGGCGTTCGCGCTGCATCAGAATCTGAGCGCGTCACTTCGCAACGGCCCGGAAAGCCTTTACTTCACGGGCGACTTCGCCGGCACGACGACGGTGGACGGCCTGACTTATCAGGACGGAGGCCAACGCGACATGCTGATCATCCGACGCGACGCGGCCGGCACAAACCGACTGGTGAAACACGTTTCATCCCAGGCCGACATCCAGCCGGCCACCGGCGCCGGACTCGCGGCGGATCCCTTCGGCAACGTTTACGTGACCGGCACAATCTCCCGGCTCACAAACGCCCCGCCCGTGCCCACGCGTTTCGATTCCGTGACCATCACACCGACGAATCAACAGACCGCGTTTCTGGCCAAGATGGGCAGCGAGCTCCGCATCCTGCGGCAACCCAACGATCTGGTGGCGACCAATCTCGACGGCTCCTTCCTCCGGGTGCTGGCCGATGGCGCGCCGCCACTGTCCTATCAGTGGTATCACAACGGCACGAACGCGCTTCCGGGACCCAACGGCCCGGGCCTGAGCCTGGACACCGTGGCGAAACTCCAACCCGGCTCCTACCATGTCGTCGTTTCAAACAGTCTCGGCTACGCGATCAGCGCGGTGGCGCAAGTCTCGCTCGAACTCCCGCCCATCTTCGAAATCCAGCCGACGAACACCACGGTCGAGCTGGGACTGCCGGGCTTCGTTCACGCCACCATGGCCGGCAATCCGCCCCTCACCCTGCAATGGTACCACAACGGCAACCCGCTGACCGACGCGACAAACGAGACCTATTCGATTCCCGCCGCCGCCCTGACGAACGCCGGTCTTTACCAGTTGTTCGCCACCAACCAATTCGGCTGGCTGGCCAGCGACGCGGCGAACCTCACCGTGCTTCAACCCGGCGCGCTGCCCGAAATCACGACGCATCCGCAGTCGCGGACGAACGCCCTCGGATCACAGGCCTCGTTCTCCGTGTCGGCCCGCGGCCAGGCCCCGCTCTTCTACCAGTGGTACAAGAACGGCGTCGCGATTCCCGGACGACGGGACCCGGCGCTCCTGCTGTCCGGTGTCCAATTCACCGACGCCGCCACCTATCAAGTGGTGGTCACCAACCAGCTCGGCTCCGTCTCCAGCTCCAACGCCACGCTCACCGTGTTCAGCCCTTCCGCCGTGGCGATCACATCGCAACCCGTCGGCACAAATGTCCTTGTCGGCCAGAACGTCACGCTTTCCGTCACGGCAACCGGTTCCCCCGTGATCGGCTACCAATGGTTGAAGGACAGCGCGGCGATCCCCGGCGCGACCGCTTCGATTCTACAGCTCGACAACGTCACCGCCGCGGCCGGCGGAGCCTACTCCGTGCAGGTCTTCAACGACTACTCCGGAACAAACAGTGTCACGGTGCCGGTGAACGTGCGGCAGGTGCCCGTCTTCACACAACAGCCCCAATCCGTCGTCGCCACCAACAACCAGTTCACCACCTTCCAGACCACGGTGGCGGGGCTACCGGCTCCGGTCCTTCGCTGGTACAAGGACGGTGTCGCGTTGACCAACAGCATCGGATACTTCGGTGTCGATTCGCCGACCCTGACAATTCCGGCCGCAGGCATCGCGCACATCGGCACCTACTACCTCCAGGCTTCCAACTCGGTCGGATTGACGCTCAGCTCCCCCGCGCTTCTGGGACTGAACTTCCCTCCCCGGATTCTGACGCAACCCCAGCCGGCAAGCCCGGCCAGAGGCACGACCCACACATTCAGCCTCAGCGTGACCGGTGCGCCTCCCATCCAGCTGCTCTGGGTGAAAGACGGGATGCCGCTCCTCTCGGCGACCAACGCCAACCTCGTGCTGACCAATCTCACCCGCGCCCACTCCGGCATCTATTACCTCACCGCCACCAATCAGAACGGCGGCACCGTCAGCAGCAACGCCCTGCTCCGCGTGATCGTCCCGCAGCGCCTCGGCGAATTGCTCTACACCAACGCCGGCTTCCAATTCCTGCTCGGTGACGCGGACGGCTCCAACTTCACCGCCACCAATCTCCCGCTGATTCAGGTCCAGCTCAGCTCCAACCTGATCCACTGGGACCCGGCCACCAACCCGCTGATCTACACCAACGGCCAACTCCTCTACCGCGACGATTCCGCACCACAACCCGGCCGTCGCTACTACCGGGTGATCGAGCCCTGATGTCCCCGCGCTGATCGAATTTTACACCGGCGGCACGCTCTTCACAAACGCGAGCACGGTCACGCCATCAACGCGCCGAACGCGGCCGTGGCGTAATATCATTCCGACGAAGGATCGGGAACGATCGCGGCATGCAACTCGACCGTCTTTTGAACGGGGCGGCCGTGGTCGATGAACTTCAAATCTACGACCGGGCGCTCCCCGGCCGGTAAATCACACCGACACCGGCCCGCCTGTCTTCAGCGACTCGTAGATGGCGGCCATGATTCGCACGTCGCGCCGCCCCATCTCGCCGGGAAACATCAGGTCGGTCTCACCCCGACACGCCTCGGCAAAGTGATCCATCTGCGCAGCGAAATGATCCACCTGCCCCATCGCCACGTCTCCCTCGTGAGTGCGCAGGCGGATGTCATCAAACGGGGCGTACGCCGGCGACAGCTCACCCCATCCGGTGTCTCCCGAAACGAACAGGCGGTTGATCGGACACGTGTAGGACGTGGAACAGTTCGCGATGACTCCGCTCGGAAACTTCATGGTCCAGCACAGCGTCTCATCCACTTCTCGGTAAATCTCCGGGAGCATCTTCGTCTCGGCAGCCTGCACCGTCACGGGCTCCTCGCCGGTCACGTAGCAGGCACCCTGCACGGCGTAGATGCCGACATCCACCAGCGCCCCGCCCCCGGCCGCCGCCGCCGAGCGTCGCCATTTCGAATGTTCGGCGTCGGGATTGCGGGTGTGAAATCCAAAGCTGGCCTCAACCAGACGCAGGGTGCCGAAGTCTCCCCCTTGGGCGCGGCGGATCAGTTCGCGATGCTGTGGAACGCACAGGCAACGGTAGGCCGTCGCGAGTTTTCGCCCCGCACGGGAGCACGCGTCTATCATCCGGTCACATTCCTCGACGGTCATCGCCAGAGGCTTTTCGCAGAGCACGTGTTTTCCAGCGGCGGCGGCGCGTATGCCGTATTCGGCGTGTTGGGCGTTTGGCAACACCACAAAGACCGCGTCGATCTCGGGATTGTCCGCGATGCGGTCGAAGTCCTCGAAGGTGTAGACGCCCTTCTCCGGCACGCCGAATTCACGCCGCCATTCCGCGCCCTTCTCCGGTGAGCCAGTGACCACGCCGGCGAGACGGCAATGCCTGCTGTTGCGAAAGGCCGGACCGATCGCGGAGCGGGACAGCATGCCCAGCCCGGCCACGCAGATTCCAAACGGGCGCGCGGACATGCCTTGAAATCAGCGGATCGGCGAGTAATCGGCGGGACTCATATACACCCCCTCCACCTTGGTGGTCAGCTTGCCGTCCTTCTCGGATTCGGTCCGCGCCTTCTGCCACTCGGGATCAACGCGAAAGCCGTCGAAAGCCGTCTTGATCGCGGCCTCGCTGTCACCCGCGATGATGTAGATGAGGGTGTTCTCCGCGCCCTTCCGCTTCTCCGAGGGAGCCCAATAGGCGAGATTTGTCAGCCCGTGCTTTTCGAAGAGTTTCACGGTGTGATCGCGAAAACGACTGTGCAACGCGTCCAGCTTGCCCGGAGGCGTGGTGTAGGTGCGCAATTGAAACTTGCGGTCCGTGGCGCCCCGTCCAATCGCGATCTGCGGGGAATAGTCCGTCGCCTCCATGAAGACGCGGTCGACCTTCTTGACGAGTTTTCCGTCCTGGGTCGAATCGGCATAAGCCTTCTTCCAGACGGGGTCGTTCAAAAACGCCTTCCACGCGCTGTCTCGTTCCTTGCGGTTCTTGTACGCCAGCACATAGACCAGCTTCGCGTCCTCGTCCTTGTTGTCGTCGGGAGTCCAGTACCCGATGTTCGTCATGCCGTGCTTTTCAAAAAGCTTCACCGTGTGGTCACGGAAACGCGCGTGCAGGGCGTCCAGCTTGCCGGGATTCGTGTGGTAGGTGCGAAGTTCGAACAGACGGGTATCCCCGGCGACGCCGGGGAACACGACCGCGAGGAAGGTGAGAAGAATGAGGGGAGTTTTCATATCGGAAAGGACGTCGGATTGTGCCCATGTCATCGACCCGGGCAACGATTTTTCTTCGATGAAGCGCCGGCGTGCCGCCATCATCCGGCATGGTCGATCCGCCCGAAACGCTCGGCATCATCGCCGGCAGCCGCTCGCTGCCCTTCCGTCTCGTCTCCCAGGCACGGGCGGCGGGTGTGAAGAGAATCATCGCCGCCGCGTTCGAAAAGGAAACGGATCCCGCCCTGGCCGGGGTCGTCGATGAGATTGAATGGCTGCGGGTCGGGCAGCTCGGCAAACTGTGCAAGACCTTTTCCTCGCGCGGCGCCCGACACTGCGTCATGGCCGGGCAGATCGCCCCCAAAAACCTTTTCGACCTCCGTCCCGATCTCCGGGCCATGGCTCTGCTGATGCGCTTGAAGGAGAAAAACGCCCACACGATCTTCGGTGCCATCGCCGACGAACTCGGCAAAGACGGCGTGGAACTGATCTCGGCGGTTCCGTTCCTTGAGCCGCTGATGCCCAAACACGGTTTTCTTCTCGGTCCCGAACTCACCGCGGCCCAGGTCGAGGACGCCCGGCACGGCTTCCGCATCGCCAAGGAGATCGCCCGCCTGGAAATCGGTCAGATCGTGGTGGTGAAGGACGGCACGGTCCTCGCGGTCGAGGGCTTCGAAGGCACCGACCGCTGTCTGGAACGAGGCGGACAGCTCGCCGGCAGGGCGGGGGGAGCGACCGCGGTGAAGGTCGCCAGGGCAGGCCACGACATGCGCTTCGACATCCCCTGCGTCGGCGAACGCACCGTTCGGGTCTGCGCGGACGCCGGGGTGACGGCACTGGTGCTCGAAGCCGGCAGGACCTTGATTTTGGAGGAGGACGAGGTGGCCGCGCTTTGCCGCTCGCGAGGCGTGACGATCACGACCGTGGAGTGAAGTCATCGCCCGGCCCGTCGAGTTCCCGCCGCAGCACGCCGGCCAGTTCCGCAATGGCATAGGGCTTGGCGATGAAGCACGCATCCTCAGGCAACCCGTTCCCCTCGACCAACAGCTCCGGACTATATCCGCTGGTGTAAATCACCTTCAATGACGGGCGGTCGGTCTGGAATTTCTTCGCCAGATCGCGACCGTTTATCCCTCCCGGCATCACCATGTCCGTCACCATCAGCTCGATCTCATCGGCGCGTTCACGCCAGATTTCCACGGCTTCGGGACCGTGCTCCGCCTCGTAAACGCGATAGCCATGCCGACGCAGCGTGCGGCTCAACATGCGCCGAAGCGCGGGCTCGTCCTCCACGACAAGAATGGTCTCCTGCCCGTCGGCAACGCGTCGCCCACTCTCCTTCTTCCCTCCATCTTCGCTCATAGCCTCAACCCCGGCCTCGGGCAGGTAAATCCGAAAGGTCGTGCCCCGATCCGGCTCGCTGTCCAGCTCGATCCATCCGCGATGCTGCCGGACGATGCCGTACACCGTCGCCAATCCGAGTCCCGTTCCCATGCCGACCTCCTTTGTCGTGAAGAAAGGCTCGAAGGCGCGGGCGCGTGTCGCCGCGTCCATCCCGTGCCCGGTGTCCTGCACCGAAAGCGACACGAAGGCTCCCGCCGCGGATTCGGGATTCAGCTCCACCTCTTCCTGATCGACCAGAACCCGTCCGACCGAGACCCGCAGGGTCCCTCCTGAGGGCATCGCATCCCGGGAATTCACGGCAAGATTCAGAATGATCTGCTCGATCATGCCCGAATCGACGTTCGCGAGCGCCTTGGTGGGACTGGCCTCGATCTGGATCTCGATCGTCTCGCCCACCAATCTCTGCAGCATCTTCGCGGATTCGGTGACGATCTCGTTGAGGTCCAC
>JADHOF010000242.1 GCA_016779125.1 Verrucomicrobiia bacterium | reverse complement strand
CTGGGTGGACGCCTGGCTGACCGCGTTGGAAGGCAACCGAAAGCTCCTGGACGCAAAGCTTTTGGAAGCCGGCAAAGCCGTATTCCGCTTTCTCGGCCCCCGACATCCCGTCGCCGAAGAAAACTACCGGCGATTCACCTTCCAGCTTTACTGATCGGCCTGACCGCCGACCAATTTCCCGAGCCTCCGACCTGCGTTCATCCGCGAAATCAAGTAAAGTTTGGCCTAAGACCGGATCATTGCGAACGCGACAGCGTTCTGGACTGCGGTCTCGCAGACCGTTTTGGAAGGCACGGTAGGACCAGAGGAGAAGGGCAAGCCTTCGTCCCGCGCTGGAACCCTCGCATCAAGAGGTGCCACGAATTCTCATATTCTAGGACCGACTCCCTTTACGACTCCCTTTGCGGACCGAGGTTGTCGCCGGCGAATTCTGGCGGCTTTTCACCGGGCATTGGGTTCACGTATCCGGGGCGCATCTCATCGGCAACCTGGCCCTGATCGTGGTGGCCGGTGGTTTGCTGGAAAGGCGCTCTCGCGGGATCGGGATGACGACGATCGGTCTTGCGGTGTTGGCCATCGGGCCGGTGCTCTTCGTGTTCGTGCCGGATCGGGTCAGTGCGCCTGTACCGCTGCCAGCAGCTTGCTCAGGCGGGCGACGACCTCGGGATGATCGGCCCAGACGTTCGTGGTTTCGGACGGGTCGACCTTAAGATTGTAGAGCTGCCCGGGCGGACCGCCGATCTTGGCGGGATCCAGATCGCGCGGGCGCGAGAAACCGCCGGAGCCCCGGTGCGGGATCAGTTTCCAGTCTCCCTGACGAATGGCGAACACGCCCCAGAGGGAATGATGGACGGCATAATCACGGATGGGCGTTTTCGGTGTGTTGCCGAGGAGAAGCGGAAGAATATTGCGGCTGTCTTTGCCCGCGTTCGGAATCGCGGGTGAATGGGTGATGGCGGCGCAGGTCGCGAAAAGATCCGTCAGCTCCACCAGGGCGTCGCAGGTGGAGCCGGCAGGTGTCTTTCCGGGCCAGCGGGCTACAAATGGGACGCGATGACCGCCTTCCCAGATATCCGCCTTGGTGCCGCGAAGATGCGCATTGCCCTGATGGCCGAATTCCTTCATCTGCTGACCCCGCGCGCTCGGGCGGTAGTTTTTCAGATCGTCCGCCTCCCGGGCGTCCCACCAGTGGTAGAGGCCGCCGTTGTCGGATGTGAAAATGAGGAGGGTGTTTTCCGCGAGGCCGGCGCGATCCAGCGCGTTCATGACGTCGCCGACAAAGGCGTCCGTCTCGACGACGAAGTCCCCGTAGTCGCCGGCGTGGCTGCGGCTGCGAAACTCGGCGTTGGGCACGACGGGCAGATGCGGGGCCGAAAGCGGAAGGTAGAGGAAGAATGCTTGGTCGCGGTGCCTCGCTCCATGGTTCTCAATATAGCGGACGGCCCGTCCGGCGAGGGCCGGCATCACGCCCGTGATGGTGAAATCGGGTGAGCGCAGCCCCTCGTCAACCGTGATGAATTCCGTGCGAACGCTTGGGTGATCGATCGTCGGGATGATGACGGGTCGGTCGTTTTCGAGAAAACAGAACGGAGCCATGTTGAGCGAGGCGGAGATTCCGAAGAATGAATCGAAACCGCGTTCCGTGGGGCCGTCGCTGATTCGCCGGGAATAATCGACATTTTTCCCGGCTCGGGGTGGTTCGCGCCTGTCCAGTGGAACCGCCGGCATGGGTGCGCCGTCGTTGTCCGTGAACTGCATGCCGAGGTGCCATTTGCCGATGCAGGCGGTGCGGTAGCCGCGATCTTTCAGCAGCGTGGGAACGGTCATCGTGTCCCGGTCGATCAAGGGCGGATCGAATCCGTCGAGGACGCGGTATTTAAGGCGGGTCCGCCAGCAATAGCGTCCTGTCAGTATTCCGTATCGTGTGGGCGTGCAGACGGCGGAAGGGGAGTGCGCGTCGGTGAAACGCATGCCCTGCGCGGCGAGGCGGTCGATGAACGGGGTCGGGATCTTGGACTCGGGATTGTAGCAGCTCGCGTCGCCGTAGCCGAAGTCATCGGCCAGGATGTAGACGATGTTGGGGAACGGAGCGGCCCGAAGGCCGGTGACGAGGGCGAGGCTGAGGAGCAGGAGGCTGAGTTTCATGGTTCAGCCGGGATGAACGGGGACGGACGCTACGGTGTCAGCTTTTTTTCGAGCAACTGCCCGACCATGGCGGGATTGGCCTTGCCCCGACTGAGTTTCATGACCTGCCCTTTGAGGAAGTTGATGGCCGCGCCTTTGCCGTTCCGGAAATCGTCGGCCGGTCCGGGATTGGCCGCGATGACCTCATCGCACCAGGCCTCCAGCGCGCCGGTGTCGCTTTCCTGCACCCAGCCCTTTTCCGTGACGATCGCACCGGGCGCCTTGCCGCTCGAGTACATCTCACCAAAGGCGTCCTGCGCGATCTTGCTGCTGATCTTGCCGGATTCGACGAGGTCGATGAGTTCCAGAATGGCGTCCGGCTGGAACTTCAGGTCGGTCAGCGATTCGCCGGATTCGGTGAGCTTCGCGCGCAGATTGTTGATCACCCAGTTGGCGACGGCTTTCGGGTTCTTGCTCTTGGTGGCGATGACCTCGAAGTAGTTGCCCAGCGGGGCGTCGTTTTTGAAGACCTCCGCGTCGCCGGCCGGGAGTTTGTAGTCGCGGATGAAGCGTTGCTTGCGGGTGAGCGGGAGTTCCGTGACGCGAGCGCGGACGTCGGCCAGCCAGTCCGTGCCCGGCTCCAAAGGCATGAGGTCGGGGCAGGGGAAGTAGCGGTAGTCGTGGGCGTCCTCCTTGCTGCGCATCTCCTCGGTGATCTCGGCGACGTCATCCCAGCGGCGGGTGGACTGCGGGATCGTGCCGCCGTTGCGGACGACCTCGATCTGGCGTTCGATCTCATGCTCCAGCGCCTTTCTCGCGCCGCTGAAGGTGTTCATGTTTTTGATCTCGATCTTGCCGCCGAGTTCCTTGCTGCCGACGGGGCGGACGCTGACGTTCACGTCGCAGCGGACCTGGCCCTTCTCCATGTCGCAATCGCTGACACCGCCGTGCATGAGAATGTCCTTCAGCGCGTTCAGGTATTCATAGGCCATGTCGGCGCTGGTGATGTCCGGTTCCGTGACAATCTCGAGCAAGGGCACGCCGGCGCGATTGAAATCGACCCCGCTGACCTTCGCGAAATGGGAGCTCTTGCCGACGTCCTCCTCCAGATGCGCGCGATTCAGTTGGACGTTCGCGATGCCGCCTTCGAACTCAAACTCGACCTTGCCGCCGATGTTGGAAGGCAGCGCGAACTGAGAGATCTGATAGTCCTTTGCCGCGTCGGGATAAAAGTAGTTTTTGCGGTCGAACTTCGCCCGGGCTGGTATTTCGCAATTCAGCAACATACCGGCCAGTGCGGTGAGCTTGAGCGCCTCCTCGTTTGGCACGGGCAGCGAGCCGGGCAATCCGAGACAGACCGGGCAGACGTTCGTGTTCGGGTCCGCGCCGTATTCGTTGGCACAGCCGCACCACATCTTCGCGCGGGTCTTGAGCTGAACGTGCGTTTCCAGTCCGATGACGGCTTCGTATTCCATGGCGGGGCTTACTTGCGCTTGCGGAGAAGGGCGTATTCGAGACTGTCGACCAGGGCCTTGAGGCTGGCCTCGATGATGTTCTCGCTGACGCCGACGGTGCTCCAGCTCGTCTTGCCGTCCGAGGATTCAATGAGCACGCGCGTCTTGGCGGCGGTGCCGGAGCTGCTCTCGATGATGCGGACCTTGAAGTCGGTGAGGGTCACGTTCGCGAGCTGTTGATAGTGTTGCGCCAAGGCCAGACGCAGCGCGCCGTCGAGGGCATTCACGGGGCCGTCGCCTTCCGCGACCGTGTGGGCGACCTTGTCTCCGACACGGACCTTCACGTTGGCCTCGCAAACGCCCTTGTTCCCGTTGCCGCGCATGGAGACGTGATAGGACTCCACGGAGAAAAGCAGTTCCGGATTGTGTTCCAGGATTCCGCGGATGAGCAGGCTGAGCGACGCCTCGGCGGCCTCGTATTCATAGCCCTCGTGCTCCAGCTCCTTGATGCGGGCCAGGATGGTTGCCAGCTCGGGCGTGTCGTTCGTGAGTTTCAGGCCGAGTTCCTTGGCCTTCATCACGATGTTGCTCCGGCCGGCAAGGTCGCTGATCAGCACGCGGCGGTTGTTGCCGACCTTCGACGGATCGATGTGCTCGAAGCTGTGGGCGACCTTTTGCACGGCGTTGACGTGCATGCCGCCCTTGTGCGCGAAGGTGGAGGTGCCGACCCAGGGCTGGCGGGCGTTGTGGCGCTGGTTGGCGATCTCATCGACGAACTGCGAGACCTCGGTCAGCTTGCCCATGGACTTCGCCGGAAGACATTTGCGGCCCATTTTGAAGTGGAGGGCCGGGATCACGCTGATCAGGTTGCAGTTCCCCGTGCGTTCGCCGAAGCCGTTGACGGTGCCTTGCACCTGGCCCGCCCCGACCTCGACCGCCGCGATCGAGTTGGCAACGGCGAGTTCGATGTCGTTGTGCGTGTGGATGCCGACCTTGCAGGAAAGGCTGTTGATCGCGGCCTTGGTGATGGCGGCCACTTCGGACGGCAGGCAGCCGCCGTTTGTGTCGCAAAGCACGACCCAATCCGCGCCGGCCTGTTCAGCGGCCCGCCAGGTGGCGAGTGCGTATTCGGGATCATCCTTGTAGCCGTCAAAAGCGTGTTCCGCGTCGTAGATGACCGTTTTGCCGTGCTCTTTGAGGAACTTTACGGTGTCGCCGATCATTCCGAGGTTTTCCGTCGGCGTGGTGCGGATGACTTCCTTGACGTGCAGAAGCCAGGTTTTTCCGAAGATGGTGACCACCGGTGTTTCGGCGTCGATGAGCAGCTGGACCTGGGAATCCTCCTCGACGGCCACGCCCTTGCGGCGGGTGGAGCCGAAGGCCGCGATCTGGGCATTTTTCCATTTGCGCTTGGCGGCCTGCGCGAAGAATTCGATGTCCTTCGGATTGCTGCCAGGCCAGCCGCCTTCAATGTAGTGCACCCCAAACGCGTCGAGTTTCTCGGCGATGCGGAGTTTGTCCGCCACCGAAAAGTTGATGCCTTCGCCCTGGGTGCCGTCGCGCAGGGTTGTATCGTATATCTCGACTGCCTTTTTCATATGTCTCGCGGCCGCCGGGCCGTGCGGGTGGTCGGATGAACCGACAAAAAAAGGACGTTTCCGTCCCGCTCAAAGCGACGTTGTGCCGCCCATGCAAACTAGTCCGCCCTCGTTGACGGACGGATTTATCTAGGGGAAATGCGCCATCAGCGCAAGAAAGTTGCCTGCGGGCCTGCGGCCGGCTGACTGTTGAAGAACGGCTCGATCGGCTCGGATGCATTTTGGAGATTTCTGAATCTGTGTTCATCTGAGCGACCTGTGGTTTATCAACTCCGTGGCTTGGGTTGGGCTTGATCGGGTCGTGGTTGGGGGACGACGACGCCAAAAGAAGGGCCCCGCCTCGATTGCGGTCGAAGCGGGGCCTGCGGTATGTCTCAACGGATACCCTCCTTTCGAAATCAATTGCGGCCGCCCGGAAAGGCGAAATCGACCTGCTCAATGTGGGAAGGGTCTTCGCCGCTCCAAGACGTGGATTGATCAACGGCCCGGTGCATCTGCTCAAACCACCAGCGGGCACCGGGCAGCTTGCGCTGAGGGCGGCGGGTCTGGCGTGAGGCGGGTTTCGCGCTGATACCGAATTCCATTTGTTCGTTTACGATCATCGGATGCCTTTCGTTTGTTGCGGGGCCACTTTGCGCGGGATGAGGGGACACAGGCTGTCCAACCCTGGAAAAATTTATCTTTTTGTGCGCCGACGAGGATGCGGGATATCACAGGCCCGTGCTGATCGCCTTTAACAAGCCCTATGGCGTGCTTTCGCAGTTCACGCCAGATGGATCGCCGAACCGGACGCTGGCGGAATTCGGCTTTCCGAAGGGCGTTTACGCGATCGGGCGTCTGGACGCGGACTCGGAGGGGCTGCTGCTGCTGAGCGATGAGGCGGCCTTGAATGATCGGCTTTTGAATCCGAAACGGGCGCACAAACGCGTTTATTGGGTTCAGGTGGAGCGAATTCCCGACGCGGGCGCGCTGGCGGGATTGCGACAAGGGGTGGAAATTCTAGGGCGAAAAACCCTGCCGTGCCGTGCGTGGATGCTGGATCCGCAACCCGATGTGCCGCCGCGCGATCCGCCAATCCGCGTGCGCAAATCCGTGCCGGACTGCTGGATCGGGATGGAGTTGGTGGAAGGCAAAAACCGGCAGGTCCGGCGGATGACAGCGGCGGTGGGGCATCCGACCCTGCGGCTGTTACGAGTTCAGATCGGTGAGTTCAGATTGGGGAACCTTAAACCTGAAATGTGGTACGAGTTGAATTCGAGAGAAAGGGAATTGGTGGCTGGGTATTAATCCGGCGATCTTGTTGCAGAACGATTGCGTGAATCAGTGGGTGGAAGGCTTGTTGAGTGTTTTTGGGAGTTCGCCGCACGCGAGGAGGATGTGGCTGGTTTCTTGGACCTCACAGTTTTCG
>JADHOF010000241.1 GCA_016779125.1 Verrucomicrobiia bacterium | reverse complement strand
GCCGGTTTGACGTCGCGATGAACGATTCCGGAAGCGTGTGCCGAGGCCAGTCCATCGGCAATTTCGGCTGCGAGGCGGGCGGCTTCCTTCCACGAAGGGTTTCGATTGAGAAGCCAATTTGTCAGGTTCGGGCCATGAAGGTATTCCGCGACAATGTAGCAGCGGTCCTCGGCAACACCGATATCATGGACGGTGACAATGTTCGGGTGACGCAGGCGTGCGACCTTGCGAGCTTCGTGCAGAAATGCTGTTTCCAGATCGGTCTGGGAGTCTGTGGATTTCATCGCCAGGCGGGGAACCTTCACAGCGACTTCACGGTCGAGGCGTTCGTCGAAGGCCTTGTAAACCGTGCCATAGCCGCTTTTCCCGATTGTCTCCGTGATCGCGTAGCGCCCAATGTATCCGGGTTGATCCCCGTCCGGGTATTGGAGAGTTTGTCCTGTCGAAGAATTCGGTTTGGATTGTTCGAAGGTTTCCGTGAGGTTGGGGAGCTGCTGCGGTGGAATGTTTTCCAGGCTCCGGGCGACTAGCGCCCGTGTCTTGAGAATGTCTTCGAGTTCTTCCTTCAGTCAAATGACCTCTCTTTCGAAAAGGACGATGTTGGCAGGCGCGTTGGAGAGATCGTGATCTTCCTCCATCCGCCGGGCGGCGGCGAAGGCGGCTCGCGCGAAGAATGTGGAGACGCTGCCTTTGAAGGCGTGGCTTTCGCGGGAGAGGTTCCAATGGTCGCCACGGTCGACCGCAGCGCGAATGCGGGACATCCGGTCGACGTATTCCCTGTCGAACGCGTCGATTACACGCCTGAGGAGATCTTCCTCGCCGTGGTATTCGTCGAGCAGGCGCGCACGATCGCAGATTCGTTCTGCCGGATCCATGTTCGGTTTGGGGGACGGTCGCCGTGGTCCGGTACGGCGGAATCTGGAGGGAGGATCGCCCCTTAGTTGGCCGTGCGTTTGGGGCCCGCGATCTGGATGGCCGAGTCTTTGCTGCGGCCTTCCACCTTCGTGATGATATTCGTGCGTACCTTGATTCGGTTCACCGCGAATTTCAGGGTGGGGGACATGCCAGTCCACGGGTAGTAGTCCCAACCCTGTGGGATTCCGACTGCCTGGCCGATGTCCCGCGCACGCAGGTAGATGTCGAGGGAATCCTTGTAAACGTAGAACCAAAGGACGTTTTTCGGTTCCCGTTTGAGGGCCAGCAATTGTTTGCGCAGCGGGTTGTTGTTGTCTTCCAGGTCGGCCATGGAGAATCCGGCCGTCTTGTCCGGTCGGATGTCAATGCGCACGCGGTCCTCGTATTCGCGAAGGTAGGTCGTGATCTGGAAATTCGTGTTTCCTGCATTGAGGTTTGTCGCGAGGGTGCTCAGGAGGTCGTAGGTCTTCTTGTGGTCGTAGACGGTGACCTGTCTGCCCGCCGAGTCCACGTAGTTCGAGTAGATCATTTCCGGGGCGGCCATGCGCCTCTCCATCATCGTCTCGGCCATTTTTCGGTAGTCGCCGTCCTGAATGAAATACAGGCGGTTGTAGATGCACATCACCTTGATCTCCCTGTATCCCTTTGGAAGAGGGAGGCCTGCCGGGACGATAATGTCGGCGCCTTCGGGAATCTTGGGAGCGGGCGTCTTGGCCAAGGCTGCCTCCAGCTGCTGACGCTCCCTGCTGAGGTCGGTGAAGATGTTTTTCTCAAGATCGACGACCGAGGTCTTGTCGTACTTCATCTCGATCAACTCGCGGACATCAAGCAGGCCGGACGATGTTTGCTCGGCCTTTTCGGTGTAGAGATTCACGCGCAGCTGGGCCTCGTCGACGTCGCCCATCGCCTGCTTGTAAGCCTCGTTGATCTGGCTGACATCGACCCCTTTGATGTTCTTGTTCTGCTCGGCGATCTTGGATTCGAGCTGTTTGAGCTCTTTCGACGTGATGTTTTTGAGCACCGTTTCGATCGTTTCCACCGCGGTGGAAATTTGGATCTGGACGATGATCAGGATCAGCAGAAGCACGCCGACGACGTTTGTCATGGAGTCCATCATGACGTCCATGTTGATGCCTGCTTCTTCGGAGGGTTTTTTCTTCGGCATGACCTGGCCTTCTATTTCTTGGGTGCGGCCGGCTTCGGGGCGGTTTTCGGGTTTGTGCCCGTGTTGATATTGAACCGTTCCTCGAGGGGCACCATGTATTTCTCGAACAAGCTGAGATCCACGATGCCCTTGTCGGGAATGGGCACCTTGACCGTCTTCAGAAGGAATTTGGATTCAGCCCAACCGGCCCCTTTACGCCACGCCTCCTGACCGTTGGGGCGGACGAGAAACAGCATCAATCCGTCGGATCCCAGATTTCGATTGAGAGCCGCGCCCCGGAGGTATTCGTTGTAGGAGGTGTCGAGCCCGATGGTTCCCTGTGCGATGCGCAGCTCGGGTTCGTTGTGCCGGTAGGCAATCAGGGTTCCTCCGGAGGCTTCCAAAACATAAAGGCGTCGGTTGCCGACCACCCCGGATCCCGCCGGTTTGACGTTGATCGGTCTCTTCGTCTCCGGATCGATCTTGCGTTCCGCGATCTCCTTTTTCAGCGCGTCGATCTTTTTCTTTTCAACATCTTGATCGAGTTTGATCTCTTCAATCTGTTTGACGAGGTTCTCAACCGCGCGTTGCAGGGCGGCGTTGACCACGTCGGCCTTCTTGCTGCCGTTGAGAATGTTGAGGACGGCGACGTTCTGCTCTTCCAGGACGGCGAGCTGCCGTTGATAGCGTTTCGTCTGCTCGACCTTCTCCACCATGTCCAGCAGATCGTGATTCTGCTGCTGGAGCTTCATGTACTGTTCGGCCAGCGGATTGTCCTTGGCGACGGAGCCGGACATCTTGTTGGCCTGCAGCGCGCTGAGTGCGGCGATGATGACGATCAACGCGCCGGAGAGGCACGCGAGGATGCTGAGGAAGGGGAACAGTGAGAGTCCCGGCGCTTCAGTTATCTTCTTCTTCGGCATCGATCAGATCTGCGTGAACAGAATGGCAATGTGCATCCGACAGGGGGATGTTTCAACCGAACAGACCGCCCTTTTTCTTCTCGACTTGAATGGTCTTGCCCCCCAGTTCGGCGAGGATCGCGTTGAGAGACTTGATGCCTTCGGAAAGACTGCCAATGCTCTTGCCGGCCTCGTTCAGGGAGTTGGATACGGCTTTCTGTGTTTCCGCCTGGATCGCGGAAACGGCTTTGGTCATGCCGTCGTTGAGTTTCGATTGTTGGTCGGCGCTGGAACGGGACAAGGTCTCCAGGTGGGCGGAGACGGACTTCACGGAATCTCCGAGTTGGGCGAATGTATCTTTCGCTGCGGCCAGCGAGTCGCGGGTCGCATCGACCGTTTCCTTTTGCAAGGCCCGCGTGGCCTCGACGGTCTGCTGTTGGAGTGTCTGAACGGCTGATGTGATGGACGAGCCGATCTTTTCCTGGCTGTCCTTTGCCGTGCGGCCGAGGTCGGACATCTGCGTGCTTGCCTCGGTGAGTGACTTGCCGAGTTTGCCGATTTCCTCGACAGCGGGGCGAAGCGCGTCGGCCACGGACTTGCTGGCCTCTTTTTGCATTTCGCGGGCGGACTCGCGAATCGCGTCGCTCAATTTGGACTGATTCTCCTGGGCGATCTTGCTGAGGTTGCCTGCCTGCTCGCCGGCGGTGCGCACTGTGGCGCTGAGTTTTTCGACTTCCTTGGCGCTGCCGCTGCTCATTTCCAGGAGCGCCTTTTGCGTCTGTTCGACGGCGTCCTTCATGGAACCTTCGAGCACGCGGCTGCTTTCGCGCTGCGTCTTCTCGATGGCTTCCTGCAGGGTTTTCTGGATGCGTTCCTGCTGTTCCGAGGACTTGCGCTCCATTTCCTCGATGTATTTTGTCGCCTTTTCGACCGATTGGCCGAGCCGGGAAAGTTGTTCGGACGTGGGGCGTACGAGTCCGTCGAGTGCCTTGGACGTTTCCTCGACGGCGGTTTTCATCGTCTCCTTGAGCACCTTGGCGCTTTCCTCCTGCACGCTCTTGATGGACTTCTCCATCGTGGACTGGAAGAGCTGGGCCTGGTCGCGGGAATTCTTTTCGAGCGAGCCGACGTGGGTGGCTGCGGACTTCACGGTCGATCCGAGATCTCCGATATACTTGTCCGCGTTGGTCATCGCGCCGGTCAATTTGCCGACACTTTCCTCCGCGTTCTTAAGCATCTGATCGATGGAACCCTTGGTGGACGTGGATAGTTCGCTCACCGATTTGGCGAAGGAGTCGCGAATGATCTTCTGATTCTCGTCCGAGCGGCTCTCCATGCTCCGGCTTTGCTCCTCGATCATCTTCGAGGCGTGGTTGATGCCGGAGAGGTATTGGCTCTGAGCGTGGTTGAAGGCGATGACCATGGCGTCCATGAAGGCGCTCATGTCGCCGCCTGCGGCGTTGCTGCCGTCGTTCAACCGGGGAAGGAGTGTCTCCGTGCAGAACGCGTCGATGTGGTTCAGATTATCGTCCTCGATCTTTTGCAGGAGGCTGCTCGGGATCATCAGGGCGATGGAGTAGAGCAGGCCGAGCAAGGTCGTGTCGAAGGCGGTGCCGAGGCCGGCCGTCACGTTGCCGAGTGAATCCATCAGCTGGTTGATGTTGGACTCGCCGCCTCCGCTGCCGCCGAGAGCGCCTGAGAAACCGCCGATCGCGCCGGAGAGGCCGAGGACGGTGCCGATAAAGCCCAGTAGCGGGATGATCGCGATGAACAGCTTTACGATTGAGTAGCTGCCCGCGATTCGGGTGGAGTCGATGCCGGACTGGTTGTCCATCATGGAGGAGACGTCGCCGTTGACCTGCCGCTGTTCGAAAAGTTCGAGGCCTTTCCGTATGCGATTGACCATCATGCTGTCCCGAAGGCTTGGCGGGATTTGCTCGTAGAGATAGTCGATGAAGCTGCCAACGCTGTCGCGGTCGATGCTGCGGCCCAATTCAACCGGGAGGACGTCCAGCGCGAGCGCTGTGCGTTGGTGCTTCAGTTTGCCGACCTTGAGAATCAGGATCGCCAAGCCCCAGCCAAAGAAGATGGTTTCGGCGTAGTTCACCCATCCGCGCTTGAGCAGCAGGTTGTAGAAGAAGGCGAAAATACCCTTGGGCGGGTCTCCTGCCATGGCCCCTGCAAGAAAGCCGAGTCCAAGAATGATCGCGGTGATACCTGCGCCGATCCCGAGCGCGACCCATGTGTTTGGGTTTGCGGGATCGGATTCCTTCCAGCCATCGCGTTCCGGGGGGGGCGGCCGATCAATCTTCGGAGCGGGAGCCGGGGCGGGAGCAGGGGCGGGTGGTGGAGCGGAGGCCGCCGCTGCGGCAGCCTTGGCGGACTGCAGCACCGGCGGTCCGGCGGAAGGGCTTGGGGGGGAACCGGGCGGCGATGAACTGGGTCCGCCGCTGAGCGTGGGGATGAACTTTGGCTTTGAGGGCGGCGGTGCGGGAGCCTCGGGAGCTTCGGATTCTGCCGGCACCTTGGTCTTGGTGTTGCATCCCGGGCAGTCGATTTCCATGCCGGCATAGTCCGGCTCCACCTTCATTTTCATCCCGCAGGATGAGCAGTTGAATCGTATCATCGCGTTGTTTTGCTTGGAAGTAGCTCTGGTTTAGAAGGCTGTCGGGGGAAGTCAATTATTTGTTTGGCAAGCATTCCGTCGCTGAGGGATCGAAATTAGCGGGAAGGGCAGCCGCCACGCGCTTGAAAAACGAAACTCGGAGGCATCAAAAAAATCCAAGTTCTGGGAACGGGTCATTTCAGCACCCCGGAAATGGTCATCGCTGTGCGATGGCTGTCTGGATCCACATGAATGCGTGTAGGCCGAATGTAAACAAAAGAGAACCGTTCGTGAGGCGGAATCGGTCGGGGAACAAGGCGACTGGCATTGAACGAAAGGCGGCACATCCGATCATCACCGCGACGAGTCCATGGCTGATCAGCATGGACAGCACGCCGAGCTTGCTGGCCATCGCGACGATTGGAGGCTTCAACAGGCTCCGCGGATATGGATCTGTTTGCATGGAGTCATTTCCTGTTCAACGACACGTACAGCCATCACAACCGGGGGCGGAGTGATTGGCGCTGCCGGACGAGGGGGCTTCGTCCGCCATGCAGATCTCGGCTCCGACAAATTCAGCCAGTTCGCAAATGCTGTCATAGTATTCTGCGGGATCCAATCCCATCAGCAGGGCTCCGTATTCGAGGCAGTGTTCGTCTGAGATGATATCGCCGAAGTTTAGTGACGGGATCATGTAGGACACGGCGAGCACGACCAGGTCGGGGCGTTTTCCCAGAACTGGGCGAAGGTAGAGCACGCGGGCTTCCGGCAGATTGCTGCGGTAGTCGCGGTCCGGCTCGGCGAACTGGTGGGGGCTCATTTCGCCGTATTCCAAGATGAGCCGTGTGGGATGGCGAACGCAGTCGCGGTCGTTCAGGAAGGTGTCCAGGTTTTCCGGACTCAGCCCCCCGTGCCGGCTGCGGGCCTCCATCGCCTGATGCCGCAGATGATTCAAAAGGCTTTCCTCGCCGAGCTGCGTGAGCTCGGCCTCGGACATTTTACGAAGCTCGTCGACAGTCTGGAGAAGTTCGTTC
>JADHOF010000240.1 GCA_016779125.1 Verrucomicrobiia bacterium | reverse complement strand
AGACCGCCCCCGGTGAGGGTGGCAGACCGACGAGATCGAAGCTCAATCGCCGCAGCAGGGTTCGTCGATCCGCTTCAGCGGCCGACGATAGACCGGAATCGCGGAGACGGGTTGCTATCAGTTGATCGATCCGCGCCGCTGCGGCGACCGGTGACGCCGCCGGCATGGAAGGCAAACGGGCGAACGACCAGGGAAGGTCCTTCGCGACGGCGGCGCTTTGAAAGATCAGGGCGCAGTACAGGATGTGGCTTTGCACTCGGCGCATATCGGACGGTCCCGCATTTCTACATCGGCGGCGCGCGGTGTCGATGCCGATGTGAATCGCTGACGTTTTACGGGGGACTCGTTTGGAATCAACCAACCCTCGACACCCCGGGGGACGCGGCTATAACAGCCGGCCATGCGTTTCGGAATCTGCAACGAGATATTCGATGGTTGGTCGCTCGACGACACATTCGCTTTTTGTGCCAAGGCCGGCTACGACGCGGTGGAGATCGCGCCCTTCACGGTCGCGCCTTATGTCACGGAAATCAGCGCGGAGCGACGGCGTGAAATTCGAGCGTCCGCCGAGCGGCATGGTATCGCGATCTCGGGGCTGCATTGGGTGCTGGTGAAGGCGGAGGGGATGCATCTGACGAGTCCCGACGAGGCGGTTCGCGAAAAGACGGCGCGCTATCTGGTCGAGCTGGTGGATTGCTGCGCGGATCTCGGAGGCGACCGTATCATCGTGGGTTCTCCGAAGCAGCGGAACATCGAGCCGCCGGTGACTTTTGAGCAGGGCTGGGAATGGGCGACGGATTGTTTTCGCGACGCGGTGAAACGCTGCGAGGAGCGGGGCGTGGTGATTTGTTTCGAGCCGTTGGCGCCGAGCGAGACGAATTTCATCAACACCGCCGCGCAGGCGATCGAGTTTGTGGGGCAGCTGGACAGTCCTGCCTTCAAGATCATTCTCGACGTCAAGGCGATGAGTTCGGAGGCGATCTCGATCCCCCAGATCATTCGGGAATCGCATCCGCATTTCGCCTACTTCCACGCGAACGACGCGAATCTCAAGGGACCCGGTTTCGGGGACACGGACTTTCGACCCATTGGCGCGGCATTGCGCGAGGTTGGCTACGACGGCGTTGTGTCGGTCGAGGTCTTCAATTTCGAGGAAGGGCCCGAAGTCATCGCGACCAAGAGTCTTGAGCACCTGAAAGCAACCGTCGCCTGAGCGCTCGTATCATCAAGCCATGCAAGATCCCAAAGCCCAATCCGTTTTCGATATGATCAACCACTGGCTGGAAGTCGGGGTTGGATACGTCTGGAACATCCCGCTGATCGTGTTGTTGGTCGGCAGCGGCGTCCTGTTGTCGCTGCTGGTGTTGGGCGGACACGGCCTGGTGCAGTGGAAGGGATTTCGCCATGCGATCGATGTCGTGCGGGGCAAGTTTGATCATGCAGGGGACCCGGGGGAGATATCCCACTTTCAGGCCCTTTGCACGGCGCTCTCGGCGACGGTCGGGCTGGGCAACATCGGGGGCGTGGCGGTTGCGATCGCGGTCGGAGGTCCTGGCGCGACTTTCTGGATGGTGTTGGTCGGGATCTTCGGCATGGCCCTGAAATACGCGGAGTGCACCCTGGCTGTGAAGTATCGTCGTGTGGATGAGCACGGTGTGGTGCACGGCGGTCCGATGCACTACATCGAACGCGGTCTCGGCCCGGCCTGGAAGCCCTTGGCGGTCTTCTACGCCTTTGGGATCATGGTATCGAGCTGGGGGGCGGGGAACATGTTTCAGACCAATCAGGTCGCGAGCATTCTGGAATCCAACTTTGACATTCATCCGGGAATCACGGGAGGTGTTCTGGCATTCCTGACCGGCCTGGTGATCATCGGGGGGATCAAGCGGATCGCCACCGTGACTTCGAAATTGGTGCCGTTTATGGGAATCCTCTACGCGGTGGGCGCGTTGGCGGTGATCATCACCAACATTGGCCAGGTGCCGGCGCTGCTGCAGATGATCTTCGTCGGGGCGTTCAAGGGTTCGGCCGCGGTGGGCGGTTTTGCCGGTGTGGTGTTCAGGGAGGTGCTGGTGCAGGGCGTGCGTCGCGCATGCTTTTCAAATGAGGCGGGCATGGGCTCGGCGGCGATCGCACATAGTGCCGCGGCGACGAATGAACCGGTGCGCGAAGGAATCGTGGCGTTGCTGGAACCCTTCATCGACACGGTCGTCATCTGCACGATGACGGCGATGGTGATCCTGGTATCGGGCGCGTGGACCAGCGGTTTGACCGGTGTGGAGCTGACTGCCGCCGCCTTCGATTCGGCTTTCAAGGGCTTCGGGCGTTTCTTCGTGCCGGTCGCCGTGACCTTGTTCGCTTATTCCACTCTCCTCAGCTGGGCTTACTACGGTGAGCGGGGCGCGGATTATCTTTTTGGAGAAAAGGGCGTTCTTCCCTTCAAGCTGGTTTTTTGCGGGTTCGCAGTTCTTGGAGCCGTGCAGCCTTTGGGACCGGTGATCAACTTCTCCGATCTCGTTTTCGGTCTGCTTGCGATTCCAAACATGATCGCCGTCTGGGCCTTGTTCCCGGTCTTGCGTCGGGAATCGATCTCCTACTTTGACCGTCTGGCGAAGGGTGAGTTTCCGAGGAAGGACTAAGGCGGGCGCTGGCGAGGTCAGGCCGCCTGATAGACGCTGACCCGGGCGGGAGGGAAGTTGCACCACACGACGGAGCTTTCCACGAGATGGAACTGGCGGAGGTGCGGATCCGGCTGCGGCCGGAGGTCGTAGGTGAACTGCACGAGACGGCCGCTTGGGGGGAGGATTTCCTCGACCTCGTCCGCGATGGCTCGCACGAGATCCTTTGGAAGCGACTTCAAAGGAAGACTGGAAACGACGTGGCTGACCTTGCGGTCGCGGAGATCCGGTTGCGAGGCGAGCAGTTCGCGCAGCTTCGAGGCGTCGCCCAGCAGGATGCGGGCGTCGGGAAAACGTTTCTGGCTCCACCTGACCATCTCCTCGCTGCAATCCACCGCGACAAGGCGGTCATGGTCGATGCCGGACTCAATCAGCGATTTGGTGATCGCACCGGTGCCGACGCCGAGTTCGACCACCAATCCGTCGTCATCCTTGGGCAATCCTGCGGCCATACGCCGACCAAGGAACGGACTGCTCGGGATGACCGAGCCCGTGGTTTTCAGGTCGGTGATGAACGCGCCGCCGAAGAGGGCGTAGGAGATGAGCGTCTTGATCGGCATTTGATGCGGATCCGGTCGAGCCGGTCGTTTGTCCCAAAAGGTTGCGGACTAAATACTCGCGGGAGAATTCCGTCAAGTCTGCGAAAGGTGGGTGAAGGCATTCGTTTCTGAGGGGACTTTCGCTTTGATGTAGGACATCGGGACCATTACGCTCGCGACACTGCTTTTCCGATTCATGTCAACACATGGGCCCATCGTAATTTCTCGGTGTCGTTGCGTGCCCAACCCGGGAAGCCAATCCTCTCCGGGAACCGATTTTTCGATCCCCCCCGGCGGATCGCGGTCATTAAGTTAAACGACGATTGTGCGTGTCGGCTTTCACAACGGCGTTGTCATCCTGCCCGACCGGGTGTTGGAGGATGGCGTTGTTGTCTGTGAAGGTGCTCGGGTCGTCTCCGTTGGTGCGAGGCCCAGGCGGCTTTATTCGGTGGACGAATGGGTTGACGCGCGGGGAGGTTACATTTCGCCGGGTTTTGTCGATATCCATGTGCATGGCGGCGACGGCGCGGATTTCATGGACGGCACTCCGGAGGCGGTGATACGTGCGAACCGATGCCATCTTCGCCACGGCACAACGACGATTTTTCCAACCACGACCACGGGCTCACCGGCGCAGGTGAGGGCGATGCTGAAGGCCTGCACGGCGGTGAAAAAGCAGGATCTCGCCGAGAATGGCGCGCGAATCGGAGGGGTGCATTTCTACGGGCCTTACTTCGCGCCGGACAAGACGGGCTGTCATTCGCTCGCCGGTTGTCGCGCGCCCGCGCGGGGTGAATACCTCAAGCATTTCGCCACGGGCATCATCCGCATCGCCACCTGCGCTGCGGAGTTGCCCGGTGCGGAGGCGTTTTATCGTGAAGCGCGTCGGCGTCGATGCCTGGTGACGTGCGGCCATTCCAACGCGAGTTGGGATGAGATGGATCGCGCCTTCCGGGCCGGGATGCGGCATGTGGATCATTTCTGGTGCGCGATGAGTTCCGTGTCCTCGCTTCGCACCCGTTTCGGCACGCCCATGCGGGCTGGTATGGAGCAGTTCGTGTTGGCAAACGAGGCGATGAGTACGGAGGTGATCGCCGACGGCTGCCATCTCGCGCCGGATCTGTTGGAATTCGCGCGCAAGCTGATCGGTCCCGCGCGGCTTTGTCTGGTGACGGACGCGAATCGCGCGGTTGATCAGCCGCCGGGCCGATATCGTTTCGGTCCTGCGACGGACGGATCCTGGTTCGAAAGCGACGGCGAGGTTGGCTGGATGCCGGGCAGGAGTTCGCTCGCCAGTTCGGTGCGCTGCCTGGACTTCATGGTTCGGCACATGAAGGAGGCAACCGGGGCGAGCCTGCCGGAGGTTGTTCGGATGGCGAGCCTCACTCCGGCCGAGCGCGCGGGTGTCGCGAAACAGGTCGGTAGTCTCGAAGTGGGAAAAAGGGCCGACGTGTTGCTTCTCAACAGACGACTTCAAGTCCGGGCCGTGTTCCTCGGCGGAAAACGCCAAGGGTGAAGTCCAATGTTGATCGGCGGCTGATCAGGACGCCGCTTGGGCTTCGTCCGGATTGGGCGGCTGGGGACCGTCGGTCTGGGGTGGCGCGACGACGACCGGGACGGGGAAGCGGAGCTTCATGACGTCATCGACGGAGATTTCCACATGGTAGACGCCGGGGACCTTGAATTCCACCTGGGCGAAGACGGAAAGATTGCTGGCGTTATGAGTGGGATCAGCGAGGCCGAACTTGACCTTGCTCTCCCGAATGACGGTGGTCTCGTCCGGGGCGATCAGTCTCGCGGTTTCGGTGAACTCGCCGACGCCGCAGGTCCAGCGTGTGAAGACGCAAAGTTTCAGCGCCGTGACGGGCACCTTCGGAACGCGGAGGAAGGCCATGATGCCGAGCAGGATGAAATTGCCGGAGGATTCCTGGCGGACATCCTCGCACATGATGGCGGATTGCAGGTCGGGGAGAATTCGTTGAGCGGATACGGATTGGGACATGGAGATGAGGGGCGGTTTGGAGATTGGATTGATCTGCGGCCTAACGCGTCGCGTTCTCGGCGGCGCGGGCGGTGTTCTGAAGCAGCATGGCGATGGTCATCGGGCCGACACCGCCGGGATTCGGGGTGATCAGCCGGGCCCGCGGACGGACGTTGGCGAAATCGACGTCGCCGACAAGCCGATAGCCTTTCGGATTGGATGTGTCTTCGATCCGGTTGACGCCAACGTCGATGACCACGGTGTCTTCACTGACCATGTCGGCTTTGACGAATTCCGGGACGCCCATCGCGGCGATGATGATGTCCGCTTGGCGGCAGTGCTCCTCGACGTTTCTGGACCGTGAATGACAAAGGGTGACGGTGGCGTTCGCGTTCGAGGCCTTCTGACACAGGATCGCGGTCATCGGTTTGCCGACGATGTTGCCGCGGCCGAGGACGACGACCTGGGCGCCGTCGGTGTCCACCTGTGAGCGGATCAGCAGTTCGTGGACGCCGGCGGGTGTGCAGGGCCGAAAGCCGCTGTTGTCGCCAAGCATCAGCTTGCCGACGTTTTCAGGATGGAAGCCATCGACGTCCTTGGTCGGCGAGACGGTGGAAAAGACGACGGATTCGGAAATGTGCGGAGGAAGCGGTGCCTGAACGAGTATCCCGTGCCAGGCGTCATCGGCGTTGAGCCTGCCGATCAGGGTCAGCAACTCGTCTTCAGTGGTTTCGGCGGGCAGGACGAAGGTCTCCGATCGGATGCCGAGTTCCGCGCTCTTCTTTTCCTTCATCCCGACATAGACGCGGGAGGCGGGATCTTCGCCGACCCGGACGAAGGCAAGCCCGGGCTGGATGCCGCGCCGGGCAAGCGCCTCGACGCGGGCTTTGGTTTCGGCGTGGATCTGTGCGGAAACGGCGCGGCCGTCGATGAGATTATCCTTCGCCGTCGCCATCGCCGTCGATCGTCTTGAGCGTTTGGATATTGAGGACGGGGGTTCGTTGCCAGCGTGGATCGATCGCCTCCTCACCGGTCACGAGCACGGTGCGTCCACGGAGGTCTTCCCAGGGGAGTTTTTCCTGACCGGACCAGAGGTAGTTCACAATCTTGCCCGTGTAGATTTCCTTCAGGGCCCAGTCACTGGGAGCCTGAATGTTCCAGGCCCGAACGACGATGCCTTCGCGGGTCACGATGCGGACGGCGGGAGGTCCGGCTTCGGGGGCGGCCGGCTCGTGATAGCGGCTTTTTGTCTCGGCGGAGGGTTCTTTTTCCTTGGGTGTGGAGGTCGTCACCCGTTCCCACCAGCGGCCGAGCATTGTCTTTTTCTTGGACGGCTGGATGACCTTGTAGACGCTCGGGCCGGATTCTTCCTCGGGCTCAGCCGGGGGTGTCAGGAGCTCGTTGGGAAGCACCCCGTCGGAGTG
>JADHOF010000239.1 GCA_016779125.1 Verrucomicrobiia bacterium | reverse complement strand
GTGGGAATTCACAATTTCCGCAACCACGCGGCTGAAGCGGTATCCGTCCGCCCGGGCGGCACGCTGAATCGCCAAGACGGTGGGTTGGTCATAGATCTCCAGCTTGCGACCCAGGGCGTAGCTGAGCAGGTGTTCAATGAAGCCGCGGACGAACTCCTCCGGGTGCGCCATCAGCACAGCCTTGAATCCGGCCGGGCCATCGAAGGCGAGACCGTTCCATTCGCCGGCGGCGTCCACAGGCCTTCCCCCGTCCGTTTCCCGCCAGACGCCCACGGCATCGAAGCGCTCCAATGCGAAACCCGGCGGGTCCAGACGAATGTGACAGGTGTAACACGCATCCCTGCTGCGATGGGCTTCGAACCGCTCACGAATGCTCATCGAGCGCGCGGCTTCCCGGGTGTCATTTTCGACAACAAAGGCAACCTTCGGCTCGGTGGGAGGTCGGTTGAACACCGTTTCCAGCAGCCACGCTCCACGCTTCACCGGACTGGTTCGGAAGGGCAGCGAGGTGACTGTGAGCGACGCGCCCATGGTAAGGAATCCACCGCGGGCCTTGTCCGTCAGCGCGGTGCGATGCCAGCGGTTGTTCGCGTTCGCAGCCCGCTTCTTCAACTCACGGTTCGACTGATCGGGAAGATCCGAATCCGCCACAACCGCCCGCGATGCCGGATATTCCAGCCCATACACCTTCGCAAGCCGGGGATTCAGCCAGGTGAAGTCGGCGTCCACGAAGTCGATGAGACCGCGATCCTCGACGAGCACGGTCTCGAAGAGCAACAATGCCTCCAGCAGCTGCGAACCGTGCAGCGTATCCTTGCCCTGCGGTCCGGCATAGTAGTCCTTGAACAAATCACGATCGGGCTTTGAGGTGTAGAGCTGGTCAAGCCGCAGCCATTGCACGGCAAACGATTCACTCAACTCCCGCACCTTCACGTCCCTCAACATCCGGTGCGCGTGTGCTTCGAGCGTGGCGGCGTCACGCAAGCTGCCGCTGCGGGCGGCGGCCAGCAGCTTTTCGTCCGGCATGCTCGCCCAGAGGAAGTAGCTGAGGCGCGACGCCAGTTCGTAATCGTCGAGCGCCCGGACCTTGCCTGCGTTGGCTGGCACCGGGTGGGCAAGGAAGAGAAACGACGGCGACGACAACACCGACTGCGCCGCCACGCGCATCGCGTCCGCATCGGACTTGCCCGTCCTGCGTGCTTCGTCGAACACACCGTGGAAACGCGCCTGCTCCTCCGCTGTGGCCGGGCGACGCAGCGTGCGCTCAACAAATGCGTTCAGCCGCTCCACCGGGGAACGGACTGGAGTCTTTGGTTGTGCCGTCGGTGCGACGGGCGGAGCCGCCTTGGGCGCGCGCTTCTCGGCCACGGACGCAGTCGCCGGTGGCCTGGCGTTGTGCACCGCTCTCCCGCTCGTGATGAAGCCGAGGTCGTCGAGCAGCACGTAGTCACCGCTGAACTTCGAGCCGTCCACCACGAGCGACTTGATGTGCTCACCAGGCACCGCGGCGAAGGTGAACAGCGTCGTGCCCTTCGCACCCTCCGTGATGGTTGCCGTGAGGGTTGTCGCGGTGTCGTCGGTGAAGCGCGCGGTGAGGGTGACCGGCCCTGACTGGCCGCTGCGCCCGAGCACGCAGATGCCCAGCCGCGTAATGCCTTCCTCCTCGTCACCACCGAGAATCTTGAACGTCAGTTCGTGGCGCTTCTCCTTCTTGATCTTGTTCGCGATCAGCAGCGAGCCAGAAGTCTCTTCAGCGGTCGCAAATGACACGAGCCACAAGTCCGCATCAGGGTTGACTGTGAGTGTCTTGGTGCCCGCGTCGCCAAAGGGCACGCGCAGGAGGCCACCTTTGCCCGCAACGGTGGTGTTGGCCGACGCAGCGCCGACATCAAGCACGCCGCCTCGTCCCTCGCCAAACGCCCCGGCAATCTGCTCGCGGAATTGCTCCGGCCAGTCGGGGCTGCCCTCGGCCTTGGCGAGCTTCGACGCGTCGGGCGCGAACACACCCACGGCAGGCGACACCGTGCCGCCGGCGGTCCGGGTTTGAGCTGAACTGGTGGCGACCGCCGGTGCCGGCAGCGGGTTGAACTCGACGCCAAGCAACTCCGCGAACACGCGACTGCGCTGCGGCAGATCTGGGTGATTCACAATCTCTCCAGCGAGCGCGACGTATTGTTCGAGCTGAAGCGGCGAGAAATTCATCGCGTCGCCGCGGTTGCGGAAGCCGTGCTCGGCGCGGTTGTCGGCGGGCAAACCCGATTGCGGGAGCAGCACGGGATACTTGCCGCCGTATTCGCGCAACCGCACCTCGACGCGGTCACCGAGCTTGCCGGTGGCGGGCTGGAAGTAGTTCTTGTCCGCCAGCGGCAACCGCTCGGAGAACATGAACACGTCCGTGTCGAGGCCGAGCAGGTCGCGCACGGTGTTGTTGTATTCGAGCCGCGTGAGGCGGCGCAGCACAGGCTTGCCGGGGTCGCGCGCGCCGAGCGTCGGGTCGGGCCGCGCGGCAATTTCCGCAATCCACGCGAGCACCTTTCCACGTTCGGTGGCGGAGGGCTGCGAGCCGCGTTTGGGTGGAGGCATCTGGTGCGACTCCATTTTTTCCAACACACCCCCCCACACGGCGCGGTCGCGCATCACGTCGTCGTCGGTCTTGAAACGTTCGAGGTTCGCGCCACCCTTGGGCTTCTCCTCGTCGCCGTGGCAATCAAAGCAATGCGTCTCCAGCAATGGACGGATGTCGCGCGCAAAGTCGGCAGCGAATGCGGACGAAGCGGCAACGAAGGCAGAGAAGGTGACAGCAAGAAATCTCATGGCTGAAAATGAAGTTCACCCATGTGTCGTCACGCTTCCGCCCCAGTCGTAGCCGTCGTCCACGCCGAGCGGTTTCTGCCCGGGTTTTCCGCCGAGGATTCTGACGCCGACTTTGATGAGCAGGTCCGGCCGCGCTTTGTGGAGACGCTGCACGGCTTCGCTCTCGGCGGTGAGGTCTTTAAAGCCCACAAAGTTAACCTGCCGAAGCGCGGGCAGCTTCTCCAACACGTCGAGCCCGCCGTCCCAGGCAAGGTCGGCCCACCGGCCGGTGAGTTGGAGCAGCTTGAGTTTCGGACAATTCGCCAGCCCGCGCAGACTGCGACCAGCGATGGGGTCGCGCGGCATCTTGTTCGGCTTGAGTTCAAGCACCTCGAGCTGCGGCAACGCACCGAGCACACGCTGCAAATCCGCGTCCGTCCACTCGCAGCGATGCACCTGCAAATTCCGCAGCTTCGTCGCGGCGACAACGAACGGCACCGCGCTCGCCTTCGCACAGACGGTGTCCAACTCCAGATGCTCCAGTTCCGACTGCGGCGCGAGTCCCGCCATGCCGTCGCCGCGCATGCCGAAGATGTGCTTGAGCTGGAGCACACGCAGACCGGGGAGCTGATTGAGGAACCGTGCAAAGCGGTCGGTCACCTGGTGCGGCGCGCTGTTCGGCAGCGGCTTCGCCAGGGTGGGGTAATGGATCCGCACGTCCTTGAGCGACCTGATCTGCCCGAGCAGCGCGTAGCTCTCATCGCTCAACGGCATCTTCTCAATGAACACCGCTTCGAGCTTCGGCAGCTTGAGGATGGCACCGAACCCCGCATCACTCACGCCCGGCGGCATCTTGATGCCTTCCTTCCAACCGTGGCGCGACAAGGCGAGCTTTACGACATTGCCCGCCTTGTCGGTGACGATCCTGCTGCCGATGCATTTCGCGGCGAACACCCCGGCGATTTCCTTCTGCCCTTTGGGGGGCGTCGAGACCAGGCCGGCCGGGTCGCTCTCTTTCTGCGGCACGCCTTCCAGCGCCGGTGCCACGGCGGAATGAAACAGGATGATGACGGCCGCGAGTGGTACGCGGATGGGGACGGAGCCTTTGGACGGATGGATGATCATCGAGGACATTCGGATGCAGTGGCTGTTCGGACAGGATGTTGGAGTATCAAACGGCGGGGTGCGGCACCGCTCAGCTCGCCGATTTCCGAATCGGAAAAACCTTCCGCCGCGAGCCGGGCGAGATGTTTCGCGAAAGCGGCGACCGGAGCCCCGTTCCCAGTCTGGCCGAAGTCGGACGATACCAGGACATGCGGGACTCCGATGGCGCGGATCTGCCGGGCGAGTTCGCGATGGGAGAGCGGGTGTCTCGAGTCAGCTCCACAGGCTCTGAGACTGTGCTCAATCATCGCACCGGCTTCGACCGCCGCACGTTGATCATCGATCGACATCGCGGGGACCAGGGCGGAGGCATGGGTGACCACCATGCGCCGAACCCCGACGTCCGCTCCGGCACCGAGAAGCCGAAGCGATTCCGCCGGTGAAAGATGGCCCGTGGCGAGCACGGCATCGAATTGTGCGATCACGCGCAGGATTTCCCAAACCTCGGGCAACAAGCTCCCCGAATCGTCCAGAATCGTGAGACCGTTGAAATCCGGCGGCATCGGGAATGGCATCGCCTCCCGGCCCTCGCATTGAATTTGAAACCGCGCTCCGTAGGTGGGAAACCAGACAACCCGTCCACCCGTCGCGAGGGCGGTCCGCACCGCGTGGGGATTCAAGCCTCCGACAGCCGGATTCAAGACGATCGAACCTACGAAACACGGCCCGCCCGGATACGCTGCGTTCAATGCCGCCGCGACGCCGGACGTCGGCGCGCAGTGATCCTTGATGACCGCACCCGTCATGCCCGCCGCCGCCGCATCGCGCGCATAATCCCAAGCCGGTTGCGCCCGGGGCACAAGATCCGGACCAAGATGCACGTGGGCATCGAACGCTCCGCTGGATTCGAAAAGGTTGTTCATCTTTGACCAGCGCTCACCGCGCGCCCAAACGCTTTCAGATTGGGCAGGCTCATTTCATCGTATTCCCTCGACGCAACCACGCCGGCCGCCCCCGCCTCCAATGCGCGGCGGGTCGCCAGCGCAGTGGTTGCCGGATCGCTCGGAAACGGCTCCATGCCCGACGGCACATACTGTGGCACGTCGAACCCGATGCCGGCATACACCCTCGCCCCGCCGGCGACACCGGCCACGCAACGGCGCGTTTCGCGAAAGACATACTCGGGCGACAACCCCCGTTTCGGCAGGACGGCGTACGAGGGTTGCGTGGCCCGATCATGCCCAAAGACGGCGTAGAACAAATCGAGTGAAAGCTCCTTCGAGAGATCACCAAGCACCCGCCGCTGCATCCGGTCTATCACCCACTCGCGCAGGCGCGGGCCAAGGATGTCGTGATAGAGGATCGGTTTGACAAAGTCATTGTGCGCCGCCATGTCGGCGTAGCTGACCGAAGCGCGATAGAAGATGTCCCAACTCGAGCGCTGATGGTCCACGTGCTGGCCCACGTCGGCCTCAGGCCGGAGCGCCTTGGCCTCCCGATAGACCATCGCCTGAATCTCACTATCTGCGCGAAACCATTGCTCATACCAGGCAAGGACCTCGGGATACTTCATCAACACCCGAAGCACCGCGGCAAACACTCCGTCGGCAGGCTTCGCACCGCCCTCCGCCAGGCCCCGCATCAGTCGGTGAAGCTGTCGGTAACCTTCCTGCGCGCGATCCGCGTCAATGCCCGCCTTCCCGTTCCTGTCGCGGCAATGCTCACAGAAACACTCCGGCTTTTCGCCACGAAACAACACATCCGAGAGCGGCCCCACCCGTTCAGCTCCGTATTGAAGGCCGTCAAGCGGGTACCGCATCATCGTCTGTCGAACGGTGATCCGCACCCACTCGCGGTACTCCGGATGGTTCCAGCACGGACCTTGGCCCGGCTCGCCATCCAGATCGACCGTACCCACCCGGGAATAACCGGGAATGCGTGCGGCGCGTCTCATGCCCGCCTCCAGAATACGGGCGTAGAGCCGGATGCCGCGGCGACGGCACGGTTCCGCCAACTCGGCGAAGATGTCCCGGGCGGCGTATTCCCGACCGGGGTCGGCTCGTTCATGCCCTACGGCGAGACCTTTGAATTCGGCTCCGGGAAGCCGCACCCATTGATGAGGCAGATTCCGTCCGTCGAGCTTCCGTGGCGGTGTCGGATGATCCGATGCCAGGACGTTCAGCGGGCGTGTGCCCATGTGATAGGTCTGACTGTAGCAGAACAGCGCGTTGATCGCGGCATGCTCCTGCAGAAAGTCCAGGCAACGCTCCACGCCTTCATCCAGCAGGCTGTGCGGCGAAATCTGAACGCCCGCCAGCACGGGCTTGGTCACCGCGCAGAAGGCCCCGGACCCCGCCATGGCGGAGACGCCCAGGGCGGCGTTGCAGAGAAAGCGACGACGATTGAGATGACGCATGGCTTCTACAGGATCTCCGGCAACCCGCCCGTGCTGTCAGCGAAGCGGTCGCGTTTGACTCCGGCTCGGTGCGCGAGCGTGAGCCAGAGATCGGCGAGGGGTTTCTTGCCGGCAAAGTGGAAGTGGCCGCGCTTCATCGCGCCGCCGGCGAGGAGCACTTGCAGGTCGGCGTAGTTGTGGCTGTCGCCGTCGCTGATGCCGCTGCCCATCACGAGCGTCGTGCGGTCGAGCAAGGTGCCGTCGCCGTCGCGCATTCCCTTCAACTTCTCGACCACGTGGGCGAACTGCGCGACATGGAAGCGGTCAATCTGCGTGAGCTTTTCCTTCGCCTCGTCGCCCTTGGTGTGGGTGAGCACGTGGTGGTTCTGCGGCTTGTCGAAC
>JADHOF010000010.1 GCA_016779125.1 Verrucomicrobiia bacterium | reverse complement strand
AAATGCGGCAACTGCCAAAACAAAAGGATCGCGAAGAGTGACCATCCGCCGATCGTCACTTCCCCGTACGCGGCAGTCCATCCCATTAGTGGCGGCAATGCACCCGGAATTGCCCCCACGAGGGTGTTCAACGACGTGATTCGCTTGAGCGGCGTGTAAACGAACAGGTAGGAACCAAGAGTCAACGCCCCTAAGAACCCCGTGATTGAATTGACCAGCAACGAAAGCCAGATCATCCCAAAGGACGACACGCATACGCCCAGGAAAAGCACGGTCAAGGGTTGGAGCTCCCCGGCGGGAAGAGGGCGTGACGCAGTTCGTCGCATTTTCCGGTCCCATTCCCGTTCCATATACTGATTCAGCGCGGCGGCACCGCAGGCGAGCAGCGCCGTCCCCAGCAAGGTATGAATCAGCAGGAGGCCATCCAGCGCGTGATGCTGACGGCCACAATAGTAGCCGACCAACGTCGTCAACAGCACCAAGGAGGTCAGTCGCGCCTTGAACAGGTCCGATAAGACGGCACCCAACCCGCGATCTTGGGCATTTGATGGATTTGCAGTCGTCACGTTTGCCTTCATGGGGCTACTGGCTTGAAACGCCAACAGGCGAACGATCCGGGACATGCGCAGCCCTGATGGCAGCGTGAAGCGGTTTTGAAACACGAAACACTGAAATGGTCAACAGCCCACCGAAGGTTAGACAGACAGCGCCCGTCATCACGTGCAGGGTGGCAACTTCAGCCGACTTCTGGCTCCAGATCGTTGCCGCGCCCAAAATCGCCTGCACGGAGATCAGGCCCATCCAGAAATCCGTCGCCCGAACAACGGCCGAACCGGATCCTGTTCGCCTTCTTGCCACCAGACAACACCATGCCAAGCCCCCCAGAATGCCCACGGCCAGAAGACGATGCGCCATGTGGAGACGAACATGATTCGCCGTGATCGGCTTGAACTCCCGCGGATCGAGTCGCTTCCGATTCGCCTCCCGAATGGATTCACCATCCGTCGCGGGCCAGACACGCCCGTAGGCCAGCGGAAAATCCGGCACAGCCAAGCCGGCGTGCTGATGCCGCATTGAGGCCCCCAACACCAGCTGGCAGAGGATCAAGCCCGTCATTAGCGCCAATATCGGCCGCATTTCCGCAATTCCGGGATTCTCCGGGATTGCCAGAATCCGCCGCCACCCCCGCCCGGTCACGAGCGCAATCGAGCAAATCAACAGAAAAAACAGCTGAGCGATCGTTCCGTGAACGATTCCGATCTCGTCCCGGTAAAGCGTGACTCGGAGTCCGCCAAGCGTGCCTTGTACGAGCACCAGACAATACGCGATCATCGCCCACCAGGCGATTTTTCGTCCGGTCCCCACCATGCGAAAAAAGCAGAATACGAGAACCAAGGCCGACACCGATGCCAAAATGATGAAGACGACCTGATGACGGACGCCGATCAAACCCATTCCCGCAACGATCCACGCAAGACCGAACCACCTCCCAGCCCCGCCCATCTCCCTCACCCAAATCCACGAAGAAAGCGCGACCGTCAACATGCCGACAGCGGAGGCTAGCAATCGATGCGAGTGCTCAAAGAAAACGCCTCCAACCCACTGGCTGAAAGGAAACAGAAACATGTTCTCACCGAAAGTCGTCGGCCAGTCGGGCACGGCCATCCCGGCCTCTTTGCTGGTGACCATCCCGCCCAATCCGATGAGCGCAAGCGTCACCAAGGCCGTCGCGACGGCTAATCGGTGCAACCAGCGAGGGTAGGAATCGGTTGGACTCACGGCCTTATTCAGCTCAGCCAAGAAGAAAGCCGCCGCGAACCCATTCGCGGCGGCTCGTTAAATTCCGCTCAACGGCTTACTTCAGCTCCAGCGTCAGGCTGACGTCGGCTTTACCGCCCTTTACGGTCACCTTCTGGCTGGTCTCTCCCGCCTTACGGTGACGGGCCAAAAGCTCATAGGTGCCATCCGGCACACCGGCGATGGAGAACTTGCCATTCTCGTCCGTCACGGCGAAGTATCCATGATCCATCACGCTGATGTAGGAGAACATCCACGGATGAACGTCGCACTTGAACTTGAGGAACTCCTCGGGCTGATCGTATTGGAAATCCAGCGCGGGGCCGTGCGGCAGCTGCGCCTTGTTGTATTCCTTGTTTCCGGATACGGCGGGCTGCGGATGCACGTTGTGCAGAACCGGATCGGAATTGAGAACCGAGATCGCCTGACCGGCCCGGCAGGCGGACACGTAGGGAATGTACTCGCAACCCTTTTGATCCAGAACGTGCTTTCCAGACGGGGCCGGACCACCGGAAAGTCCCTTGATTTGCACGAGGACGTCCCCAAATCCGCCATCCTTGCCCACGACAAAGAATCGAGTGGTCGGCTTCGCGCCGGGATTGACCTTTTTGAACGACGCACCACAAGCCGGATCCAGCGGCAACGCGCGTTCCGCCGGCTGCGTTCCCTTGAATTTCACGACACCACTGACACCGTCCGCAACAGCGGTGGCGGCGGAGACAGCGACAACAACAGCAAACAAACAGTTTTTCATAGAATCAGTTTATCTTTCTCAGTTTTTGGCTTTTGTCCAAATTCGGGGCGAAGCTATCAACCCGTTTTGGACCTCACAAGGCATTTGTGAATTTTTTCACAAAGTCTGCCTGTGATCTTCTGACCCATTACTACAGGCATTATTCGGCCACGTATCCTATCCGATGGTATAGCCCGTCGAAGTCGCCTTCCCGTCAGATTCCCGCACCGAAACCTTGTGATTGCACAGCACCCGCCCGTCTTGCGTATCATGTCCCGTGTCACAGCTGAATCTGGATTTCAAATTGCCGAGCAATGCAAATCCCATGCTGCGTGAGCTGGCCGAGTTCGACGAGTTTGGCGCGAAAAGCCTCGTGCAATCGAAAGACCACGGGGAATTCGTCGTACCAACCTTCACGAACGAGTTTTGGACGGCGAAACAACGGGCCGCGAACAATCTCCACGAGGTCTCGTATCGCGCCTGTTTCAAGCCACAGCTGCCACGCTTCTTCATCGATCGGCTCACAACGCCCGGCGATCTCGTCATGGATCCCTTCATGGGACGCGGAACGACATTGGTCGAAAGCGCCCTAGCGGGCCGAAGGGCGGCCGGTGCCGACATCAATCCTCTCAGCGGCATCCTGACGGCCCCCCGGCTGAACCCGCCCACGCAGGCTTCCGTCAAAGAACGCCTTCTGAAAATCGATTTCACCAAAGGCGGGGACGAACCCGAGGACCTCCTCACCTTCTACCACCCCGACACACTCCGCGAAATAAGCGCGCTTCGCCGCCACCTTTTGGAACCACCGGGGGCGGACGCTGCGGATGCCTGGATTCGCATGGTGGCAACCAACCGCCTGACGGGACATTCCCCCGGATTCTTTTCGGTCTACACCCTTCCGCCCAATCAGGCAGTCACCGTCGCCCGTCAAAAACTGATCAACGCGAAGCGAAATCAGACACCTCCGTACCGAAATGTGCAGGCCATTCTGGAAAAAAAGTCAAAAAGCCTTCTTCGAGACATCACCGCCGACGATCGCCAACGCCTGCGCTCCTTGGCGGACCGCCACCAAATCGTCGTCAGTTCGGCGGATGATCTTTCGGAAATACGGGCCAATTCCGTCGCGCTGGTCGTCACCTCCCCCCCTTTTCTGGATATTGTCCAATACTCCACAGACAACTGGCTGCGCTGCTGGTTCAACGGAATCGACGCCGAGCAGATTCGAATCTGGAAGTTCGGCAACGTCCTCCGCTGGCAGGAGGCGATGGCCCGCGTCTTCGTTGAATTGAAACGCGTGCTGCGACCCGGAGGCCACGTGGCGTTCGAGGTCGGCGAGGTGCGCAAGGGCAAGATCCAACTCGAGGATCACGTCGTCCCCGCCGCGACGTCCGCAGGGCTGGAACCCGTTCTCGTGCTCATCAACGCCCAGGAATTTACCAAGACGTCAAATTGCTGGGGCGTGGACAACCAGTCCAAGGGCACGAACACCAACCGCATCATCCTGCTCCGCAAGCCGTAAGCGGCTTGACGCACATCAACCCGCGTTGAGTGTCGAGAGGTATCGCAGCGTGTCCAAGCCCGGCAGAAAGAAATAGGCCGAGGCCCGCGTCCGGGTAAAGCGGTGGAGCGATTTCAATCGCAGCGACTGAGGATTGCCGGGAATTTCGAATCCGTCTTCCAGATCACAAACGCGACTGCCCGCATCGCCGACAACCGGATCCGGATCGTCGCGAAGCCCGTTGAAGGTCCGCGAAACGCTCCAACTCTGCTGCACAAACTCAAACTGCCGGCGAATGCTGGCGTTCACGCAGAAAAAGTGGAGACCTCGTTCCCGTCCGTCATCCTCCAGCCTCAAAAGCTTTTCCAAGGCCCGGACATCCTGCGGATTGTCCAGAATTGACAGGTCAAAAAGCGGCTCACCGAAGGTGGAACCCCGTCGGATCAGCCGATGACGGCGGGTCATCTGCAACGATTGTCTTGGTGTTCCGGGCTTGAGTTGGTCGCGCGGATTGACGCGCCGGACATGCGAGCCGAAAGGACAGGCCGAGCCGTCCGGATCGCTCTCAGCGAACATGAAATGGTTCAGATGACCGCAATATCTCGTCATGTCCACAAGGTCAGGCGCTTCGACCAAAGGGACACCGTTCGGCCATCGCCCCACCATTTTCGCGGCCAACCACAGGACGGTTTGAGGATCCTCCTTACCGAACAGCTGCCGACACTGTTCCTTCAAGTATCCCCAAAAACTGGCGACATCCTGCGTCATCTTTCGGTAGACCAGATAGGTGCCATTGTATCCAAAATCGACATACTCCGGGTGTTCCGCCCGATAGGGTGATTCCGGCAGCATCCCCCCGCGATCGCGGGATCGATGAGTCAAGGGGGTGGGCGGGTAGAATCCGTACTCGTCCGGATATCCCAGCACAAACTCCCCGGCCGCGCAGGTGTTCTGTCCCGCCGCCGAGCGATTTCCAGAATCCTTCTTGAGCCCGCGAAGCTCCGGTTGCGAGATTCCGTCGTTGAATCCAAAATGCTCCTTCACCACCCGCGAGCCCCGAACGGGATCCGAATAAATCATGTGCGCGCCCAGTTGATCACCCGCAACGGGCTGCAGCGCGTCCCGCCCGTCCATTTTCAAATCGGATTTCAGAATGGAAATTACCCGGGCCCGTTCGTCGGCCGTCGTGGCATGCACGACCACCACCAGATGCACGGCATTCTCCTCCTTACCGCCAAATTCCCACAAGTCCGGCCGCTCGGCCCCGGAATCGCCGAGCGAAGCCGCGCGCTCACTGTTTGCAGGCCCTTCCATGAAGGCCGGGGAAAAGGATTTCAGCGTCTGCCCGTCAACCCGCCATGCCTTCAGTCCCGCGTGGGTGAAGGCGACATTCACCGCGTAGTCGGGTTTCGTCTTGGGCAGATTCCGATCTGGCCGCCACGTCCTCGAAGTCATCACGTGCCCGGCGGCGAGCAGCCCACGCAACCACGCCGCCGCATCGGCTGGAGCGCCAACAAGTCTCAGGAACAGATACCCGGTGTGCACCATATGCCCGTAGGCGCTGGTGATCAGGCCTTGCATTTGCCCGCGATCGGCCTCCTCGAAGCTCGGCATGCGATTCGAATCAGATTTCTTCATTGGCGGCGTTCTCCAGGACTCGGGTGCGAAATTCGTGATCACTCATCGTCAGCGACACGTTGCGAAACAGCTGCCGATCCTCCTTCGTGTGAAGCACCGTCCTCGACGCTTGGGCGGAATAAAAAAGGTGCGCGTTCGCCTGATGCGCCCGCAGGAAGTGCTTGAAGGTCGAGGCATCCCCGCTTCCGTGCCAAAGGTAGTTGTCCTGATACAGCTCCGTCGGTCCTGTCTTGTAGGCCGGAACCCCGGTCTTGGCGGCACTGCTCCAGATCGCGTCCATGCCTGTCCGGATCATCTCGATAAACTCGTCGATGTAGGCCTCCCACGAGTGATCGTAGTCGCTGAGCATCAGAAGCCGTCTCCCGTCGTCGATCGGCATCCAACGAACAAAGTGTATGGTGCTCATGCCCAGCAGATTGCCCGGCCGGGACCAGATGCGCGCGTAGGAATCCACCGCCCCCAGCACGGCCCCCAACTGATTGAGCCGTTGGCGATTGGCGATCGGAGTGATGAGCGTCAGCTGATTTTGCTCCAACCGGTCCTCCACCCCGGGCAAATGAGATCCCGCTTCGAGAAAGCCGCACTGCTCGTTGCGGTCAAACGGCGGATTGGTCCGATCGACCGGAACCTGGCTCAGGCGCGGTCGGGCCTGCCTCTCGAAATTGCATGTCATCAAATTGAAAAAACGCCAACCGGGATACCGGTTCAATCCGCGCACAATCGTCGTCGCGCCCGCCCACGTCGGCCGGAATCCGTATGCGCGTATCATTCGTCGTCCATCGGCAAAGGTCGCGGCGAGTTGCGGCACGAGGGTGACGGGACGCGCCACCCAACGGCAAAATCGCCTCCAATAACGAAGCACCGAAAACGGCCGGCCCGACCACGGCGGCGGCCCCTCCGGCGAGTGCCTGCCCTGGGGGAAACGGAGTTCATCCCATCGCCGACGCAAGGCATCGTATCGCCGGAGTGATTCAACGTTCTCTTCCTTGAACGCGACGTAAAAGGCCGCCGGCCGAATGAGGTTCGAGGACATGAAGGCAACAAACCCGTCCCTGCCCACATAGCCTTCGCAGCCGCCCCAGATCTTGTCCAAATCCGGCAAGGCGTCACCCAGTTCGGCCAGAAAGCGGTCCGTCGCGGATTCATCGTTCTCATCCCCGTCAATCACCGCAGCGAGCAGAAGTCTCGCGCGTTCCGGTCCTCGATCCGGATCCTTGATGATCAGCAAGCGAAGAAAATGGAGCCCCGACACCTCGCTCAGTTTTGCCTGAATCGTTCCGTCCCCATCCGCTGAAAGAGTCTGCCCCATCGCCAAGAGATATTGCGCCAGCGTCGGTAGATCCGCGCTCGGTTTCAGCCTGGCAATGACGGTTACAGCCGTGTGCTTCATGGTCCCCTGACAGGCGATGACTCCCGAACCGCCATCCTCGCGGCCTTTTCTGCCCCATTCCCGTCGACGAAGCAAGCAGCGTCCCGGTTTGGCTTCCACGCGGCACAGCCGACGCGTTAGCGTCGCACGCATGATTCGCGGCTTGATTTTCGATTGTGACGGAACGCTTGTGGACACCATGCCGCTGCACTGGATGGCCTGGCAATGTGTCTGCGAGAAGCACGGCATCGCGTTCGCGGAAGAGCGATTCTACGAACTCGGAGGTGTCGGCTCCATCGAGATCTTCAGGATGCTGCTCGCGGAGCAAGGCTTGGAGGGGGATCCGATCGCCCTCAGCAAGGAGAAGGAAGCCGGATTCCTGCCCTTTGCCGGACAAGCGCGGGCCATCGAGCCCGTTCTTGCAATCGCCCGCGAGCACCGCGGCAAACTGCCCATGGGCGTCGCCACCGGAGGCAAACGCGCCAACTGCACCGCAATTCTAAAAAGCGTTGGAATTTACGATTGGTTCGACGCAATCGTCACCAGCGAGGACGTTCAAAACCAAAAGCCGGCTCCTGACATTTTCCTCGAAGCAGCCGGCCGCATCGGAGTCACCCCGACCGAATGCCGCGCGTTTGAGGACACCGACCTGGGTCTCCAGGCCGTACGCGCCGCCGGCATGGACGCCGTGGACATTCGGACCCTGCTCTGATCACCCTTCGCGAAACCTGACGAACATGCCCGAAGATCCGATCGATTTCAACGCCCCCCAGTACAAGCGCCCCGAAGACCAAGGCGATCCATACGTCATCAAGAAGGATGGCAAGGACCCGTGGAGGACACCCCCGGCCGTTGCCGCCGCCTCGTGGATCTTCTGGCTGGCGATGCTCTATTTCGTCACCGCCGGCTTCATCTACGGGGCCTTGACCGGCAAGGAGGAGAAGATCACGACGACCGCGCGAATCGCGTTCGCACCGGCCGAATTCCTGCGTGACTGGTCCATGACCTATCGCGAAATCACTGATTGGCAGATCGGATTCTTCCGAAAGAATCAGGACAATCCGTCTGGAATGGGACGTTAAAGCGCACCCCGTCGCATTTTTTCTATTTAGAATAATTCTAAATATTGACACAGCCCTGCGCCCGACTAGTTTCCCGGCCGCGATGGCGACCAAAACCAAAAACGCGACGGACGAAACGGACGGGCTAAACGAGCGACTGGCTCATAGCGGCCTCCGGCTGACGCCGCAGCGCCGGCACGTTCACGACGTGCTGATGGAGCATATGGACCATCCAACCGCAGATCAGGTGTTCCTCCGGGCCAAGGACTCGATGCCGGAAATCTCCATGGCCACGGTCTACAACACCCTCGATGCCCTCGTGAAATGCGACATGGTCCGCCAGGTCAACGTCGACCGCGGAGCCACCCGGTATTGCGCGAACATGAAGCCCCACTCCCACTTCTACTGCGACGACTGCGGAAGCGTCTACGACGTGCTCCAGACGATCTCCACCAGCGAGGCGAATTTCAAACTGCCGCGCGGTTTCAAGCTGCGCAACATCGACACCAACATTCACGGTCTCTGCCCGGACTGCACCAACAAGAGCCGCAATCGCACCAATTGACTTTTTATGAGCGAAGCACTGGACACAATCGAAGAGTTCGTCCAATCCGACTACAAGTACGGCTGGGTTTCCAACATCGAGACCGAAACCTTTCCGCCCGGCCTCAACGAGGACGTGGTACGCCTGATCTCCGCGAAAAAGGAGGAGCCCGAATTCCTTCTCGAGTGGCGGCTGAAAGCCTTCCGCCACTGGCAGAAGATGGCCGAACCCAAGTGGGCGAACGTCAAATACCCTCCGGTTGATTTCCAGAGCGTGAGCTACTACGCGGCTCCGAAGAAAAAGAAGCAGCTAAACAGCCTCGACGAGGTCGATCCCGAGCTGCGCGAAACCTTCAAAAAGCTCGGCATCTCGCTCGACGAGCAGAAACGGCTCACCGGTGTCGCGGTCGACGCGGTGATCGATTCCGTTTCCGTCGCCACGACCTTTCGCAAGGAGCTGCACAAGCACGGCATCATCTTCTGTTCCTTTTCGGAAGCCGTTAAGGAGCATCCCGAACTCATCCGCAAACACCTGGGTTCCGTCGTGCCGATCACGGACAACTACTACGCCGCCCTCAATTCGGCGGTCTTCAGCGACGGCTCCTTTTGCTACATCCCGAAGGGCGTCCGCTGCCCGATGGAATTGTCGACCTATTTCCGCATCAACGCCGAGAACACCGGCCAGTTCGAACGCACCCTGATCGTCGCGGAGGAAGGCTCCTACGTCAGCTATCTGGAAGGTTGCACCGCACCGATGCGCGACGAAAACCAGCTCCACGCGGCCGTCGTCGAGATCGTCGCCGACACCGACGCGCAGGTGAAATACAGCACGGTGCAGAACTGGTATCCGGGCGACAAAAACGGCAAGGGCGGCATCTACAACTTCGTCACCAAACGCGGCATCTGCAAGGGCGACCGCGCGAAGATCTCCTGGACGCAGGTCGAAACCGGCTCCGCCATCACCTGGAAATATCCCAGCTGCATCCTCAAGGGCGACGATTCCGTGGGCGAATTCTACTCCGTCGCGCTCACCAACAATTATCAGCAGGCCGACACGGGCACCAAGATGGTGCACCTCGGCAAGAACACGCGCAGCACAATCATTTCAAAAGGCATTTCCGCAGGACGCGGTCAGAACAGCTACCGCGGTCAGGTCAAGATCGGCAAGGGCGCGACCAATGCCCGCAATTTCTCCCAATGCGATTCGCTGCTGATCGGCGACCGCTGCGGCGCCCACACTTTTCCATACATCGACGTCCAGAACACCTCCGGTCAGGTCGAGCACGAGGCGTCCACATCCAAGGTCGGGGAGGACCAGATTTTCTACCTCAACCAGCGCGGCATCGAAACCCAGGACGCGGTGAACATGATCGTCAACGGTTTCTGCAAGGAGGTCTTCCGCGAACTGCCGATGGAATTCGCCGTCGAAGCCCAAAAACTACTCGGCGTCAGCCTCGAAGGCAGCGTCGGTTGACCCGTTTCAAATCACTTTTCAAATCGGAATGAGCAAGCAACTGATCGAAATCAAAAACCTGTCGGCCAACATCAACGGCAAGGAAATCCTCAAAGGCATCAACCTCACCGTCAACGAGGGAGAGGTGCACGCCATCATGGGTCCGAACGGCTCGGGCAAGAGCACGCTCGGCTACGTGCTCGCCGGACGTGAGGGCTACGAGGTCACCGGCGGCGAGATTCTTTATCGCGGCAAGGATCTCGTCGAAATGGCACCCGAGGAACGCGCCCGCGAGGGACTCTTCCTGGCATTCCAATACCCGGTGGAAATTCCGGGCGTGAACAACACCTACTTCCTCCGCGCCGCCTACAATGAGCAGCGGAAACATCGGGGCGAGGAGGAAATGGACGCCGTCGATTTTCTGGCGGTCGTCCGCGAGAAGATGAAGCTGCTGGAACTGCCCGACGCCATGATGAAACGCTCCGTCAACGAGGGATTTTCCGGCGGCGAGAAGAAGCGAAACGAGATCTTCCAGATGGCCGTCCTCGATCCGAAGCTGTCCATCCTCGACGAGACGGATTCCGGTCTCGACATCGACGCGTTGAAGATCGTCGCCACCGGGGTCAACCGCCTGAAAAGCCCGACCAACGCGTCCATCGTGATCACCCACTACCAACGCCTGCTGAACTACATCGTTCCCGACTACGTTCACGTCCTCTTCGACGGCCGCATCATCAAGTCCGGCGGCAAGGAACTCGCCCTGCAACTTGAGGAAAAGGGCTACGACTGGATCACCGGCAAAGAAACCGTCGCCGCCCGATGACCTCCGCGGATCAAACAACCAATGGTGAAACGGCGGCATGTGTGACCGCTTTCGAGAGTTTCTCCAAAACATCCGGCTCCCCCGATTGGCTGAAGGATCTGCGCACCAACGGAATTTCCCATTTCACCGAACTGGGATTCCCGAAGCAGAATCAGGAGGAATGGGTATTCACGAGCACGAAGCTGATTCAGGAATTGGATTTCATTCCGGCGCTCGCGTCGGCCGGTGCATCCCCGGATCTGGCCCCTTTCTTGTTCAAGGATCTCACAGGACCGCGCCTCGTGTTCGTCGATGGACACCTGTCCCATGGCCTGTCAGAACTTCCCACCCTGCCCGACGGCGTCCTGATCACCAATCTGGCTTCCGCGATCGAGACCCACGGTGATCTCGTGAAAGCGCACCTGGCGCACTACGCGAAGACGGACGGCAGCGGCTTCTCGGCGTTGAACACGGCCTTTATTCAGGACGGCGCGTTTGTTTTCCTACCCAAAGGCAGGACCGTGGACCAGCCGATCCATCTGATCTTCGTCGCAACCGACGGCGACGCGAACACGATCAATTTGCGCAACCTCATCGTCGCGGAGGAAAACAGTGAGGCAAAGATCATCGAGAGCTTCTGCAGCGCGGGCGAACAGGCGGTCTTCACCAACGTCGTGACCGAAATCGCCGTCGCGGCGAGCGCACGCGTCGAGCACTGCAAATTTCAGGAGCAAAATCGCGAATCTTTTCACGTGGCCACGATTCAGGCTCAGCTGGAGCGGAACTGCCATTTCACGTCCCACTCAATCTCGACCGGTTCCCGGATCGCGCGAAACGACATCAATCTCACCATGACGGGCGAGCATGTCGAATGCGTCATGAACGGCCTTTACCTGGTTGGCGACCAACAACACGTCGATCATCACACCATGGCCGACCACGCCATGCCAAACTGCGACAGCCACGAGTATTATCACGGGATTCTCGGCGACGAATCCCGCGGAGTCTTCAACGGCAAGATCTTCGTCCGTGAAGACGCCCAAAAGACCGACGCCAAACAGTCCAGCCGAGCCATCCTGATGAGCGACAAGGCGACCCTCAACGCCAAGCCGCAGCTGGAGATCTACGCGGACGACGTCAAATGCACCCACGGCGCGACCGTCGGGCAATTGAACAACGAGGCGATCTTCTACTGCCGCAGCCGCGGCATCGACGAGGCGGACGCCCGCCGGCTGCTCACGCACGCCTTCGCAGGCGAGGTCATCGAGCGGATCTCCATCCCGGCCGTTCGCGAACATCTGGAAAAAATCATCTGGGATCGCCTGGAAGAATTGATTGAAGACTGATCCGACTTCAGCCAGCAAACGCCAACCATGTTCGACGACTTAACCGATCTCTACCAGCAGGTCATCTTGGAGCATGCCAAGAGCCCTCGTAATTTTCGTGTCATGGAGGACGCCACCTGCGTCGCCAACGGCACCAATCCGCTCTGCGGCGACAACTACACCGTCTATCTGAAGATGGACGGGGACGTCGTCAAGGATGCCAGTTTCCAAGGCTCCGGCTGCGCGATCTCGAAGGCATCCGCCTCGTTGCTGACCGCCGCCATCAAGGGCAAGACCCGGGCCGATGTGGAACTGCTTTTCGACAAGGTCCAGAACATGGTCACCACCGGCGAGGCCGACGAGTCGGTGGGCAAACTCGCCGCTTTCGCCGGAGTCCACAAGTTCCCCGCCCGCGTGAAGTGCGCGATCCTGTCCTGGCACGCCGCCAAATCCGCCGCTCAGGGCATCGCCGAAACCGTCTCAACCGAAGAACCCGCCGAATGAACACCGCCGCATACGAAAACGTAACCCTCACACGCGACGTCGAAGCCATCCGCATCCCGTCCGGCGACAAGGGCACGCTGCGCGAAGGCACGGAGGTCACCATTACCCAGGTCATGGGCGGCACTTTCACCGTGCAGTTCATCGGCGGACTTGCCCGCATCGAGAGCCGGGATGCAGACGCACTCGGGAAGGATCCCGAGGAGGCTCGCCCGAAACGAAAGTCCGAGAAAACCTCCGGCGAGGCGCTCACCCAGGATCAGATGGAGAAGCTCGTGTGGGACGCGCTGAAAACCTGTTTCGATCCGGAAATCCCGGTCAACATCGTTGATCTTGGACTCGTGTACGACTGCAACGTCGATTCGATCGGCGACGGCAACAGCGGCGAATACAAGGTGGATGTGAACATGACCTTGACCGCCCCCGGATGCGGAATGGGGCCCGTGATCCAACAGGACGCCTTCACCAAAATCATGGAGTTGGACGGCGTGCAGGAGGCAAACGTCGAGATCGTGTGGGACCCGGCATGGAACCAGGGCATGATGTCGGAAGCCGCCAAGCTGCAACTCGGTTTCATGTGAGCACCCCGATGGAATCCGTTTCCGAATCGACCCCCCCGGCGCGCGAGACCGCGATCGACTGGGCCGCCTATCGCAAGGACTTCCCCATCCTCGACCAACAGGTGCACGGGCATCCGCTGGTTTATCTGGACAACGCCGCAACGAGTCAGAAGCCCCGGGCCGTGATCGACTCGCTCGTCCGCTACTACGAGCGCGACAACGCGAACGTGCATCGCGGCATTCACGAACTGAGCAACCGCTCGACCGACGCCTTCGAGGCCGCTCGCAAACGCGCCGCCCGCTTTATCAACGCTCCCGCGCCGGAGGAGATCGTCTTCACACGCGGCGCCACCGAGGCGATCAACCTCGTCGCCTCCGCCTGGGGCAACGCGAACCTGAAGGCGGGAGACGTCATTCTGCTCACGGAAATGGAACATCATTCCAACATCGTCCCGTGGCAGCTGCTGGCCGAAAAGACCGGCGCAATATTGCGTTACCTTCCGATCACCGCCGACGAGCACATCCTCGATCTTTCGAAACTCGATGAAGTTCTCACCGACGACGTGAAGCTCTTCTCGATGGTCCACATTTCCAACGCGCTGGGCGTCGTGAATCCGGTCGCGGAACTCTGCGAAGCCGCACGCAAAAAAGGCGTGGTGACGCTGGTCGACGCGGCCCAGAGCGCCGGACATTGCCCTCTCGACGTGCAAGAGATCGGCTGCGACTTCCTGGTCGTGTCCGGCCACAAGATGTGCGCCCCCACCGGCATCGGCTTCCTTTTCGGACGGGCCGAGCGGCTCAATCGCATGCCGCCCTATCACGGCGGCGGCGAGATGATTGCGACGGTCGACTACTTCAAAAGCACGTGGAACCAGATTCCCCACAAATTCGAGGCGGGCACGCCGGACATCTCCGGCCCGATCGCGTTGCACGTGGCCATGGACTATCTCGACAAGATTGGCCGGGAAAACCTTTTCAAACACGACAAGGAGTTGTCCCAATACGCCTACGACCGCTTGGCCGAGGTCTCCGGTTGCCGGCTCTACGGCCCGAAGCAGGGCCGGGCGGGGTTGGTCAGTTTCATGTTGGACGACGTGCACGCGCATGATGTCGTGACCATCGCGGACCGCTACGGAGTCGCCCTGCGGGGAGGCCATCACTGCACCCAACCGCTGATGAAAAAGCTCGGCGTCCCGTCCACCGCGCGCGCCAGCTTCTACTTTTACAACACGCACGCCGAAGTCGATCGCCTGATCGACGTCGTGCATGAAATCAAAAAGTTTTTTGGAAGCTGACCATGACCGACACCCTCATCTCCGAGAAGAGCACCATGGCGCAGGTGCTGAAGGTTTTTCCCGGTGCCCGGCGCACGCTGTTCCGCAACCACCACATCGGCGGCTGCCAGAGCTGCGGCTTTCAACCCGAGGAAACCCTGACGGAACTGTGCGAACGCAACGGCGGGCTTGATGCCGGCCGGGTGATTGAGGAGATCCGCGAGGGGCATGAACAGGATCTGGCCATGGAGATCAGCCCGGCAGACCTCCACGCCCGACGCCAGACAGGCGAGACCATGCGCCTGCTCGACATTCGCACCCGCGAGGAATTTGACGCCCTGCGCATTGAAGGGGCCGAGTTCGTCAATCAGGAGCTGATCCAGCAATTGATGGGAACCGCAGGCAAAAACGACCTGATCATCTTCTACGATCACACAGGCGGCCAAAGCCTCGACGCAGCGGCCTACTTCGTCGGTCACGGATTTACGAACGCGAAACGCCTCATCGGAGGCATCGACGCATGGTCCCGGGACATAGACCCGAAAATCCGACGCTACCGATTGGAAAAACCCGCATGAGCGACACCCCCGAAGAGTTCCAGAAACGGGTCGAAGAGGCGGCCCGCAATCCCGAAAACATGGGGGAGATGACCGACGCCGATTCGATCGGAACCGTCGGCAGCGCCAATTGCGGGGACATGCTACGCGTCTGGGTGAAGTACAAGGAGGACGCCGGCAAACGGATCATCGACAAGGCCACCTTCCAATCCTTCGGCTGCGAAACCGCGATCGCGGCAGCCAGTCTGGCGATGGAAATGATTCGGGGCAAAACCCCCGAGGAGGCCATGACTTTGTCCGGCGAGGAGATGGCGGCGGATCTCGGCCCCCTCCCGCCCACCAAGGTCCATTGCACGGCTCTGGTGGAAAACGCGCTTCGCGACGCTCTGAGCGGCGGTGATCAATCCCCCGCACAGCCTCCGACCGAGCAGTCCAATTCCAACCTGATGAGCGACATCACCAAGTCGTCACGATCATCAGGGGTCAAACTTGTCTTTCTCGACGAGGATCAGCCCGCCGGGTGAACCACAGCCTCCGGTGCTGCTTTTTCACGTGCGCGCCCGTCGTGCCGGAACTAACTTGCGCCGATGTATGGAATGGTGAACAAAGCAATCGCTGATCTCGTTTGCTCCGGCTTCGGCGAGGACAAGTGGGAGGAAATCAAGGCGAAGGCCGCAATCGACATCGATTTCTTTATCAGCAACGAAAGCTACCCCGACGAGATCACCTACAAACTGGTCGGCTCGGCCAGCGAGGTGCTGGGCCTTCCCCCGGCAAAAATACTCGAGGTGTTCGGCGAGCATTGGGTGCTCAAAACCGCCACTGAAGGCTACGGTGACCTGATGGATGCCGGCGGGGCGACTCTCCCGGAATTCCTCGAAAACCTTCCCAACTTCCACACCCGCATCGTCATGATGATGCCGAGGCTGCAGCCGCCCAGGTTTGAGGTTTCGGACCGCACGAACAATTCCCTGCGACTCCACTATCACACACACCGCCCCGGCCTGTCCCCGTTCGTGGTCGGACTTCTCAGAGGGTTGGCGACAAGATTCGATACCGTGATCGAGATCAAGCACGCGGCCGTCAAGGACGCAGGCGCTGAGCACGACGAATTCGTCATCACCTGGTGAGCGAAGCGGACAACATTCCGACCCTCGGCCTGTCGCCGGAACAGTTCGCAACCGCGTTCCCATTCCATTTCGCGGTTGATCGGGAAATGCGGCTCACGCAGCTCGGGCGTTCCCTGACCAACGTCATGCCGGGAGCGAAATTGGGCGCCAACCTCGCCGATCTGGTCTCGATCGCCCGTCCGCCGGTGAAGATTGAATTTGAGGCGCTGGCCGCGACCACGAAGACGCTCCTCCTGTTGCAGGTGCAGTCCACTGAAATCCTGCTGCGCGGGCAGATGATGCGGGCGGGAGAAAACCTCCTCTTCCTCGGCTCGCCTTGGCTCACGGAATCCAAAGATCTCAAGCGGCACAAGCTGACCTTCGATCATTTTGCCCTTCACGACTCCGTAGTCGACATGCTCCAGGTCATACAGGCGCAGACCATGGCGTTGGAGGACACCAAACAGCTCGCGCAGGCACTCTCCCGACAAAAGGAGCATCTCCGAAAGGCCAAGGAACAGGCCGAAGAGGCGAATCGGGCGAAAAGCCATTTCCTCGCCGTCATGAGCCATGAAATCCGCACCCCGATGAACGGAGTGCTCGGATTCACCAATCTTCTGCTGGACACCACGCTGAACACCGACCAGCGCACCTACGGTGAAACCATTTACGCCAGCGCGGAATCGCTTCTCGAACTGCTCAACGACATTCTCGACTTCTCCAAGATCGAATCCGGCCGCATGGAGATCGAGCCGACCTCCTTCGACATTGCGGCAACCATCGAGGAATGCCTCGATCTGGTCGCCGCGCCCGCCGCGAAGAAGGGAATCGAAGTGCTTTGGAAGAAGAACGGCCAACTGCCTCAAAGCGTGGTCGGGGACATCACCCGCATCCGACAGGTCATCGCAAATCTGCTCAGCAATGCGGTCAAATTCACCGACAAGGGCGAGGTGATGATCGAGGTTCTGGCCCAACACGCGACGGACGACGCCGGCGGGTTTTGGGAGCTTTCCTTCGCCGTCTCGGACACCGGCATCGGCATGAACAACCAGCAGATCGGCAAGCTCTTCCAGCCGTTCACGCAGGCCGACGCGACAATCTCCCGCAGATTCGGGGGAACCGGTCTGGGGCTGGCCATCTGCAGCAAGATCGTCGAGCTGATGCGCGGCACCATCCAGGTGGAAAGCGAACCCGGGAAGGGCTCCCGGTTTTCCTTCACCATCCGGGTCGAGGAAGATCCCCAACACGGCACGCGCCGTTTTCGCCGCACCGTTCCCGACTGGGGAGACCGCCGCGGGATCGTGATCGACGACAACGCCTCCGCCGGCACCGCGCTGGCAAATCTCCTTCGCCACTGGTGCGTGGAGTCCTTGCATTTCAATTCCCTCGACAAGGCCCACGACCATCTGGAAAGCGATGCACGCGTCGATGTTCTGCTCCTCGATTCCACCTTCGCGACACCGGACGGCGTGCTGTTCGTGAACGCGCTGAAGAAACGTTTCCCCAACGCCCTCGTCGTCCTCACAACCGCCATCGGTCACGAAAGCTGCGTTCGCGAAATCTTCGGAGGCGACCCGCCGCGATCGGTTTCGAAACCGGTTCATCACTCCCAGCTGTTCAACTGCCTCGTCGAGTGTTTCTCACCCGAAGCACCGGACCAGGCGAGCTTTATCACCCGCGCTCCGGCGCTGGCCGGCACGGCCCGCAAACCCCTTCGAATCCTGGTGGCCGAGGACAATCCGACCAACCAGAAGCTCGCCCTCCTCACACTCCGCAAGATGGGTTATCGGGCCGACGTTGTCGCCAACGGTCTGGAGTCGGTCGCGGCCGTTTTGGAGCGGGAATATGATGTCGTCCTGATGGACATCCAGATGCCCGAAATGGACGGCCTGACGGCCACGATTGAAATCCGAAAGCTCCAGCAGAACGGCCGCCTTGCCAGTGGCGGCGCCCTGAAAATTTTCGCCATGACCGCCAATGCCATGACCGGTGACCGGGAACGCTGCCTCGAAGCCGGCATGGACGACTACATCAGCAAACCGGTCCGCGCCCGCGCGCTGCAGCAGCTCCTCGACGGAATCTCAGCACCGCCCCCCGCCCCGGCTCCGGACAGCACTGTCGCCACGGCCGAAAACGCCATCCGCGAGCTTTGTGCCGAACTGGAACCCGATGGCGTGATCGAAATGGCAGATTCATTTCTGGACGACGCGCAGGATCGTATCAGCGAGGCCTTGCGCTACGCAGAAATAGGTGATCAGGAAAACCTGCACCGCGAGGCCCACTCGTTGAAGGGAGCGTTGTCCATCTTTCGCCTGACGCCACTGGTTGATCTGGCCCGGGCGGCCGAAGATCATGCCGAATCCGGCCGCATCGAAGAAGCCGGGCAAATGCTCCATCAGATCAGCAGCGCGTTCGAAAAACTGAAGCCGCAATTGATGGCCTGCCTGGACCGTCTGCGGGAAAACCTCGTCAACCCGGCATCCGACTAGGTGGGGCAATATTCGTCCCCCGTGATTCTTGCCCTCGCCCCATACCGCGACTACCTGTCTCAACGTGCAACCAGACTACTCAGATTCCGCGCTGATCCTTGTCGGCCACGGTTCGACCTTGAACGCCGATTCCGCCTTGCCCACATGGCAGCACGCTGACGAATTGCGCCGTCGGGGGATCTTCGGACAGGTCATTGAAGCTTTTTGGAAACTGGAACCCGGTCTCACCGCCTCGCTCCGCGCGGTTCATTTGAATCGCGTCTTCATCGTGCCGCTTTTCATCAGCGAAGGCTATTTCACAGAAGAGGTCATCCCCAGGGAAATGGGGTTTCAGAAGTCCGAGAACGGATCCTTCAACCACACCCGGACGGAATGCGAACGGGTCTTTCACTATTGCGGCCCGGTCGGAACGCATGAGTCCATGACGTCGGTGCTGATGGCGCGTGCGGACGACGTGGTCACGCGGCACCCGTTTCCCCATGCGCCTGCAAAAAAGAACCGCTCCATCTTCATCGCCGGCCACGGCACAGGAAACAGTGACAATTCTCGCAAAGCCATCGAACGGCAGGTCGAACTCATTCGCGAAACGGGCCTTTATGCAGACGTCCACGCCGTCTTCATGGAGGAGGAACCCCGCATAGAATCTTGTTGGGAACTCGCCGCGACAAAAAACATCGTCATGGTCCCCTTCTTCATCAGTGACGGGCTCCATTCATACGAAGACATCCCGGTCATGTTGGGCGAACCCGAACGACAAGTCCGACAGCGAATCGCCCAGGGGACACCCACCTGGCGCAACCCGACGGAGCGCAACGGCCGACGACTATGGTATTCGCGCAGCATCGGCAACGAGCCGCATATCGCCGACGTAATCCTCCAACGCGTCGCGGAATCAGTCGGCGAATCGTGAATTCGCGGTTCGTTCAATCACTTCTCACTTCTCACGACAGTATCCAGCCGGCATCATCCCGCGCGTGCTTTTCCGCAAAACAGCCCTGATCGGTGTCGGCCTTCTTGGCGGTTCCCTTGGTCTGGCGCTGCAGCGACGCAAACTCTCGGAAGAGGTTGTCGGCTATGTGCGCCGCGACGCCAGCGTGACCGATTGCGATCGGTGCGGCGTCACCACTTCGACCACAAAGGAACTCCCAAAGGCGGTCGAGAACGCGGATCTGATCGTCCTTTGCACTCCCCTGGCGCAAATGCGAGTGCTTGCCGACGGATTCACACCCCATCTGAAAACCGGGGCCATCGTCACCGACGTCGGCAGCGTCAAAGGAGTCGTCGCGGCGGAGTTGACCGAGACCATCCGCGCCGCCGGAGCGTCCTACATCGGCTCACACCCGATGGCCGGCTCCGAACAAACCGGACCGAAAGCCGCGCGCGAAGATCTTTTCGAAAACGCGGTCTGTGTCCTCACCCCCGATCGCCAGACGCCGTCCGCAGAACTGGCAAAGCTTGATGAACTTTGGCGTTCCGTCGGTGCGAGGACGATGTCCATCACCGCCGACCTTCACGACAACCTGGCCGGGCGTTGCAGCCATCTGCCCCATATCGTGGCGGCGGGACTCGCCAACTACGTCCTCAGTCCGGCTCACCCGCCGGAGCAACAGGAACTCTGCGCGACCGGATTCCGCGACACCACCCGGGTCGCCTCCGGCTCCCCTGAAATGTGGCGCGACATTTCCATGGCCAACCGCCGACACCTCCAACGCGTCCTCGGCGTGTTCATAGAGGACCTTCAGGAATTCCAGTTCGCCTTGGAACGTGGCGACGAGGCGACCATCATGGATTTCTTCGAAACCGCAAAGACACGCCGCGACGAGTGGCAGAACAATTTCAGCCGACGCAACACCTCGAACGAATAGCACCACCATGAGCAACAGGATCCTGACACTCGCATTGGCCACCGCCCTGCTGACAACCCTCCCGCTGGGCGCCGACACCCGCCCGAACATCATCATCATGATGGCGGACGACATGGGCTACAGTGACATCAGCCCCTACGGCGGAGAAATAGACACGCCGAACCTCGCGAAGCTCGCGCGGAACGGCGTCCGCTTCACCCAGTTCTACAACACCGCCCGCTGTTGCCCCACCCGAGCCTCCCTAATCACCGGGCTTTACCCTCACCAGGCAGGCATCGGACACATGATGGATGATCGGGGCATCGACGGCTACCGCGGCAATCTGAACAACCGCTGCCGCACGATCGCCGAAGTCCTGCGTCCCGCCGGCTACGCAACCTACATCTCGGGGAAATGGCACGTCACCCGACATGTCGCCCCGGAAGGCCCCAAATTCAACTGGCCGCTCCAACGCGGCTTTGACCGCTTCTTCGGAACCATTCACGGAGCCGGCAGCTTCTACGATCCGAACAGCCTCACCCGCGACAACACCCAGATCCCTCCCGACAAGGACTTCTATTACACCGACGCCATCAGCGACAACGCCTGCCGCTTCATTCGGGAACACGAGTCCCAAGCCCCAAAGAAACCTTTTTTCATGTACGTCGCCTACACCGCCCCGCATTGGCCCATGCACGCAAAGCCGGAGGACATTGTGAAATACAAGGGCAAATACGACAAAGGCTGGGACGCCATGCGCGAAGCCCGATATCAACGCATGATCAAGATGGGCCTGATCAAACCCGAATGGAAACTCTCGCCCCGGGATTCGAAATCCCCCGCATGGGATCAGGCGGCTGACAAGGCATGGGAACTGCGCCTGATGGAAGTCTACGCCGCCATGGTCGACACGCTGGACCAAGGGGTTGGCCGCATCGTCGACACACTCAAGGAGACCGGCAACCTGGAAAACACCGTCATCATGTTCCTTGCCGACAACGGAGGCTGCGCGGAAGGCATGGGACGCGGAGGTAAGAACGGCGAACACCAGACGACCTACCGGGACGCGAATCCGGAAACCGTCAAGCCCATGGCCGACGGCGAGCTGCAGTCCGACATGATCCCAAGACGCACCCGCGACGGACACGCCGTCCGGCAAGGGCGCGGCGTCATGGCAGGCCCGGCCGACACCTATCTCGGCTACGGTCTCTCCTGGGCCAATGCCTCCAACACTCCGTTCCGCGAATACAAACACTGGGTGCACGAAGGCGGAATCAGCTCCCCGCTGATCGTGCACTGGCCCAAAGGGATTGCGAAAAGCCGAAATTCGAAATTCGAATCACAACCGGGACACCTGATCGACCTCGCCGCCACATGCGTCGATCTCGCCCAAGCGAGCTACCCGAAGAAGGTCGACACCACGGAGATCACACCACTCGAAGGAGTCTCCCTAAAACCCGCCTTCAACGGCGAGCCGCTCAAACGAACCAATCCGATTTTTTGGGAACACGAGGGCAACCGCGCCGTCCGGGATGGAAAATGGAAGGCCGTCGCAAAGGGCCCCGCCGGCGATTGGGAACTCTACGACATCGACGCGGACCGCACCGAACTCCACGACATCTCGAAACAGAATCCGTCCAAACTGAAGCAACTGGTCGCCCAATGGGAAAACTACGCCCACCGCGCCAACGTTCTGCCTTGGATCTGGAAAACGCCCTACGGAGAACAAGAACCCGAAAAGAAGGGCGCAAAGCGCAAACGGTGATCGCCCCGTCACTCTAGACAGGCTTCCTGAAACGATAGTGGGATACGAACCACTCGTTGCCACGGTCGCAATTCCACAACTCCGCACAGGACATGAAGAAGATGCGCCAGTAGGCGATCCATTTCTCAACCTGATCGCGGCCGTATGTCGCTGCAAGAAGTCGACGTATTTCGGATTCGTGATCGTCCATGTTCTCCAACCACGCCTCGGCGGTTTTGCCGTAATGCGTGCCGTTGACCCGCCAATGCTTCTCAATGCGTAGGTCTTCCTGGAAGTACAGCAACAAATCGTCACTGGGCATCATTCCTCCCGAGAAGAAATGACGAGACATCCAGTCGGACTCATCCCTTGCCTCAAAATGATACGCTTGGTGGCGATGGGTGAAGATGTGAACGAACAGCCGTCCATCCGCTTTCAACCATCGCGCAACGCGGGAAAGAAGCACTTGATAGTTCTTCATGTGCTCGAACATTTCCACCGACACAGCGCGGTCAAACCGGCCGGCATCCGTATCAAAATCGACCATGTTTCGCGTAATGATCGTCAGATTCCTGAGCCCTCTTTCACGGGCCCGGTCATCTATGAAAGCTTTCTGGGAGGCTGAATTCGACACCGCCGTAATGTTGGATCCGGGATAGCGCTCGGCCATCCAGAGGGACAGCGAGCCCCAGCCGCAGCCGAGTTCAAGAATCTCCTGTCCATCCGCGAGCCCGGCGCGGCGACAGGTCAGTTCCAACATTCGAGCCTCCGCATCCGAAAGATCCGCGACCCCGTCCTCCCACAAACCGCAACTGTATTTCAGATGTCGACCAAGCGTGAGTTCATACAGGCGGGCCGGCACCTCGTAATGCTGTTCATTGGCAAGATCGGTGGCGACGGCCACGGGTTGCAAACGCAGGTCCTCGGCAAATTTTTGCTTTCGGTCCTGAAGCGCTTCCAAGCCGCCGGTATTCAACTCGGCCCGACGCTCACGAAGCAGAAAGCGGATTCCCGCCCGAATCAACCAATCCGGCAGGACGTTCTTCTCAAGTATGGAATCCATCACACTCATAAGGTCTTTCTGAACCACGGTACAAAGGGGCTCGTGGTGCGTTGATATTCGAGATAGGCCTCCCCCTTGCGCTGAACGGACAGATCTTCCGTCATGGGAATCCCTGTAACGTTGAGAAGGAAATGAAGCATCAGCATCGGAGACACCCAGGCAAGCCAACCCATCTCCGAAGCCGACGCAAACAGGGCGAAGCCGACCCAGACAATCCATTCGAAAAAATAGTTCGGATGCCGGGAGTAATTCCATAGACCTCGACGACACACCACATCTCCCTCGCGCCTCCCCTTGGCAAGCTGAGAGTCCGCCAAAGACTCGCCGGCCAGACCAGCCGCGAACAAAGCGAGCCCCAACCACTCGATGTAGGCGATTCCCGGAGTTGTGTTCATCGTGGGCAGCAGGAAGGGAACCGAAAGAACCACAATCAATCCGCCCTGAAGAAGATAGAAGCCGAGCATCCGCAGATTCGCCACCTCACCCCATTCGCGGCGCAGAGCCGCATAGCGGCGATCTTCCTCGGGATGATGAAACGCGATCCGACGGGCCAAATGAATCCCCAGCCTCAGACTCCACAACGTCACAGTCACCGCCACCACCATCCGGCGTGCCTGCCATCCATCACCGCTCAGCACATAGATCCAGCTGACCGGAGCGAACAGGAAGCTCCAGACCGCGTCCACGATTCCGAAGTTCTTCAAACGCAGGGCGAAAAACCAGGTCGCCACCATGCCGAGAATCACCAGAATGCCGGCCGCAAAGAGGGATTGCCACACGGTGCCGCTCATCGCTCAGAAAGGCCTTCCGGTCTGAGCAACAAGCTCTCAATGGAATCTTTCGACCCCATTCGAAAGAGCCGGATCAACATATACACCGCAACGGCCATGTTCCCGAGAAGCAGAAGCCCCAGCAGCCAGCCGACCTTGGCGGCAAGGCTCGATTCCCGGTAGGCGACCCAAAGCCAGAACACGAGGAACCCCCAATAGGCGTCCATCAATGTCGCCACGAACCACGGATCCGAAACAACTTCAGAGGGCAGATCCCACAATGCGCGATCGAGACTCGCGTACACACTGACACCGAGCATGCTCGCAAAAACAAAGCCGAAAAGGACTCGGAGAAAAATGATCATGATTGCCTCATCAGAGTTCGATTGTTGGGTCGCGTGTAGATTGCCTGCACCACGCTGATATTCCGCATGGCAAAAGCGGCCTCGCAGTAGGCCAGGTAGTAGTTCCACTTTCGCTGAAACGCGGAGTCGAATCCGAGCGATTCCAACCCGTCCCGCCGCTCGTTAAATCTCTCCCGCCACTCCCGAAGCGTCCGCGCGTAGGACAACCCGAAATCATCCAAATGATGCAGGAAAAGATCCCCGGTGTTTCGGATCGCCTCGCCCACCCTCCAGATGGAAGGACAGAGCGATCCGGGAAAAATATGCTTTTGAATCCAATCAACCCCGTTTCGAAACTCGTCATAGCGCGAGTCAGGGGAGTTTATAAACTGCAGGCCCAGCAATCCGTCGGCTTTCAGCAATCGATCGCATTGGGCGAAGTAGACCTCCAGATACTCGTCACCCACCGCCTCCAGCATCTCGATGGAGGCGATCTTGTCGTAGCTGCCGCTCAAGCTGCGATAGTCCTGAAGCCTGACATCGATCCGACCTGCAAGCCCCTCGCTTTCCACACGGCGCAGGGCGTGGCGATGTTGCTCTTCCGAAATGGTCACAGTCGTGACCCTGCACCCGTATCGCGAGGCGGCATGACAGGCAAAACCGCCCCAGCCAGTTCCAATCTCCAAAAGATGGTCGGAGGCGCATAGTTTGAGTTTCCTGCAAAGCGCGTCGTATTTTGCCAATTGCGATTGCTCCAAGGTCAGCTCAGGCGACAGAAAGAGGCCGCTTGAATAGGTCATCGTGGAATCCAACCATAGAGCGTAGAACTCATTGCCGAGGTCATAGTGTTCGTGAATGTTGCGGCGACTGTTCGACAAGGAATTTGCCCGCAATCGATGGGCGATGCGGTTAACCCACCTGAACAGGTTCACACGCCACTTCGAGGCCGCGCTCCCGCTGACCGAGGGCGATTGATCCGTGTTGGCCAAAAACCAGGAAATCACGCTCGCGATGTCGGGCGTATCCCATTCGCTGGCGACATAACTCTCACCGAATCCAACATCGCCCGCCGCCACGCATCTTCGGAAGAAGCGGTCATCCCGCACGTGGACTTCAGCCTGCGGCCCCGGTTCAAACCCACCGAAAACCATTTCCTGCCCGTCCGGCATGCGCAGAGAAAGTGAACCCCGCCGCAACGGCTTGAAGACGGAGAGGACCTGCCGTCGGCAAAAGCGATCGAGAATCCCGGGAGCGCGTTCTTCCGCTTCAACACGAGGGTTTCTATTCGATGTCGTGGAGTTCATGGAGAATCGGGGGCAATCGATTTATGAGGATTCAGCACATCGGTTTGCTTCTCAACGTGAGCGCTCTTGGCAAACCATGGAACGCCGCGAATCCAGAGGAGCATCGCCTGCCAGTGAATCAGCAGGACTACTTTTACACTGACCAGCGGGCATTTGAGCGCCAGCCACAAGATGTTTGAGCTGGTCAGTTCTCGTCTCATACCCACCAACCGACTGGTAAAAACCCGCTCCCCGGAGTCCCAATCATCCACACGGAGATCCAGCTTGTCCGCCGGAGGGGGAAATCGAAACTCGAAGTCAACGTCGAGTTTGAAGAAGGGCGACACGTAAAAATCTTTCGGCATCCGCGCCAAAAAGCTGCCGTCCTCCCGCAACGAATCCGGTTCCATCAAATAAAGCTTTTTCTCGCGAAAGGTGTTCTCAACTTCGGCGACAGCCACCAAGGGACGATCACCCGCGTCGTAGACGAAGAAGAACGAGATGGGATTAAAGGAGAACCCGAGCACGCGGGGCAAAGCGAGCATTCGCACACGAGCCTGCGATGAGGTCTGTATTCCGCGGTCGGAAAGCCAGTCCATCACCCGCATCTTCAAGTCACCTTCCCCACACGGCCAATGGTCCCTGTCCTGAAAAGAAAGAAGGCCAGGTCGGTCCACGCCCATCAGCCAAGATCGGGAACCCGCCATCTCAAGTTCATCGAGATCCAGCCAAAGATAAAAGAGGCCGTAGCTGAAACGGCGTCGAACCGGTTTCAATCGGACGTGTTCCACCCGGCAATCGTAGAGACAGCTGTTCACGGCCAGTTCACATCATCACTCAGCGCCCGCGAACAGGCGATCGCGCTCGCAAAACCATCCTCATGAAACCCGTAGCGAAACCAGGCGCCACAGAAGAACACCCTTCGGTCTCCTTCCCGATGGTTTAATTCCTGCAATCGTTCCTGGGCCCGAATTGTTTCGAGATCAAAAAGCGGATGTTCGTAATCAATCGATTTTACAACGTGTTCCTTCGGAATTTCATTCTCCCCGTTGATCGAAACGAAGTAGTCCTGTTTGTCCGAGACTCCCTGTAACCGGTTCATCCAGTAAACGGTCATGGGCCGAAGCCCCCCGTCCCGATCCACCCGCAATCGGTAGTTCCACGAGCTCCACGCCAATTTTTTTTGCGGCATGAAAGAAGGGTCGCTATGCAGGGTCGCCCTGTTTTGGAGGAATCGAAACTTTGAAAGCAGGGCCTCTTCCAGTACATCAGGACGATCAAGCATGGCCAGGGATTGATCTGCGTGAGCCGCCATCACAACCCGGTCGAACGACCTGCTCCCGCCATCGGTCACGACCTCGACCGAGCGGCCATGCCGCACGACCTTCAATACCCGTTCCCGAATCTTTTCAGTTGTCCCGGTCTTGCCCAACAGCTTGCTCACATACGTCCGCGCCCCACCTTTCAGAGTCAGCCACGGATGCTGGGTATTCAGCCCGAGGAAACCGTGATTATGAAAAAAGCGGATCAACGCCTCGGCGGGAAATTCCAGCATCCGATCCGGGGGGGTGGACCAGACTGCGGCGCTCATCGGAACAAGATATCGGTCCCGAAAATCGGCATCATAGCGTCCATCCAGCAGAAATTCCTCGACGGACTTGCCACGTGCGTCGCCATTTTCCAGCGCCGCCACGGATTCACTGTTAAACCGGTTGATCTCCCAGAGCAGTCGCCAAAAATCGGGGTTGATGAGATTTCGCCTCTGCGCAAAAAGGTGATTTACCGAACTCCCGGCGAACTCCAGGCCGCTCGGCATATGCTGCACGCTGAAGGACATTTCCGTCGGCATCGCCACAACTCCGAGACGTTCAAACAAGTGACATAGGTTTGGATAGGTCACCCGGTTGAACACCATGAATCCGGTATCAACAGGCAGTTTCCGACCATCCTCGTCGACTTCAACCGTGTTCGCATGCCCCCCAACATGGTCGTCCTGTTCATAAAGGGAAATCTGATAGCGTCCATCCAACAGGTGAACGCATCCCAGTCCCGAAATTCCGGACCCGATTATTGCCAGCTTTTCCATGCAGACCGGAGCAATTCCGGAGTAGACCAAATCTAGCCCGGGTTTGGCCACAGGCAAAAATCGTGGACAAAAATCTCAACGACCTGCCAACGCAGGGCACCGGATCGGGTCAAATCGAGAAGAAGGAACGGAGGCGACCCAGAAAGTCGTTTGCGTATTCGTTGTGGAGATCTTTGCCTCCGTCTGATTTCTGTTGGGAGGCGGTCTCGGCCAAAATGACCTCGGTCTCCAATTTCCGCAGCGCGAGAATCTCGCTCAATTGCTCCAGCAGTTCGGGGGATTCACGAAGCACGGTTGCCATCCGCTCGCGGGGAATCTGCACCACCTCGGTGTCCATCCGGGCGATCACGTTCGCACTGTAGCGTTCGCCGGTCAGCATCGCCATTTCGCCCACACAATCCTCCGTGCGCAGCAGGCCGACACGGGTGGGTGTGCCCTCCATATCGACCATCACGTCGGCTTCTCCCTCCACGATGACCAGCATAAAATCTCCGGACTCCCCCTGCCGCACCAGCTTTTGTCCCTTGCCAAACAACTGGGTCTTGGCCCCTCCGATGAGCTGCATCACCTGCCGATCATTCAGGCAACCAAACATGGGATGCCGCGACAGGATCTCGGCAAGACGCTCGCTCTGATCTTCCGCTCCACGCCGCCGGCGTTCAAATTGCACGACCTGCTTGGGCCACGGAATCGACATTCCAGCCCGGTGCAGGGCGTACCAGGCACCCGTCCGGATCGCGTCCGCCACTCGGTCCATTTTTTCGTCCTCGTCCAGCCAGTACTTGATTTCGTAAATCGCCGCCCGGTCGTCGAAGTCTTTCACATAGACCTCCGGCGCGGGATCCTTCCGGACACCGTCCACATGACTCACCGCCTCGACCAGAATCCCCCGCACTTTGTTCGGAGGACTCGAATAATCGGCGGGAATGGTGACGCGAAAGGCATGCAGCTTCACCGGGTAGTTCAGGTTGATGATCTTGTTGGCGATCATGTCCCCGTTCGGCAGATCCAGATAGATGTGATCCACCGTCCTCAAGCGCGTGGAACGCCAGTTGATCTCCATCACCTGTCCGATATCATCCCCGATCATCAGCCAATCGCCGGGCTTGTAAGGCTTGTCAAACTGCAGCGTGAAACCGGCGAAGAGGTTTTTGAGAATGTTCTGAAGAGCCAACGCGATACCCGCCGTACCGACCGCGCCACCGACGAGCAATCCCTTCAGATCATTTCCATAGACGAACTGATAGACGACAAGCACGGCCAACCCCATTCCCGCAATCATCGTCGAGTGGGTCAAAAACCGGGGCACGATCATCTGCCGCTTCTTCTGGAAATAGCCTTCCCAGTAAAAACGGTTGATCAACTTCACCAGGAACATGCCGCTGAACATCACGGTCGCGGCCAAGAGAGCCTTGATCACAGCCTCGTCTACGACCATGAACTGCACAGCGACGAAGAAGGCCGTGGCAACGCACAGCCCCTGGAAGTCCCCTCCCAACTTGACGTTGTGGCGCCGTTTCAAAACGCGCCCCAGATACATCAGGGAGAAATAAACGACCGGGAGAAGAAAGATCCCGATAAAAACTTCGTATGTCATCGCTCGCTTAACCTAAAAACAACCCAGTTCAGTCACCAACCACAACGGTCAGCCGCGACCCTACCTGGCGGATAGATCCAGACAAACCAGCCGATCCTCGCTTCGCAGATAAAGTCTCCGCTCCGACAATACCGGTGCAGCCCAACAAGGATAGTGCAATTCCGGCACCTGCCACCTTGCCAGTTCTACCGGCTTTTCCGGGCTTGCCGAAAACAGACCGAGCAGACCGCCTTCACCCAGCACGATGAGTTTGCCATCTGCCAGCACGATCGAGCCCCGACCGTAGACCTTCGGCTGCTTTGTGCTGTGCTTGGCCCATCGCTCATCCCGTTCCCATCGCACCTTGCCGGTCCCGAACTCGACGCATCGAAAAAAGGCGTCCGGCTCGTTCCGTCCGCTGAACGCGTACAGAAAACCATCCTTCTCCACCGGCGTCATCCAGTGAACCTCCAACGACTTGTTCGCCCACACCGTGTCGAAGGATCGGTTTCCGGGCTTCACCTGAAGAAGAAAGCCGCCGACCCCATAGTACGCGGCCGAGCAATGCACGCGGTCTCCCACCACCACCGGATTCGCCGCGTTCACGGATTCGTTCACGGTGGCCCGAAACCATCGGCTGAAAAATTCCTCTCCGTTCGCGGGATTCAGTGCCACCAGGCCCTGCCGCATCAGGCAGAAGACCATTCTCCTGCCGTTCACCGTCGCGACCACGGGCGAGGCGTAGCTGGCCTGTTTCCAATGCCCCTCCCACGTGACCGTTCTTTCACCCCGCCATCCGATCATGGGCTCACCCTCCCAAGTCTTCGCGCCGACATTTTTCCAAACTGTCTTTCCACTTTCCGCGTCAAACGCCACCACCCCGGCGTCGGGCTGTCCTCCGACCATCGTGATCAGCAGCCCCCCTTCCAACAGCGGCGTGCTGCCCACGCCGAAGAAGGCCTCCGGCACATTGAAATCGCGCTGGGTATCCCGACGCCAAATCTCCTTTCCGGTCTCCAGATCCAGGCACAAAAGGCGCCCTTCCGCGCCAAGCGTGTAGCATCGATTCGTGGTCAACAAGGGGGTGCAGCGCGGACCGTTGTTGTAACCAAACGGATCCCGGTAGTGACTCGGATAGCGATGCGTCCAGACGGGCTTGCCGCTATCCCGATCCATCGCGTCGATGATTTCCTCGTTTCCGACGCGATGATGCAGCACCAGCAACCTCCCCGCCACCGAGGGAGCCGCGTAACCGGTTCCTATCCCGATCGAAAAAACACGCCTCGGCCCGCCCTCGGGAAAACTGCCCACGAGCCCTGTCTCCCTTGAAGTCGCATCCCCACGCGGCCCCAGAAAGCGGGGCCAATCCTCGGTCCAGGCGACAACTGCGGAAAGGGTCAAGACGGCAATCGTCAGCAAGCGGGCGTTCAACTTGATGGGCTCTCGCATACGGGTCCCGGATTCAAACCTCGTTCCCCCGCACTGGCAAGCGACGCTTTGCCTTCCGTCATCAATTCCAATCAGAAAGTCCATAAAGCGGCCTCATATCAGCGATGAGCCGGTCTCCTCGATCCTTGACCCGGGTCCCGCGACTGCTACCGTCCGCGCCTCGCCAGCCTTCGCCCGACGCGTCCGCCGGTCGGGAAAACCACTCGTCAGATATAATAATCATGAAATCACTCATCATTCCGGTCCTCACGATCGGGCTGGTGGCGGGCTCGCTGCACGCGGCCGACGCCCCCAAGACTATGCAGGAAAAAGTCAGCTACATCATCGGCTACAACATCGGCCGCAACCTCGCC
>JADHOF010000009.1 GCA_016779125.1 Verrucomicrobiia bacterium | reverse complement strand
CGGGCGATGATCGCGTGGAAGGCGATACGGTATCGGGGTGATCTCAGCATCGCCATGGCCGAGGCGAAACTTCCGCTTCGATATCGCACGCCGGACAAACAACGTCTCGAGTGGGCCCGGCGGGTGGTGTCGGAAATGGGGGATCGATTGCCAAAGAGCAAGGAAGAGATCTACGCGCGCGAAGCGATCCTGCTCGACGAAGCGAAGGAGACGGAATTGGTGCTGCAGGCGATTCGCATCGGGGACATCGGCATCACCGGCATTCCCAACGAGGTCTACGCGCTGACCGGCTTGAAACAGAAGGCCTTCAGCCCTCTGCGGCCCACCATCACGTTTGACCTCGCGAACGGGGCCGAGGGCTATATTCCGCCACCGGAGCAGCATCCTTTGGGAGGTTACAACACCTGGGACGCGCGGACCGCAGGCCTTGAGGTGATGGCGGAGCCCAAGATTGTGGAGGTGTGCCTGCAGTTGCTGGAACAGGTGTCGGGGAAGACACGCGTTGATTGGCGGCAGACCATGGGGGACGCGGCGGGAGATGTCGTGAAAGCCGAGCCGGCGGCCTACTGGAGGTTGGATGAACTCAGCGGGCCGCGAGCCACGGATCGGGTGGGTTCGAATGATGGTATTTACGAGCCGGGCGTCTTGTTCTGGTTGGAAGGCGCGCGAAACAAGGCCTTTGCCGGAGACCGGGAGAAGAATCGGGCCACTCATTTCGCCGGCGGTCGGATGCGGGCCAGAATCGACGGACTGGGCGATCGGTACAGCCTCTCGATGTGGTTTTGGAACGGCATGCCGATCGAGGCACGCGGCACGGCGGGATGGATGTTTTCCCGTGGTTGGGACCATTCACTGGGCGCGATGGGGGAACACCTTGGAGTCGCCGGATCGAAGGGGGAGGCGGGGCGAATCCTGTTTTCGACGGGCGACGGAGGAGAGGCCTTGCATGGGACGACGCGCATTGCCCGATGGACCTGGCATCACGTCGCCCTGGTGCGGGACGGAGCCAGCGTTGCGGTCTACCTGGACGGAGTGAAGGAAATCGATGCGAGGCTGCGCCGAGCGGTGTCGCCCGGGGTGGATCAGATCTTCATCGGTGGCCGAAATGATCAACGGGACGGCTGGGAGGGGAAGTTGGACGAGGTGGCGGTTTTCAAACGGGCGCTGCGGGCCGAGGAAATTCGTCGATTGTCGGCGGGTGAATAGAGCGCGCGTAACATTTCTGTCACCAGCGCCGGATTGACCACGCGAGGCGGAACGATCAGTTTTCGGCCCATGTGGGAACTCGTGTCCTTGATCTCTACGGCGACGGCGGCCGGGCTTTTTCGGGCCTGGTTGAGCGCCCGTGCCGAGGCGAAGGAGACGGTGGATCGCATCCGCAGGCAGGCCGAAGCCGAGCGGGCGAGCCGGGACCGACAGCTGCGGCAGGCCGAGGTGGAGCAGGTGACACTGCTCAACTCGATGATCGAGGGGCTTCTGGTTCTGGACGAGGGCGGGCGGGTTCGATTGGCGAACGAGGCCTTTGCCGAGCTGTTTCGTCTGAAGCAGACGCTGACCGGGCGCACGTTGATGGAGGTGGTGAGGCTGCATGAGATTCAGGAGATTTACGAAAGGACGCTGGTGGAAGGGCGCGTGCACGGGTTTGAGCTTGAATTGCCGTCGCTCGGGAATCGGTTCCTCCAGATCAACGCCGCAATGGCGATGGATACCGACGGGAACCGGCGCGGGATGGTGATGGTGTTCCACGATGTCAGCCGGATTCGCGAGCTGGAGGCCACGCGACGGGACTTCGTGGCCAACGTGAGCCATGAACTGCGCACGCCGCTCTCGATGATCAAGGGCTACGTGGAGACATTGATCGACGGGGCAGCAGGCAATCCCGAAGTGGCGTCGAAATTTCTGCACACGATCGAGAAGCACGCCGACCGGCTTACCTTCCTGATCGAGGATTTGCTGACCCTCTCGCATCTCGAATCCGGACAATTCGTCATCAATGTTCAGCGAACGGATTTGAGCGAGAAGGTGGAGCGGGTTTGCGAGGATCTTTTCAACAAAGCCGAGGCGGCCGGCACGGTGCTGGTGAACGAGGTGTCGGCGGATGTCTGGGTGCGGGCGGACTCGGATCGCCTGGAGCAGGTGCTTTCAAATCTGGTGGACAACGCGATCAAATACGGCGGAGCCGGCCGGGTGAAGGTGGGGGTCGGCGAGGGGCGCCCGGGCATGGTGGAAGTGACGGTGACCGACACGGGACCGGGGATTCCGGCGGATGCCGTGGAGCGCCTGTTTGAGCGTTTCTTCCGCGTCGACAAGGCGCGTTCGCGGGATCAGGGAGGGACCGGACTCGGGCTCGCGATTGTGAAGCATATCGTGCAGGTGCACGGTGGCGAGGTGTGGGTGGGGAGCGTGGTGGGCAAGGGGACGACGTTCCATTTCACTTTGCCGTCCGCCTGACGGACACGAAAAAGCCCGGCCTGTCCGGCCGGGCTGCTGATTTGATATTTCGAGGTTCGATCAGACGAGGTCTCGGATGACGTTCCCATACCGCGTGATCATGACCGGACGGCCGGTCGGCGTGTTGAACTCGTGACGGTGGTCGATGCCGAGGGTGTGGTAGAAGGTCGCGGCCACGTCATCCGGCGTGATCGCCCTGTCCTTCGGCCCTTCGCCTTTGGCGTCCGATTCGCCGACCACCTGGCCACCCTTGATGCCGCCGCCCGCGAGCAGGCAGAACATGGCCCTGGGATAGTGGTCGCGTCCGGTTCGTTGATTGATCTTCGGTGTTCGGCCGAATTCGCCCGTCACGAAGACGGAGGTCGATTCCAGCATGCCCTTGGCGGCCAGCGCGTTGAGCAGACCCGAGACGCCGGCGTCCAGAGGCGGCAGCTGTTTGGTCTTCAGCCGGTTCCAGTTGTCGTTGTGGGTGTCCCATCCGCCAAGTTGGACGGTGATGAACTTGGTGCCGGCCTCGACCAGGCGGGTGGCCAGCAGGCAGCTCTGGCTGAAGGGCTGGTCGTCGAACATCGCCTTGATCGCGTCGGACTCCTTGGTCAGATCGAAGGCGTCGCGTGTGCGGGCCGAGCGCATCATGTCGTAGGCCCGCTGGCTGAACTTGTCCAACGCGGCGATGGTCTGATCCGACTTGCCGACGGAGTCGAAAGCGCTGTCGTAGCGCTGAAGCATGTTTTGCCGACGCTCGACATCCTCCAGGGTCACGCCGCGAAGGGTGAGGCCGCGGACATCCATGCGGGCGTTCGGTCGAGGGGTGGTGCCGGTCTCAAAGGGGCCGTATTCCAGGCCGAGGAATCCGGTCGTGTTGTTGATGTCGTTCGGGATCGAGACGTAGGGAGGAATGTCGCGAGGCGATTCCATGACCTTGCTGACGACCGATCCGTAGGTTGGAAACTGGATGGAGGGCAGGGGGCGGTTGCCGGTGGCGAGGTAGTTGGAACCGAGCGCGTGGGCGGCGAGAGTGTGGCTGACGCCGCGAAGGATCGCATATTTGTCGGCGCATTTGGCGAGCTTGGGCAGATGCTCGCTGATACGGATGCCGGGGACGTTCGTGGAGATCTCCTTGAACTCGCCCCGGTGGGTGTCGGGCGCGTTCGGCTTGAGGTCGAACGTGTCCATGTGGCTGGGGCCGCCCGCGAGCCGGATGAAGATCGCGGCCTTGCCCTTCGGATCGGGCGCGGTCTGTCCGGCGTGAGCCAGTGCCATGTAGTCGGCGAGGCTGAAGCCGGCTCCGGCCAGCGCGCCGACCTTGATGAAATCGCGGCGGGCGTGGCCGTCGCAGAACATGTGGTTTGCCATTTGGGTGGTTCTTTCGGGGATCAGTGGTTGATGATGAATTCTTTGGTGTTGAGCATGGCCCAGAGGAGGTCGCGGGCTCCGTCCACCTGATTGGGGGCGGAATCGATGTCCTTCCTGGCCATGGCAAGCTCGGTTTGGGATGGCGGACGGCTGACGGTGCGAAGGAAGATCTCCTCGACGAGGGCTTCCGAATCCAGCCTGGTGGAGGCCGCCTCGGCGCTTGCGTCCCGCCGTGCGACGGCAAGTTTGGCGTCAAGTTGGCCGATCGTCTTTTCGATCGCGGCGATCTGCCTGGCGCTGCTTTTGCCTTGATCGGGATTCTTCTTCGCGCCCTTGGAGAGTTTCTCCAGGCGGAGGCGGTAGGACTGGATCTGGCGCTCCAGATTCGCGACGGCGGACGCGGCGGATGATTTGGGAGGCGCGGTTTTTTTGCGGAGCTCGGCGATCCAGCTGCCGTCCTTCTTGCTGTCGCTTTCCAGCATCGCGAGCAGATCACGGTCGTTGCGCGTGTAGAGCGTCTGCAACAGGGTGGGATCGGTCATCCGCTCGCAATCGCAGTTTGTGAGGCGGACGGGTTTGCCGAAAAGCTCCAGGGCATAGTTGGAGGATCCTTTGCCCTTGCCCGTGATCATTGGGCCGATGGCGCGGCCGTCGGTCATTTCGGCCCGGTCCCCCAATCGGTCGGTATTGGCGACGGCCTGGGTGATGGCGTCGGTGACGACCTCCGCCGGCATGCGACGAAGGATGGCGCGGCTGAAGTTTTTCTCGTCCAGCTCGTTGGTTTCGTTCGCCTTCCAACTCCGCTGATAGGTGTCGCTCATCGTGATGGTTTTGTGCAGCCACTTCATGTTGTAGCCGCTGTCGGTGAAGCCGTCGGCGAGGTATTGGAGAAGCTCCGCGTTGGCCGGCGGGTTGGCCAGGTTCATGTCGTCCGCTGGCTCGACGATGCCGCGGCCGAAGTAGTTGGCCCAGACGCGGTTCACAAAGGCCTTGGCGAAATAGGGGTTCTCCTTCGATCGCATCCAATCCATCAGGGGCTGTCTCGGATCCGGATACTCGGTCAGGTGAACCTCGTCTCCGCCCAGGATCTTCGGGGTCAGAACGCGGCTGGAGCCGGTGTCCTTTTGCTTCTTGCGCTTTTTCGCGTTGGCGGCCGGGGCGGAGGTCTTCACGTAGAGTTCATCCCAAGCCACCGGTTCGCCACGGGCGGCCCGGGTCTTGATCTCTTTGTAGAGCAGGTTGCGGGCTTTGGGGTCCTTCTTGTTGTAGCCGACGGCCTTCTCGATCTCCTGTTGCAGGTCGCGGGCGGTGACGCCGTCGTCGGTGTCTTTTCGGCTGCCGAGGGTGATGCCGTCGAAGAAGGCCTGGAACTTGCCGAAATCCTGTTGCGTCCATTGGTCGAAGGGATGCTTGTGGCATTGGGCGCACTGAATCTGCACGCCGAGGAAGGCGTGGGCGAAGCTCAGCGCCTTCTCTTCGGGCTTGCGGATGTTCTGACGGGACCAGTAGTGGGGCATGGAGTCCCGGTCGGAAAAATCGGCGGGATCGTTCTTCCGGACGTAGGAGCTCATCTCCGTGGCGTAATCCAGATAGGACTGCCCCGGACGCCGGCCGGTGGCGAGGACGATGCCCGCGACAAGTTCATCGTAAGGGGTGTTCTTTTCCACCCGCGTCCGGATCCACTCGTACCATTGCAGGCTCTGCTCGTTGCGGAAGTTTCGATCGCTCAGTTGAGACGCGTTGTTGCCGGTGAAATCGTTGAGCTTGGTCGCCCACCATGCCGCGTAGGTGCCGCGTTGGAGCAGTTCATCGATCTTGGCGGCGCGCTTGTTGGAGGACGGGTCGGACGCGAAAGACTTGATCTCGCCGGGGGTGGGAAGGGTGCCGGTCATGTCCAAAGTGACACGCCGAAGGAACTCAAGATCGGTGCAGATTTCGGAAGGGACGATTCCGACCTTTTTCAGTTTGTCGACGACGAGTGCATCGATCTGGGTCGCGGTGGCGACGCGCGGATAATTGGGTCCGATCTTGTCCGAGACCGGCAGCATCACCGGGATCGGTTGGACGCCATTGTCGTAAAAGGCGACGATGTGGGTGTCGCCCCGGGTCAGCGCGGTGACAACTCCCGTCTCATTCACCTCGGCCACGGATTCGTCGTTTGTACGAAAGCGGGTGAGTTCGGTGACGTCTTCCACCGTGCCGTCGCGCCAATGGCAGATCACCTTGAGTTGAACGGCGTCGCCGGCCTTGTTGAAAACGATCTCCTTGGGAAGAACCTCAAGACTGCCGAACGCTCCGGTTTCCTTTTCGTCGTTCTTTGCGCCGTCCCGGATCCATTTCAGGACGAGGTTGTATTCCCAGCTGCCCAGCTTGATCCGCTCCTTGCCCTTGTGTTTTTCCTGCATCGTGGGCTTGGTGAGGACGAGGCTTTTTTCGGGATCGGCGGTGTCGACACGGAGGGTGTCCTCCTCGTCCGTCACGGTTTCCTTGTGGTCCTTGCCGAAGTCGTAACCAAAGAGCGATAGCTGGTAGCCGCCCTGACCGGAAAAGGCACCGTGACATTCGCGGCCGCTACAGCCGCTGCGGCTGAAGAGCGGGATCACGTGACGCCTGAAACTGACGGCTTCCGGGGAATCGGGGCTGGCGTAGCGCTCACTCGGAGGAGAGAGCTTCGCGGAGGAATCGGCCAAAGCCGGCCCGGAGGCGAAGGGCAGGATGACGAGGGCCGACAAAGCGCGGAAAAGAGGCTTGGTCAATTTCATGGTGATGGTGATGGCGAATGGACGCCGTTTCGGATTGCTGATTCACGGCGAATTCAAAAAATCTTCACACAATTTTTAGCGCTGGGAAGTCCAGAATGGGTCGGCTTCGAATCCGATTCTGGAAAGGTTTCGGCATCTTTCCGCTTGGTGAATCGGGTTGTCCTCTCTAAAAGAGCGTGAATTGTCCGTAAACCATTGATTCCAAAGATCATGAGCTTCCCGAAATCATTCACCCGCCGCGCTTTCATCCAATCCACCTCCACCGCGGCCGCCGGGCTTGCGCTGGGCGGTTGTGCCACTTCCCCGCGCAAGACCGGATACAATTCGCCGAATTCGAAACTCAATATCGCGGCGGTCGGTGTCGGAGGCAAAGGGCGGGGAGACATCGCGGCCACATCCAAAGGCCAGAACGTGGTGGCAATCTGCGATGTGGACGACAAGACGCTTGGAGCGGCCGCCAAGACCTACGACAAGGCGAGGCTGTATCACGATTGGCGCCGCCTGCTCGAACAGGGGGATATCGACGCGGTGACGGTCTCAACCCCCGATCACATGCACGCGCCGGTGGCGATGGCCGCCATTCAGCTGGGAAAACATGTTTATGTGCAGAAGCCCATGGCTCACACGGTATTGGAGGCCCGCGCGCTGACGGCCGCCGCGAAGTCGGCCGGGGTGGTTTCACAGATGGGCAATCAGAATCACAGCGGCACCGGTTACAAATCGCTGGTGCAGGCGGTTCGCGGAGGTGCCATCGGCAAGGTCAAGGAAGCCCACGCGTGGTCCAACCGCCCGGGTTGGCCGCAGGGAATCACGCGGCCGGAGGGCTCCGATCCGGTGCCAGATCATCTCTGGTGGGATCTCTGGCTCGGCTGCGCTCCCTACCGCGACTACGTCGGACCGAAGCAAGGTTCCAGAAACGGGCGAGGAGCCTATCACACCTTCAACTGGCGGGGATTCCTCGACTTCGGTGTGGGGGCGTTGGGGGACATGGGCTGCCACATCATTGATCCGGTCGTTTGGAGTCTCGCACTCGGCGCGCCGAAGCAGGTGTGGTCGACCGGGCCCGTTACGAACGGGGAGACCTATCCCGAGTGGGAGACGATTCACTATGAGTTTCCCGGTACCGAGTATTGCTCGGGCGATACCGTGCGCATGACCTGGTATGACGGTGGAAAGAAACCTTCGACCAGTCTGCTCCCGGGCGGCACGGACAAGAATCTGCCCTCGAATGGTTGCCTGCTCGTCGGGGAACTGGGTGTCCTGCTTTGTCCCCACGGAGGCCGTCCCGAGCTCTGGCCCAAATCGGTTTTTGCGGACACGAAGCTGATCGAGGTGGCGGGGGATGACCACTACATGCAATGGACGAACGCCTGCAAGGGAATCGGCACGACCTCGTCCACCTTCGATTACTCGGGGCCCCTGACTGAAACGGTTCTCCTCGGAACGGTCGCGGTTCGTTTTCCGAACGAAAAGCTGTCCTGGGATTCCGCCGCGTTGCAGATCACGAACAAGCCCGAGGCGAATCGCTTTCTTACCAAGAATTACCGGGCGGGATGGGGCGTGCCGGGGGTCGCGTGAGCCGGCCGTTTAGCGCTTCGAAAGCTTTTTGAAGTAGTGAATCGAGTCGCATAGCTCGTCCAGAACAAGGATGGATGAGCGGAGCTTGGACTCGACCGCAATTTGTCGCCGGGGATCGGTGAGTTTGCCCCCTCCGTGTTCCTCCACGTAGAAGCTGTCGATGGCCGCGCCTTTTTCCGTCGTGATCTTGACGAGATCGATGTCGATTCCGAGTTCGGCGAAGGCCTTTGAAACCGTGTAGAGGAGACCGACCCGGTCCTCCGTCTCCAGATCGATGACCGTGAAGAGTTCGGAGGTGTCGTTGTCGAATCGGATGCGGGATTCGATCCGGTTCTCGCCGTAAAGATCTTGCAGGCCTCGGGAGGTGGTTTGTTCGGCAATCTGTCCGATGAAGTCGTCCTCGTTTGTCAGAGCCCGCTCAAGGACCGCTTCAAACTGCTCACGCTGCTTTTTCGTTCCCGGTTTGCCGGAATCGGCGGCAACGACCTCGAAGGTGTCGAGCACGATCTCGTCCTCGCGGGTGAACCCGCGGGCGGAAAGGATGCTGAGCCCTGCCGCCGCGAAGGCACCGGCGATGGTGCTGAAGAGGCCCAGTCGATCCCATGACGCGATCCGTACCGTGGTGCAGCCGAGGTCCGGCTCGTCCCGCCACATGATGATGGGGGACAAGGCTGCGGTATCCTCGCGGCCGAGCTGGTTCCACATGAAGCGATGCACGAGCTGCATGTCGGCCGCGATGTCCCGCGGGCCGTTGATGCGGAAGTAGCGAGGCGGCAGCTTGTCGAAATGGGCGTTGATCTCGTCCGGTTGAAAGGTCTGGGGAAGGATCGCGCGCACCTCCCGGTAGACATGGTCGCGCTGGGCTTTTTGGGAGCGCAGCAGGGCGGTTTCACCGGCGACCTCGGTTTTGGTCTTCGAATAAAGCGTGCGCAGAAGCTGGTCTTTGAATCCGTTCCACAGTCCATTGGCGGTGCCAAGCGAATCGGCGACGGTGTGGAGCGTGAGGAGATTGAGTCGATTGGGGGATTCGACGATGGAGCTGAAGTGGCTGATGACGGCCGGGTCATCCAGATCGCGCCGCTGCGAGAGGGAAACCATGGTCAGGTGATGCTGAACGAGGAACTTGACGGTCTCGCGGGTTTCGATGTCCAGCTTGAGGCGTTTGGCGACCCGTTTCGCCAGCTTCACGCCCGCGTCCTCGTGGCGGGCGTCATCCAGTCCCCTTCCGGCGTCATGCAGCAGGAGCGCGAGGTAGAGCGGGAAGGGGTCGTCGACCTTGTTGAAAATGCGCTGGTAGGGCTCCGCGAACTGGTTGCGGTTCGAGTGAAGCTCGTCGAGCTTTTCGATGCAGCGGAGCGTGTGCTCGTCGCCGGTGTATTGATGATAGAACTCGTGCTGCACGAGGCAGGTGAGGCGGCCGAATTCGGGGAGATACTTTCCCAGAAAATCCAGGTCGTGCATCGCCCTCAAGGTCGGTGCGACGTTGCCGCTCTGTGCCAGGATCTCGGCGAAGGACTCGTGCACATGGGGGTCCGCGATAAACGACGAATCCACCAGTCGGAGGCTTTGCCTGATGAGCTGCGCGGTGTCGGGATGAATCGTATAGTCGCGCTGCTGGGCGTAGAGAAAGACGCGCATCAACCTGCGGGGCGAATTCGAGAACACACGCCGGGATTCGTGGCGGATTTCACCGTCTGCCATTTCGAAACCGTCCAGACTGGGCTTGGATACCAGCTTCCCGAAGATCCCCTTGATGATGCCGAGCCGGGTGGGATTCGGCGAGAGCGCGAGCCGTTGTTCGACGGTGCGGCAGATGAGGTAGAGCAGCCGGGAATGGCTGTAGTAGTCGCGCATGAATTTCTCCAGGCGCGTGGCCGGCGAGCGGTCGGTATATCCAAGGGCGTAGGCGACCTTCGGTTGGACCGCCTTCGTGAGAATATCGCCGTCCTTGCCGGTGAGGTAGTGCAGCTCGTTGCGGGTGCGGAGAAGGAAATCATAGGCGGCCGAGAGATCCATGCGTTCCCGTCTGCTGATGAGATCCTGCTCCTGAAGCTCCTCCAGGCTGCGCGTTCGGAATTTGACGAGAGCCATCCAGATCAGGTTCTGAAAGTCGCGGAGGCCGCCGCAGCCGTTTTTGATGTTGGGTTCCTGGAGCAGGGGGGTGTCCCCCCATTTTGCCCGGCGGGTCTTTTGATCCTCGACCCGTTCCTCAATGTAACGGTTCTCAAAACCCATGATGCAACGCGCGAGCAGCGTCGCCTTGAACTGCTCGAAGAGACCCTCGTCGCCCGTGATGAGCCGCGCTTCGAGGAGCGATGTCTTGGACTGCATGTCCTCGTTGGCGACCTTGACGCAGTCGGCGATGGTGCGGACGGAGTAGCCGACCTTCAGATTGATGTCGAAGAGCGTGTAGAGAAGACCGCCCGGGTCCGTGAGCGCCTGCAGGAACGGCGGGAGTTTGCCGGCGGCGGCGGCGACGTTGTCTCCGGTGTGCAGGAGCATGATGTCGATGTCGCTGTTCGGATTCAGTTCGGCCCGACCGTAGCCGCCGATCGCGATCAAGGCGTAGCGAGGCAGCGGCTCCTTGTGGGTGGCTTGAAAGTTTCGTTTTACCGACTCGAGGATGCTCGTGTGCAGCTCGTCCAGGACGGCTGCCCGCGCGCGGCAGATCTCCATGCCGCCGGTTCCGCCGCGATGCAGCATTTTGAGTCGCGCGGATTCGACCTTCAGATAGTTCTTGTAGCGTTTCAGCTCGGAGCCGGGAGAGCGTCCCTCGGGGAGGGTTAATCGTTCGGCGGCGCTGGTTTTGATCTTCTGAAGGAGGTCGGGCACGGTGCCGGAGATTGGTTGAAGTTTTTTCGCGAAGCAAGCAACCGTCCGCGAATCACGGTGTTGAACCCGAAGTGCCCATCGCGTGTGCCCAGCCAATCTCGATTTTCCACCGAGTCACGGATGAATCCGAAGTTTCCCCCATGGGCGGACATCTTGTGTCGCCGGCCGTCTCCGATAAGGTCATTCCCATGCCCGTCACCGAACTTTCCGACGCCGCTCTGATGGAGCTGACAAGGGAGGGGGATCGCGCGGCGTTCGAGGAGATCGTGGCCCGCTACCGGCAACCCGTGCTGAACCTTGCGTGGCGTACGGTGAAGGACGGAACCGAGGCCGAGGATCTCGCGCAGAACGTGTTTGTGCAGGCTTATCGCGCGGCGGATCGATATCGTCCAACGGCGAAGTTCTCCACCTGGCTCTTCACGATCGCGCGCAATCTCTGTCTGAATGAAATCCGCCGACGGGGACGGCATCCGGCCGAATCGATGGACGCCAAGGCGGAATCCGACGACGGTGAGTACCTTCGCCAATTCGAGGACCGGAAGGCGGCCGGCCCCGATGTGGAATCGGAGCGATCGGAACTCTACTCAAAAATAGACGAGGCGATTCGAGATCTGCCGGAATCCCAACGCACGGCCCTGCTTCTGTGCCGGGAAGGAGACCAAAGCTACGAGGACATCGCGGCTGTCATGAATGTCTCCGTTTCGGCTGTGAAATCCCTGATTTTTCGCGGACGCGACGCGCTGAAGAAGCGGCTGAAACCCTACCTGAAAACGGGCGAATGGACCGTCGTTCAATCGAGCGGAACGGAGGACTGAAATGACGCAGCCGGACTTTGAACAACTTTTGGAGATCCGCCGCTTGAGGGAAATGCGGCTCGAAGAGCGCCGCAGGCTTGAAAGCTGGCTCGACTCGCACCCGGAAGATCGTGTGCGTTGGGAGGAGGAAGATCTGCTTTCCCTCGCCTTGGAGGATCTGCCAGACGCGGAAGTGCCCACCAACTTCACCGCCCGGGTCTGGGATGGCATCGAAAGCGTCCCGGAGAACAAGGGGCGGCGCTTTGCTCCGGCGGTTTGGATGGAGGGAATCCGGCTGCTGCTGCCCAAATTGGCGTGGGCTGGTGCCGTGGCTGTGCTGGCGGCGTATCTGTGGCATCGTGAATCGGTTCGCGAGATGGCGGAAACTGCGGAAAGCCTCGTGCCAGTGGTCGAGGTCGCGCAGTTGCCCAGCGTGGCGGTGTTGCGCGATTTCGACGCGATTCGTTCACTTGGGGAACCCATGGTGGGCGGTGATCTGGAACTGCTGGCCGTTTTGGAGGACTTGAAATGAAGGGTCTCCTTTCCTTGATTTTGTTGCTGATCGCGTTGCCCGTCGGAGCAGCCACCCCGCTTCCGCCGCACCCGTTGACCGACCCCGGCACCTACCGGTCACCCTTGGAATTCTTCCGCAAACTGCTTGTGATGGACGTCCCCGCGCGGGACGCGGAGCTGCGCAAGCTTTCCCCGGGTTCGCGAGCCGCGCTTCAGGGAAAAATCGCGGAATACGCCGCGTTGTCCCCGGGAGAGCGCGAACTGCGCCTGCGCGCCACGGAGTTGCGCTACTTCCTGCGGCCTTTGCTGGGCATTGGTTCGGAGCTGCGGGGAAGGGCGGTGGCTGTCATGCCGGAGGAGTTTCGCGCCTTGGTCGCGGCCCGCTTGGATCAATGGGACCGATTGGACGCGGCGACGCGAAAGGCGATTTTGGACAACGAATGGATGCTGTTGGGTGTGTTGCGGATCGGTCCGCAGTTCGCGGCGACGGCGGTGAGCGCCGAGTCGGCGAGGGGAGACGCCACCGCGCTTCAGGAACGTCTGCGCGCCTGGCAGGGTTTGTCGGTGGCGAAGCAGGCCGAGTTGTTGGAGCGCTTCAATCGTTTCTTTTCGCTGAACGCGCGAGAGAAGGAGCAGGTGTTCGAACGCTTGCCGGAATACCAGCGCATCAAGGTGTTCGCCACCATCGAGGAGATTCGCGAACTGCCGGAGGGGGAACGCCTGGCGTGTATGGACGCGTTGCGCCGATTCGTCGACATGAACGCGATTGAACGTGCCACCCTGATTCGGAATGCGGAACTTTGGCGCGGATTGTCGGGCACCGAGCGGCAGGCGTGGCGGATGGTGGTGCAGAAGTTTCCTCCCATGCCGCCGGGGATCGAAATGCCCCCGCTGCCGCCTGGATTTCACGCGCCACCGGCACCGATCAACCTGTTGACCAGCCGCTAGGCGGAACGCCGGCATCAGCCCTTGTCGCTCGCCCAGTCTGGCGGATTCTTCAGCTTGAACAGGGTTTCGCCGGCCTTGGGGACGAAGAGGACGCCCTCGTGCTCGCGATCCTTGTAGTCCTCGACATTGATGGTCGCCGGGTCGCGGTATCCGAGATTCAGACGGGCGCAGACGTCCGGTGGAATCTTGGTCGCCAGAGTCACCTGAGCCCGGCATTTTTCAACGCCGTCCTCGTAAACGCCTCCGCCCCGCACGTGGGTCGAGTGGGCCAGCACGCCCCACGGATAGTCTTTGAACTTGTCCCACTGCTTCAGGAAGTAGTCACGACAATGGTAGCCGACCGCCATGATGGTCTCACGATGTGTAAAACAGACCTCCTCGACGTGGGGCGCGTAAATGATCAGTTCTCCGCCGTCTGCGAGCACGGGCTCCAATTTGTACATCGCCTTACCGGCGGTCCAGATCTCGTCGTACATCGGCGGCGCGCAGGAGAGGATCGAATGGAAGGGCTTGTCCTTGTAGAGGATGTGAATGCCGTTCGAAATGTCGGCGGCGGCGTCCCAGGCGTCCTCGGGTGACCCGGCGCAGAGTCCTGCCAGGGTCTTGTCCGGGCGCACGACCATGGCGAAACAGAGCTTCGAGATGCCCACCATCGCCCCGGCGCGATCGACGACCTTGCGAACGGGCGTCCATTTGTTGCCGATGGTGCGGGCGTTCGTGACCACCGCGCCGAGCCAGTGGAAGAAGTTCAGAATCGCGGGGCCGGCAACGCCCGGGAAGAGATACTTGTTGCCCCCGGAAAATCCGACGACCTCGTGGGGAAACACCGGGCCGACAATGATCACCTGATCGTAGTCGTAGAGGCGCTTGTTGATCTCGACCGGCACGTCCATTTCGAACAGGCCGCCGGACAGTGCCTTGATTTCTTCGGACGTGATCGTGCCAATATTCTTGAGCGCCGCCGGATTGTCCCATTCGTGGTTGATGAATTCGACGGAACGATATTTGGCGGCGCGTTCCGTTTCGGTGATTTCCAGGCGGTCGCAGATGGCCTTTTCGCCCATCGGCTGGTGCGTGCCGAGCGCGATCATGACGTCGAGGGCCGATGTCGTGGCTCCGATCTGGGTGAAGATCGTCTTGAAAAGCAGGCCGACCGGCGCGGTTCGGGTGCCGTCCGGAACGATGAGAAGGACTTTTTTGCCCGCGTATTCGGCGACGGGCAGCGTCCGGGAAACGATTTCCGCGACCTGATCATCCGAGACCGCTGAAGACGCGCTGGAAACAACGGAGAGGGCGCTCATGGGAAGGGGTCAGATGGTCTGGCAAAGGAAGCCGCCGTCCACGCAGATGTCGGTGCCTGTCACGAATGAACTGGCTTTCGAACTGGCGAGGAAGACCGCGGCGCCGACGAGTTCCTCAGCCTCGCCGAATCGTTTCATCGGCGTGTGCCCCCAGATGGCCTCGGTGCGCGCGCTCGGGGATCCGTCCTCGTTGAAGAGCAGCTTTTTGTTTTGCTCCGCCGGGAAGAAACCGGGGGTGATCGTGTTTACTCGGACCTTGCTCGGAGCCCATTCGCGGGCGAGGAATTTTGAAAGCGTGATGACGGACGCCTTGGATGTCGAATAGGTCACGACGCGGGAAAGCGGAAGATGCGCGGACACGCTGGCGATGTTGATGATGCTGCCCTTCTGCCGCTCGACCATGCCGGGACCGAAGACCTGGCAGGGCAGGAAGGCTCCGCCGACGAGGTTCAGGTCGAAATTCGCGTTCCACGCGTCGAGTGGGATGTCCTCGAATTTGACGTCTCCCGCGACGGTGACCTTGGGGTCGTTGCCGCCCGCCGCGTTCACGAGGACGGAGACCGGGCCGAACTTCGCCTCGATCTCGGCGCGGGCCGATTCAAGGCTCGCCTTGTCGCTGGCGTTGGCCGTGACGAAGACGGCCTCGCCACCCGCGGCCTTGATCGCGTCCACCCGGGCGCCGCCGCGTTCCGCGTTCCGTCCAAGGACGACGACCTTGGCCCCGGCCTCGCCGAGACCCTGCGCGATCGCTCCACCCAAAACTCCGGTCGCGCCGATCACGGCGGCAACCTCACCCTTGAGATCAAACAAACTCATGCGCGGGACGCTGGCAGAAATCCCCCGGCCGCACGAATCGAAAAAGCGGCCGCGTCCACCTATTGCGTTGGTTTGTCCGCGACGGGTTGCTAGCGTTCGCGAATGCAGTCATTGCCCAAGCCTGAGCGCATATTTACGCACGAGAGCGACCTGGATGGTCTCGTGTCCGGATTGTTGCTCCAAAAGCTGGCGCTGAAGGAATTCGGCGAGGAGATCGAAGTGGAGCCCCATCACTATCCCTCGTGGAAGATGCGCAGCCTGAACGAGCGTTGCGCCTGGGTTTGCGACTTCTCCTTCGAGAAACGGATGGACCGGCCGGGATGGTTGATTTTGGACCATCACACGACGGAGGTTCAGGCGACGGAATGCCGGCTCGTTCATGACTTGGAGAAATCGGCCAGCCAGCTTTGCTATGAACTCTGCAACGAGCACGGCGTTCGGTCCGAAAAGCTCGATCGACTCGTGCATCTGAGCAACGTGGCCGACCTGTACCTGGAGACCGACCCCGATTTTCAACTGGCCATCGACTACGCGAATCTTGTGAAAACCTACGGGTTCCGGAATTTGCGGGCCATCATCGGCGGGGATTTGGAACAGCTGATCGATCATCCCCTGCTGGAGGTGATTCAGACCAAGCGGCGTGTGGAGGATCCGATGGGATTTGAATGGAGCCGGCAGCACGTGCATGGAGTCACGCGGGATCTGGGTGTGATGGAAACAGCGGTCGGGGATTCAAATTCGATTGTTCATCGTCTTCTGGAGGAGGGGGTGACGGGTTTCAAGGTTTTGGCGACGATGTACCAGAAGGCCAATCGGCAGGTCATGGTGAGCTTTCGCAGTCTGAATGGGGAGGCCTTGCCGATCGCGCGTGAGTTTCATGGAGGCGGCCATGCCAACGCCTGCGGGGCGACGCTTCCGAAGTCCGTCAATTCCGTGGACGAGGCGATCGTTTACATGCGGGAGCATCTGGAGCCACAGGCGGCACCGGGTGGAATCGCCGGATTGGAAGACGCGCTCTCGGGATTGAAGGTCGGTTGATGCACGGGACTGTTTCCGCTTGCCGGTGTTTCCCACGCTCGGCACCGTCTCGCCCGTGGGCAATGAGAAGATAACTGCCGAGCGCATACGCGGCCTGAAAGGAGCCGGATTCGCGGCTTTGACGGCCTACGATTACGCCATGGCCCGGCTGTTGGACGAGGCCGGTGTCCCCCTGATTCTCGTTGGAGATTCCCTCGGGATGGTCGTACTCGGTTATCCGGACACGACACTCGTTACGATCGAGGAAATGGAGCATCACGTTCGCGCCGCCGCGCGGGCGAAAACACAGGGACTGTTGGTGGCGGATCTCCCGGCCTGCTCCTACGAAACGCCGGAGCAGGCTGTGGCCACGGCAAAGCGACTGCGGGCGGCCGGGGCGGAGGCGGTGAAGGCGGAAGGCGGACGCGAGATTCTCCCACAGATTCAATCGATCATCGCGGCCGGAATTCCGTTCCTGGGTCATCTGGGAATGCTGCCTCAACATGTGCGGGAGGAGGGCGGATATCGGGTGAAAGGAAAGATACCTGCTGAGCGCGAAGGACTTTTGGCGGACGCGGTCGCGTTGCAGGACGCCGGCGCGTTCGCCGTTGTGCTGGAATTGGTGAAGCCCGAGGTGGCCGTCGAGATCACCGCCGCGATCACGATTCCCACGATCGGGATTGGCGCGGGCGAGACCTGCGACGGTCAAATCCTGGTGACAACCGATCTTCTCGGCACCTCCCCCGATTACATTCCGAAACACGTTCCCGTCAGGCCCGAGCTGGGGCGGCGGATGTCAGAAATCGTGCGTGACTGGAAAGATGCGATCTCATGTCCGAACTGACCCATCTTAACAAAGCCGGCGAAGCCAGCATGGTGGACGTTTCGGACAAGCCGGTCGTGCTGCGGGAGGCGGTCGCGGGAGGCCGGATCCGAATGGCGTCGGACACGCTGGACCTGATCGAGGGCAACTCCATCGCCAAGGGCAACGTGCTGGCCACGGCGCGGCTGGCGGGAATCATGGCCGCCAAAAAGACGGGCGAGTTGATACCACTTTGTCATCCGCTGCCGATCACCCATTGCGAAGTGAACTTCTCGATTCCCGCCGGTCGCGACGCGATCGAGATTGTCGCTTCGGCCAAGATCGCCGCGCGGACCGGGGTCGAGATGGAGGCGTTGGCCGCCGTGAGTGTGGCGGCGTTGACCATCTATGACATGTGCAAGGCCGTGGACAAGGGCATGGTCCTTGAGGACATCCGGCTGATTTCAAAGACCAAACGGGAGAACTGATTCTATGGCTGAAACAATTCGAGTGGGCGTGATCACCGTGTCGGACCGGGCTTCGAAGGGGGAGTATGAAGACCTCGGAGGACCGGAGGTGCGCAAGGCGGCGGAAGGCTACGGTTGGACCGTGGTGTCCGAATCCGTGGTCTCCGACGACAAGTCCGCGATTCAACGGGCGATCCGGGAATGTATCGCCAAGGAATGCGGCCTGGTGTTGACGACCGGCGGCACCGGGGTCGCCCCGAGAGACGTGACGCCGGAGGCAATTCGTGAAATATCGGACCGGGAATTGCCGGGATTTGGAGAGGTGATGCGAATGGAATCCCTGAAGATCACCAAGAACGCGATCCTGTCCCGAAATCTCGCCGCCGCCGTCGGTTCCGCGCTCGTGATCGCCTTGCCCGGCAAGCCGTCCGGTGCCGTGGAGTGCCTGAGTTTCGTGGTTGGCGCGATTCCGCATTGCGTGAAGGTCTTGACGGGCGTGCCGACGAGTTGCTGAACAATCGGACGATAAAGATCGCCGACCGCGTCCCGAATTCGGCCAATCGAAGCCGAGCCGGAAGATTGCCCGTCGGTTTTTCCTTTTCCCGTTCCCCCGTCCTTGCGCAAGCTGTTGGCATGGGCATACGCCGCCAAGCTCGGGAAAAAGCAGTGCAGTTTCTCTTTCAGCAGGACCTCAACACGCCGGATAACGTGGATGAGGCCTTGGAGAGTTTCTGGCTGACCCAGCGAAAGGCATACATGCAGGCCGAAAAGGGCAAATCGCTCTGGGGTGAAAGCGCTGAAATTCCGCCCCCGGACTCGGATGAATCAGCGGTGAGACTCTTCGCGGAACCGCTGATTCGTGGCGTGATCGAGAAATGGGCGCTGTTGGACGGTGAAATCGCCAAGCACGCGAAGAATTGGTCGCTGCACCGAATCGCCGCCGTGGATCGCAGTATTCTTCGCCTGGCGATTTACGAATTGCTGTTCCGAGACGATATCCCGCCGGTGGTGAGCATCAACGAGGCGATCGACATCGCAAAACGCTATTCCACCGACGAAAGCGGCAAGTTTGTGAACGGGATTCTTGATCGGGTGAAGGCGGACCTGATGCGTCCTTCGCGAACGGCTGCAGGGGCGTAGGAGGGGCGAAATCCCTTGGCTGGAGGAAAAGGTTCGAGCTAGCCTTCCCAAGATCGCTCAGAGGGGTCACCTTGTTGCCGGCCATGAAATTCGCAGACCTGCATATGCACACCAATTTTTCCGACGGCACGTTTACGCCGGAAGAGTTGGCGGAGCGTGCTCGGGATGCCGGATTACACACGCTCGCGCTGACGGATCACGATACGGTCGAGGGTTGCGAGCGGATGGGGGCCGCCTGTCGGCAACTGGGAATCGAACTGATCAATGCGTCGGAGGTGACCTCTGAAATCGACGGCCACGAAATTCACCTCTTGGGCTATTTTCTGGATATCCACAATTCCCGACTGCTGGAGAATTTGAGGAGATTTCAAGCCGTTCGACAGAACCGCATTCGGGAAATGGCCGCGGCCTTGCAACGGGCGGGAATTCCATTGGCCGCCGAAACCGTTTTCGAACTCGCGGGCTGCAAGGCTCCGGGACGGCCGCATGTGGCGCGTGCCCTTGTGATGGAAGGGCACGTCAAGTCGCTCGGCGCCGCGTTTGACAAATACCTCAAGCAAGGGCGGGTGGCCTGGGTGCCGAAGTTCCGGATCGGGGCACCTGAAGCGATTGAGCTCATTCACCACGCCGGCGGCCTGGCCGTGATGGCGCATCCGGGCCTGAACAAGACGGACAAGGTGATCCCGATGATGATTGAGGCGGGGTTGGACGGCATCGAGTGCATTCATTCCCGGCACTCCTACAATGACATCGAACGGTACGAGACGTTGGCGGAACGGCACGGTCTGGTGGTCACGGGTGGATCGGATTGCCACGGTCTGAATCGGGGCAAGCCGCTGATCGGGTCAATCAAGCTGCCTTACTCCTATGTCGATCGGATGAAGGAGCGCCTGGCGGAACGGCGCGAACGCGTGGCCGCCTGACAATTTTCAAAAACGAATGGGACTGTTCTCCAAATTCAAGGAAGGACTCCGCAAAACTGCGGACAAACTTGGCCACGAAATCAAACGAATCGTTTCGGGATCTCCGAAACTGACAGCCGACACGATCGAGGAGCTGGAATACGCGCTTCTGGGTTCGGATATCGGGATGCGCATGACGCAGAAGATTCTGGGCGCGGTCCGGGAGGAATACGAATCACAGGGCAGGGAACGGATCGACGTGATCAACGTCGCGATTCGCGAGGTGGAAAAGAGTTTCGCGGCGGAGACATTGCCGCTCGCCAGGCAGGACGGACTGACCATCGTTTCGATCGTCGGCGTGAACGGCACCGGCAAGACCACGACCACCGCGAAACTGGCTCATCAATTGAGCGGGCAGGGGAAGTCCGTGGTGCTGGCCGCGTGCGACACGTTTCGGGCGGCGGCCATTGATCAGCTCAAGGTCTGGGGGGAGCGTCTGAACACTCCGGTCGTCGCCGGCGCGTATGGCTCCGACCCGGCCTCCGTGGCACATGACGCAATCACTTCCGCGCGGGCCAAGGGGGCCGATTACCTTCTCGTGGATACCGCCGGCCGCTTGCATACGAAATCCAACCTGATGAAGGAGCTTCAAAAGGTGCATCGGGTGATCGAGAAGCAGTTTCCCGGAGCGCCGCACGAGGTGTTGCTCGTGCTGGACGCCTCCACCGGGATGAACGCGGCCGTTCAGGCGAGGGAGTTTCACAAGCATGTTCCGCTGACGGGACTGGTCGTCACCAAGCTCGACGGGACGAGCAAGGGCGGCATGGTCGTGGGCATTCATGAGGAATTGAAGCTGCCGGTGAAATTTATCGGACTCGGGGAGCAACCCGATGATCTTCAGCCCTTCGACGCCCGGCAGTTCGCGGCGGCCCTGTTCGAAACCCGGGACTGACTGCCCACGCCTCGGTCGGGCGCTCATTTGTTTGCATGCGCCGGTTCTGTCGTTAGCTTCCCCGCACGATATGGATGTTGAGAGTGATACGTTTGTTCCCCGGGTGGCGATTCTTTACAGGCGCGGTGCCAAACCCGACGAGGACCTCTTGGACCTGCTGGTGGAGGTGTTCAGCAACGCGGGGTGTCCTGTGTTTGTTGACCGGCATCTCGAGGTCGGCATGGATTGGGCCCAGGAAATCGAGCGCCAGATCCGGGAGGCGGATGTCGTCGTGCCACTCCTTTCGGCAGCTTCGGTGAACAGTGAGATGTTCGCGTTCGAACTCGAACACGCGCACGAGGTCTCCGTGCAGACAAATGGGCGTCCCTACATTCTTCCGGTGCGTGTCGATTACACGGGACCCTTGACCGAGCCCATCTCCGGCATCTTGGAGGGGATTCAATACATTCTTTGGGAGGGAGAACTTGGAAACGAGGGCTTCGTGGACGAGCTTTCGCACGCCTTGCAACATCTTCCGGACCGGCTTCCACCCGAAGGCACGCTTCCGGAAAAGGGGGGGCGATTGACGGAGAAGGTCTCCTCCCGCCTCGCGGCGGCGGCTCCGCAGCAGGAGACCGTGTCGACATTGCCGAGGGCCTTGGAGTCCGTCGGTGGAGCCGTGCCGCTTGATTCGATGTTCTACGTGACCCGGCCGGTTGATGAACAGTTGCAGATTGGGATCGATGGTCAGGACAGCATCATCCTGATCAAAGGAGCCCGTCAGATGGGCAAGACTTCGCTGCTGGCCCGCGGTCTGGCCAGGGCGCGTTCCGAAGGGCATCACGTGGCGTCTTTTGATCTCCAGAAACTCAGCTCAAGCAATCTGGCCTCGATCGACGCCTTCTATCTGACCCTTTGCGAGATGTTGGCGGATCAGCTGGATCTGGAGGTGATGCCTTCGGAAATATGGGACGAGGCGAGGGGCGCGAACGCCAACTTCGAGCGCTACATCCGACGCGAGGTGTTGGCGAAACTGGAGGGGCATCTTGTGTGGGGATTGGACGAGATTGACCGCCTGTTCGGCCGCGAATACGGCAGCGAGGTGTTCGGACTGTTTCGCTCCTGGCACAACGATCGGGCTCTGGATCCGACAGGGCCCTGGTCCCGCTTGACGCTGGTGATCGCCTACGCGACCGAGGCTCATTTGTTCATCACGGACATGAACCAGTCACCCTTCAATGTCGGGACGCGGCTGGAGGTGGACGATCTCACCTCCTTGCAGGTCGCGGAATTGAACCGGCGTTACCACAGTCCGCTCAAGGACAGCGACTCGATCGGGCGCCTGTTCAAGCTCGTTGGAGGTCATCCCTATCTGGTGCGGCGAGCGCTTCACGAACTGGCCACCGACCCGACCCTGAAGTTTGATCACTTCGTTGAACTGGCGGATCAGGACGAGGGGGTTTATGCCGATCATCTGCGGCGCATTCTCGTTCTGCTCGCCAAGGATTCAGGGCTGCTGGAAATCATGCGGGGTGTGCTCGACGGCAGGCCTTGTCCCACACCGGAGAGCTTCTACCGGCTCCGAAGTTCGGGTGTGGTGCGCGGTAGTTCACAGAATGACGTTTTGCCCCGTTGCCAGTTGTATCGCCAGTATCTGCGACGTCATTTGCGCTGAACGGTTTCGCCTGTGAGCGTTTCCCCCCACTCCTTTTTTGTCACCGGCGGCACGCTGCGTCCGGACGCGGCCTGCTACGTGGCTCGAAAGGCTGACTGCGAGATACACGAGGGACTGAAGGCGGGGGATTTCTGCTACGTGCTGACTTCGCGTCAGATGGGAAAGTCGTCCCTCATGGTTCGTACCGTGCAGCGCCTGCGTTCGGATGGACAGGCCGTCGCCGTGCTGGACCTGACGGCGATCGGGCAGAATCTCACCGTGGAGCAGTGGTACAACGGTCTTCTGGAGCGATTGGGGAGGCAGCTGGATCTGGAGGATGACCTGGAGGAGTTTTGGAGGGAGCATCGCGGATTGAGCCCGGTGCAGCGCTGGTTTGCCGCCCTCCACGAGGTGGCCTTGAGCGATCGTTCCGCCAGGCGGGGGCTGGTCATATTTGTCGACGAGATCGACGCGGTGCGAAGTCTGCCTTTTTCCACGGACGAGTTTTTTGCGGCGATACGGGAGTGCTACAACCGGCGCAGCTCCGAGAGCGGTTTTTCACGGCTGACCTTCTGTCTGCTGGGGGTCGCCACACCGTCGGATCTGGTTCGCGACACGCGCACGACGCCCTTTAATATCGGACGACGAATCGAGCTGCGCGACTTCACGTCGAAGGAAGCTGAAGCTTTGCTGGGGGGGCTCGAAGTGCGCTACGGTGCCGAATTTGGCCGTCGGATTCTCGGGCGAATTCAGCATTGGACGAACGGACAACCGTACCTGACGCAGCTTTTCTGCCGGACGCTTGTGGAGCGGGAAGGGGTTGGTTCGCTCCGGGACGTGGATCGGGTGTGCACCGAATTGTTTCTCACGGAGCAGGCGGCGGAAAAGAACGACAATCTCGTTTTTGTCCGGGAACGCCTTTTGCGCAGCGAGGTGGATCGATTCGAGCTGCTGCAGCTTTATTCCCGGGTGCTTACGGGTTGCCGTGTTGACGACGATCCGAGCAATCCTTTCGTGGGCGTGCTGCGTCTTGCCGGCGTGACCCGCGAGGAGAACGGCCGTCTGGTGGTCCGCAGTCCGATCTATCGCAGGGTCTTCGATTGCGCCTGGGTGAGGGAGCACCTGCCCGACGCCGAGGTGCGTCGACAACGTCGCGCCTATTGGCAGGGTGTCGTCAGGGCCGCGATGTGGGCTTCCGTGGCGTTGGCTGTGATCGCCACGCTATGGGTCAACGCGCGCTTTGAGGCAGCCCGGGCGGATCTGAGCGCGACCCGTGAGCTGGAACAACGACTGGAGGCGGTGGCGGCCCGCGAGGTCGCGGTCGCGGCCGAGCGGCAGCTTCGCGAGATGTTGGGGCAGATGGAGCTGCATCAGGCGGAGGAACTTTTTTCTGGAGGTCAGCCGGCGGTGGGCCTCGCCTATCTGGCGCACCTGCTGCGGAGTGACCCGACGAATGTCGTGGCGGTGCACCGGATACTTTACGCGCTGAGCCAACGGAGCTTCGCGCTGCCTTTGGCGCTTGAGCGGGGGGCGACTTTTTCACCCACACCTCCTGCGGAATACCGCTTGGAGCTCAGTGAATCGAGCGGTAACGAGGCGCTTGTGACCCGCAGATCGGATGGCCAGGTCACGGCCCGGCTTCGCCACGAAGGCCTTGTCCGCTCGGCCCGCTTCAGTCCGGACGGTCTGATGATTGTCACCGCGGGGCTGGATGACACGGCACGGGTCTGGGAGGCCGCCACTGGCAAACCCCTGTTGCCTCCCCTTCAGCATGACGGGCCCGTGTTGGACGTGAGTTTCAGTCCGGAGGGCCTTCGCATCGTGACGTCCGCCGCAGATCGTTCGATGCGTGTGTGGGATGTCACCACCGGTGAACAGTTGACGGAACCAATCATCGGGCACGGTGGCAGCTTTGAAGCCGAATTTAGCGAGGACGGCTGGAAGATTGTCACCCAATCCCGTGGCAGAGGACGGGGGCGTGGGGGTGTGTGGGATATCCGTCCGAGAAACCTGTTGGCTTTGCCCTTGGGACATGACGCGCCGGTGCGACTCCTTCGGATCAGCCCGGACGGCAATTGGCTGTTGACCGGCGCAGGAGGGAATCACCTGCGGTTCTGGCGCGTCATCGACGGAAGCCTCCAGAGGGAATTGGAGATGGACCGGGCCGTGACCGCTTTGAGCATGGCACCGGATTCAAAATCGTTCCTTTGCGGCACGGCTGCCGGTGTGGTGACCAGGCATTCCCTGCCGGATATCGATGTGGTTGAAACAGTCTTTCAAGCACAGGGCGCAATCACCACTGCGGAATACTCGGAGGACGGGACCCGTATTCTGATCTCGGACTCGATGGGGGAGCTTCGAATGATCGACCTCGCGAACCGATCCGAAGTATTCAGCAAGAATCTGGGCAGGGAGATCAGCCGGGCAGGCCTGAACAGGTTGGGGGATCGAGTATTCGCGGTGACGACGGATCGGACCGTGAAGATCTGGAACGTTGCCGACGGCGTGTTGCTTTATGGGAACATTGGACATTTCGGACCGATTGTTGATGCCTCACTCAATTCCGGCGGTAATCGGCTCGTGACCATCTCCCGCGGAGCGGGGCCCAGTCCCACGCGCCCCAGCGCGACGCTCTGGGAGCTCGGCACGAATGTTCAGGAGACGATTTTGGAGCACAATTCCCTCGTCTCATCCGCAGCCTTTGGTCCGGCGGGCGCCCGTATCGTTACGGCGTCTTGGGATCGGAGCGTGCGGATCTGGGACGCCGTCACCGGTGAGGTGATGGGGACTCAACTGCTCCACGACGGGCCCGTTACGCAGGCTTCGTTCTTCGGAGACGGCTGGCGTCTCCTCACGACCACCGCGCTGCATCGCGGCCGGATCTGGAACACGACCGTCAGCCAACCCTTGAGCGAGGTTTTTCAGGCACCGCACACGCACCACTATCTGATGGACCCCTCGGATCGGCAGGGGACGATGCTTGCTTCTATCGCGGCGAATCAGCGCCGTTTTGCGATCAGCACCGATTTTCGAACCGTGCGGGTTTGGGAGACCTTTGATCCGCCGCTTCCTGCGCCTCACTGGTTGGCCGAGCTTGCTGAGTTGATCGCAGGACAGCGCGTGAATGAGCGGGGATCGGTGGTGATGATCGACAGACGGGGTTTGGGGGCGTTGCTGTCACGCGTGGAAAAACAGAGAAACGTCGTGTTTTACACGGACTGGCTTCGCTGGTTGCTCGCGGATAGGGATGAACGCCCCATCGCGCCCGGTGCCGGGGTGACGTTCCGGGACATGATTGTGCGCCTGCTCGAAGACGGCTCTGCGGATCGTGTGCGCGAGGCAGCCCGCCTGGCTCCCACCGATCCCGATGTCTTGGAATCCTTGGCCCGGGTCTACGAGGCCGAAGCGGCACCCGGTTACGAAATTCGCGCGGCTCACCTCAGGAAGGCTGCCGAGGAATATCGTTTCCTGAACGGAAAAGCGGAGGCTCGGTAGAAACGATTTTCGGATCCTTTTGTGCGATGTGATTCGATTCTTTCGATCCGCCGCAAACTTGTGTGTTGAACAAGCCCGCGTTGGGGCCCAAGATCGGTGTCGACGAGATCAGAGGGAATGCCTTGGCAAGAGTTTGATCACGTCGGTCCTGCAAGTCTTTGCGGGCATCCAGTGCACCTGTAGCTCAGCTGGATAGAGCACCTGGCTTCGAACCAGGTGGTCGGGGGTTCGAATCCCTCCGGGTGTACCATCTCTTTCCTTCGCGATCGTTCCTCCGGTTTTCTGCATGCCCACGCCCGTTCCAAGCGGTGCGTCGGTTTTTGCATGATTCGATTGGTACGCAAAAAGAGCGGATTGGTGATGAGATACAATTCGAGGCCGAAACGATCGATCATGGATCGTTGATCGATCGTGTCCGTTGGGGGGGGCGTTTATTCGGTTTCCAATGGCGGTTCAGGCTCGGATCTGATTCAACACTCCTGTGCTGTCGCCGTGGCGCTCGGCAGGGACTCCGACTCCGTGGAGCATGGTGAGCCAGACGTTGCAAAGGGGCGTGTTCTGGGGGAGGACGATGTTTTCACCCAGTTTGATTCCGGCGCCGCCGCCGGTGAGAAGCGTCGGACAGTTGGAAAGGTGATGACCTGAGCGAATGTTGCTGCCGTAGGTCAGCGCGATGTGATCGAAGAGGCTGCTGCCGTCTGCCTCTTTCGTGGCCTTGAGCTTGTCGATGAGGCCTGCGAGCAAGGTGCTGTTGGTCAGGTCGCGTTTTTGGGAGGCGGCCAGTTTTTCACCTTTGGTGGTCACGTAGTGGCTCATGTCGTGTGGATGCACGTCGACGCCGATGCTGTTCAGAAACTCCCCGCCGCCCGGTTGGCGATAGGTGATGACACGGGTGCTGTCGGTTTGGAAGGCGGCGACGAGCAGATCATACATCAGGGCCACCGATCCCTTGCCTTCAACTCCTCCACGCGGCTCCTTGATGGGCGCGCCAGGTCGCGGGACGCCGATCCATTTCTCCTCCTTGCTCAGGCGTGTTTCGATGTCTCGGATGCTTTGGAAGTATTCATTGAGTTTTTCGTTGTCGTCCTTGCCGAGGCCGCGTTGGAGTGAACGGGCGTTTTCCAAAACCGTGTCAAGCACGCTGCGTTTTTCGGCGAGGCGGCCCTTTTGCTCCTCGATCGGGGTTGCGTCGTTGGAGAACAGTTTGTGGTACGCTGCAACCGGATCGTTCAAACCGGCAACGGGTTTGCCATTGCGATCCCAGGCCATCGAAAGACCGGGGCCGTGCCCTGCGGCTTCCCCGCTTTCGCTGGTGTTGAGTTGGAGGGAGGAGAAGCGCGTGTGCAGCCCCAATTGCTCAGCCGCGACCTGGTCGGCCGAAATGGTGTTGTGCATGCTCTGCCCCGGTTGGGCGAATTTGTTCGCGCCGGAGAGCCACCAGGTGCTGCCGGCGTGACCTTCGACGGAGTACTGGTTCCACAAGCCCTGCACGATTGAGAAATCCTTCTTGTGCCGGGCGAGCGGTTTCAGGCCGGCGGGAAGTCCGTAGTCCGGGCCGGGTGTTTTGATGTCGGGATACCAGGTCTCCTCGGTGATCCCCCAACCGAAGCCGAGAAACACCAGGCGTTTGGGCGGAGTCGTCGGTTCAGCCGCCGAGGCGAAACGTCGAAAGCCCAGGGAATTGAGAACCGGCAATCCGATGAGCGCGGTGCTGGATTTAAGAAAATGTCGGCGGTGCTTCATGATAGGTTACTTGGTGTGAAATTCCCGGCTGCTGACGACGGCATGGACGAACTCGCGAAAAGCGAAGTTCTTTTGCTTTGTCCGGGCGACGACCACCGTGATGAATGCTTCGTCGCTGAATCCCACCGGACGACCCAAGGCATACTCAATCAATCCTTCCGTGATGCCGCGCGCAAATTCTTCTTCTTTCGAAGCAAGAATGTTCCGCAGTTCAAAGTAGTTCTTAAACTTCGGCCCATTATGAAGCTGGCCTGCGGGATCGATGGTCCACGTTCTCTCCTCTCCCGGTATCGGCCGGCCGTTGTCATCTTTTACCACGTAGGTGTTCTGGGTCCGCCAGGTGCCGACCGCATCGAAGTTCTCCAGACCCAGGCCAATCGGATCGATCCGGCGATGGCAACTGGCGCATTGCGCTTCGTCCTGATGCGCCTGCAATCGTTCTCCCGTCGTGAGAACCTTGCCCGCCAGGCGCGCGATTTGAGGAATGTTCGCGGGCGCGGGAGGCGGTGGATCGTTGAGCAATTTGCGCAGCACCCAGGCACCCCGTTCCACCGGGCTGGTTTCCTCGCCATTGCCACCCATCAGGCTGATGGCAGCCATTCCCAACAAACCTCCACGCGGTGAGCCTGTCGGAAGAGGAACGCGTCGGAACTGGTCTCCGCTCACGCCGGGGATGCGGTAGTATTCAGCCAATACGCCGTTGATGACCGCGAAATCGGATCTGATCAAATTTGCGATGCTCTGATTCTCACGCAGGAGAAAAGCCACGGTTTCGTAAATTTCATCCCGTGCCGCCAGCTTCGTGGCGTTGTCGAAGCGACGATGCTTCAACAGGTTCACCTGGAAGAAATCGAGGCGGTGCAGCCCGAGCCATTGATAGGTGAACGCATCGCTGAACCCCCGGGAACGCGGATCGTCGAGCAGGCGTTTGGTTTGCGCGGTGAGCACGTTCGGCCTGGCCAATTCACCGTTCGCGGCCAGTTGACGCAATTCGAGATCGGGCGGCGCGCCCCAGAGAAAATAGGAAAGTCGCGTGGCCAGTTCGAGGTCGGACAACGGCCGCGGTTTCGTTTCCAGATTGGGTTCCGCGAGATAGAGAAACATCGGGGAGGACAACACAATCGCGAGGCAGTCCTTGAAGGCGGCCACCGGATGGTCTCCTGCGCTCAAACGCGTTTGGTATTTTCGGATCAGGCCATCGATGAATTTTGTTCCCGGCTCTCGACCGCGAAAGGCCTCTTTCGCGAATCGCTCGAACGAAGTTCGCACCCGCTCCAGCGCGGGCACGGCGGGCTTTTTGATTTCGTCATCCAACGGCAGATCACCCAGCGCCGCGAGGCCGGGTGGCACGGTGCGATCGGCATCCGAAACCCGTTCAATCTCCAGCCAGTCGACCCAGATGGCATACGGGCGGCCCTGGCCAATCTCCATTTGTTTGGCTCCTTCCTTGGCCAGGAGCCGTGTGACCAGATAGTGATCGTGCGTTCCTTTCTCGCGAATATAGAGCGTGCGATCGGCCCGCTCGGCACCGGCGTCGCCGAAGAAGAACGGGATTTCTATGGTTTGCGGGGACTCCATCGTTCCGGTGACTTCGTGAACGCTGAGCGACTGGTTGCCGCGTGGATTCACGCCAAATTCGATAAAGCGCCGGTCCGGCGTTCCCTGCCCGGTCAGCGCCGCCCGAACGCGAATGAGGTAGTTGCCCGCAGGCCATTTGACGCCGGAGGGAAAGCTCCACGGAAGAAGAAAAGAGATGGCGCCATTCTCCAGTTGAGAAGGGTGCTCGGTTGGTAACGCCAGATACATCCCGGTATCAATCCCAGGCTGTTCGAGATAATACTGATGATAGGGCAGCCAGTAGGAAGCGAGTGCGCGATTGGCCTTGTCGGCATTGTTCTCTTTCGTCTGAAAGCCAAACGATTCCGGAGAAGGCGCGCCCGGGATCCGTTTCCACAAACGGCGGAACCTGCCTTCGTGGTTGTTCACCTCCGCGCGAAGCTTCGCCACGATCTCCGAGTTTTCGGGCCGCGCGGCGGCTTCCTCGACCTTTTGGACCCATCTTTCAGCCCGCGCCTTCGCGTCGATCTGATCCTCTACGACTTTCGCCACTTTTTCCGAGATCGCCTCCGTCTCGTAGCGCCAATATCGCTCCTCTGTCGCCGCCAATGCCCGCGCGAAGGCCGCGTCCAAGGCCTTGCGGCCAAGGGCGAGGTATTGCTCGAACTGATTCGCCGACATGAAAAGGTTGGCACCGACCGTGTCGTAATTGCCCGAACCTGTGTCGGATGGCAATTCGCCAACCGGTATCTCCACGCCCAATAGTTCGCGAATCGTGTTCTGGTACTCGCGCCGATTCAGACGGCGCATCGTGATCGCCCCTTTTTGATCGGCCAGCAGCCGGCGGGCCGCCACCATCGTGTTGGCCAGGTCGTCGAGCAAGTCCGTCTTCTCGGCATCCGCCAACGGTTTCTCATCTTGCGGCGGCATCTCGCCGGAGTTGAGCGCGTTGAGTATCTTTTGCCATCGTTCCGCTGTTTGTGCATCCGTTACCGTGAATGGCAGATCGTCCAGTCGAATGCGGCCCTTCTGTTTGTCGGCGTTGTGGCATTTGAAGCAGTGTGACTTCAGCAATGCACGATGGTGGGCGGGCATGGACGCCCGAGATCCGTCCGCCCCAGAACTTGGACAGTTCATCCATGAGATGAAAATGATTGCAGCTAGTATCCGGATCATTCTGCGTGCGTATGGTGAGGGACTTCCGACGTCTGGGAGGTTCTACCAAGAATCTGTTCAGTTCAAATCACCGATTTCCAGAAAACCACAGCGCTATCAGACTTCCCTGAGGTGATCGAGCGCGGCATGGATTCAGCAGTCTGCGTCTGGCCCCACGGCGTTCCGCCGGAATTCCAAGGACATGGACCAGGGCGGCACACATTGCAGAGAGAGGGTCGTTGATCACGATGATGTCTTGACTGGCCGTGATTTCGGACCGGTGGCGGGGTGAGGCAATGCCTTGATCTGGCTTCGAATCTCTAAACGTTGCGTCGCAGTTTGGGATTAAGATTGGGACTGGGAACGGCTATGCTGAGCGCGTGCCAATCACCGTGAAAACAATTCTGGTTACCGGAGTCAGCCGCGGTCTCGGTCACGGGCTTGCTCTTGCCGGTCTGCAGCGCGGCGACACCGTGCTCGGCCTCGGTCGCAACTCTGCCGCCGACCTGGAGGTTCGCTCCGGCTTTCACTTTGCCTGTTGCGACGTCGCCGATCATGGCCAATGCGCAACCGCCTTGGAAACTCTGTTGGGTGATCGCGACCGGATCGACTGCGTCATCCTCAACGCCGGCATCCTCGGTCCCATTGCCGACATGAGGGACCAGTCTGTCGACACGATGAGGAAGGTCATGGACGTGAATCTCTGGGCCAACAAGACGCTGCTCGACCTGCTGCTCGGCCGGGGCCTTTTGATTTCACAGGTCGTCGCCATCTCCTCCGGTGCGGCCGTCAACGGGAATCGCGGCTGGGGCGGCTATTCCCTCTCCAAGGCCGCGCTCAACATGCTCGTGAAGCTTTATGCGGCGGAACGGCCGGATATCCATTTCAGCGCGCTTGCTCCGGGGCTTGTCGATACCGGCATGCAGGACCAGATCCGCGCCCTGCCGGACGACGTCCCGTTTCCCAGCGTGGCCAAGCTCAAGCAGGCCGGCGGTACCGACGCCATGCCCGATCCGGCGACCGCCGGCCGACGCGTCATGGCAGCCGTGGACCGCCTGCCCGCCCTGATCGAGAGCGGCGCCTTCG
>JADHOF010000238.1 GCA_016779125.1 Verrucomicrobiia bacterium | reverse complement strand
GGGGCGATTTTCGGCCGGAGAAATCGATGTGGGTGGCCGAGCGAATGTTCGACACCTTCAACGACGAGCAGCCGCAATGGGTTTATCCGCCCGCGTCCCATGTCGCCCGCGGTCCCTCCGGTGTGACCTGGCTGACGGGGGATTCGATTCCCGAGAATCTGCGGAACCGTTTTCTGCTCGCGAACTACCGAGGCGCTTCGGTGGGCTGCACGGTCTTGTCGGTGAAGGTCGAGCCGGCGCGCGCCGGATTCAAGGCGGTGTCGGAGGAGGTCGTCGTTGAAGGCGTGGGCGTGACCGACGTGGAGCAGGGTTTTGACGGGCGCATTTACCTGTGCGATTGGGGTGGGGGCTGGACGGTAAACCAGAACGGCTCGATCCAGGTGCTGGAGGCGATCGACGACCAGGCCCGCAAGTCAGGGGAGATGGTGGCGGAGTTGTTCAAGACCGGTTTTGGCATTTTGTCTGAAGCGAACCTTTCCGTGTTGCTGGGGCACCCGGATCGTCGCGTCCGTCAGCAGGCCCAGTTTCAGCTCGCCAAGCGGAATGACTGGGGCGCGCTGGCGAAGGCGGCGAGGAATTCGGGGAATGGACGGCTGCTGAGATTGCACGCCCTTTGGGGAATGGGGCAGATCGCCAAGGGGAACCGTTGGCGGGAGCGCGCGGTAACCGGATTTTTGGGGGACAAGGACAACGTGCTCCGGGCCAACGCAGCCCGGATCGTCGGGGATCTGGGGGTGGTGTCAGCGAAGACCGGTCTCCTTGGATTGCTTATGGACAGCGACGCGCAGGTGCGTTCGCTGGCGGCGATCGCGTTGGGGAAGGTCTCGGAGCCGGGCGACAACGAGGTTGTCGAGGCGCTTTTCGCGCTGGCTCGAAAGAACGGTGAAGGCGAGGTGGATCCGGTGATTCGTCACAGCTGCCTGGCCGCGCTGGAGCGCTTGAACGCCGTGGAGGCATCGGCCAAACGTGCCGAGTCCACGTCCCGCGAAGAACGTCTGACCGGTCTGCTGGTTCTGCGCCGGGCCGCGAGCGCCGAGCTGGCCAACTATTTGAGCGACGCAGATCCGGTGATTCGACGCGAAGCCGTCCGTGCAATTTATGACACGGACGCAGCGGAGACCCAGGCGGGCGAAAAGCTGGCCGCCTATCCCGGAGTTGCGGAGCTTCCGGAAACCGTGCAACGCCGGGTGGTCGCGGAGAACTTCCGGCTGGGCGGCGCGGACAGCGCGGGCCGTTTGCTGGCCATGGCGGGGGACGGTTCCCTCGCGATGTCGGTGAGAGAGTCCGCTCTGCATGGTTTGCGGGCATGGACATCGCCGCCGGTGACCGATCCGGTGAACGGTTGGTATCGCCCCGTCAAGACGGCGAAACGCGAGGCCTCGACCCTGCTGGGCGCGATCGGTTCCAAGCTCGGCACCTACATCGCAAGCGAGAGCACGCCCCGGTTGCTGGCTTTGGCGCTTCGCTTGGCGAATGAGATTGGACTCGATATCGATCCCAAGACACTGGAATCGCAGGTGTTCAACACCCAGCTGGAAGCCGAGGTGCGGGTTGCGACGCTCGACAGCCTGGTGAAGCAAAAGGCGAAGGCTGCTTCCGGGGTGGTTGAGCGGCTGCTCTCAGACAAGAGCACCGCCGTTCGCGCGGCAGCGATGCGTCACGCTTTTGCCGTCGAGGTGAAAGGCATCTCCGACATCGGCGAGAAGGCCGTGCGGAGCGAGGAACTGGAAGTGGCGCGGGCGGCCATCGGCGGGCTTGCGAAGGCGGCACCGAAGAGTCTTCTCGCGTCGTGGGAAAAACGCGGCAAGGGAGGGCTTCGGTCCGGTCTTGCCCTGGATGTTTTTCTCGCCCTCACGGCTTCCACGGACAAGGAGGCGGTGGCGGCCATGTCCTCCTACGCGGATGCGAACTCGACCAATGTATTCCTATTGAGCGAGAACGGGGGAGACGTTGAGCGCGGTCGCTTTGTTTTTGAAAATCACGGGGCCTGTCTCCAGTGCCACAAGATCAAGGACAACGGCGGGATTCAGGGGCCGGCGCTGGACGGGGTGGGCAAGCGCCTGACGCGCGCGCAGGTGCTGGAATCGATCTACAATCCGAACGCGGTGGTCGCGGCCGGTTTCGCGAGCGTCACCGCGACGATGAAAGACGATTCAATCGTGACGGGAAGGCTGGTGGAGGAGACCAAGGACATGCTCCGTTTGATCGCTCCGGACGGGGCCGCGGTGTCGGTGAAACTGGCGGATGTTGCCGAGAAGACCCCGCCCGTGTCCGCGATGCCACCGATCGGCGCGGCGCTGCCACCGCAAGACCTGCGGGACCTCGTTGCCTACATCTCGAGCCTGAAACAGGGCGGAGGAAAGCAGGCGAAGCAGGACGGACATTGAGTTCGCGGCTTGCCGCGGGGTGTTTCGTGCCGTAATTCAAGCGGCACCATGAACAAGCGAATCATCGCCTCGCGCCTCCTTGCCGGCATTCTGATCTTCAACACTGCCGCCCTTGTCGCCGAAGACGAGTGGCGGCAGTTTCGCGGTCCGAGCGGACGCGGCCATTCAGCGGACAAGCGGGTGCCGGTGAAGTGGGATGAGACGAAGGTTCTCTGGAAGACCGAGCTGAAGGGCGCGGGCCAATCTTCTCCGGTGAACGCGGGCGACAGGCTGTTTCTCACCGGTGCTTCGGCGGACGGTGGCAAGCGTTACGTCTACTGCCTGAACCAGGACAATGGCAAATTGCTGTGGGAGCGCGAGGTGTCGAGCCCGGCACCGGAGCAGGCGCACAAGATGAACAGCCACGCGACACCAACCTGCGCGACCGATGGCGAAAGGGTGGTGGCGTTCTTCGGCCCCGCGGGCATTCATTGCTACGATCTGAATGGGAAAAAGCTATGGTCCCGAAACCTGGGTTCATTTCCGGGAACCTGGGGCGTGGCGGCGTCCCCGATCATCCTCGACAACAAGGTGATCCAGAACTGCGACGCGGAGGGGGCTTCGTCACTCGTCGCCTTGGACAAGATCACGGGCGAAGTACTTTGGCAAACCAAGCGCGAAGACAAGCCGAAGGGTGGTTGGAGCACGCCGGTGATGATCGATGCCGGTGCCCGGGAGGAACTGGTGCTGAACGGCGAATTTGGGGTGCGTGGCTACGATCCCGAGAGCGGCAAGGAATTGTGGTTCTGCAAAGGCTTCAACGGACGCGGTTCGCCGGTTCCCGATTTTCAGGACGGTCTGCTCTACGTGGTGAATGGCAAACCGGGCGACCTCTACGCGGTGCGTCCGGGCGGGAGCGGTGACGTGACCGGCTCCCGGATGGTGTGGCATGCGAAGCGCACCGGCGGCCGCGACCTGCCGTCCCCGGCGGTGGTCGGCGGCTACGTCATCGTGTCCAGCATGTCCGGCATGGTGTCGTGTTATGACGCGAAGACGGGGGAGAGCTATTGGAGCTCCGAGCGGATGCCGATTCCTCGCGGCGAGTTTGCGTCGGCCCCTTTGGTGGCGAACGGTCTGGTCTATTTTCAGGCGGTTTACGGTGGGCAGACGGTGGTGCTCAAGCCGGGTCGTAAGCTGGACGTGGTTGCGCTGAATTCCATCGGCGCGGACAAAGGGGAGATCTTCCGGGCCACGCTGGCGCCGATTGGCGGAAGGCTTTACGCGCGTTCGGAGAAGGTCGTCTATTGCGTGAAACCCTGACCGACCGCCTCACTGGGCGATCACAAATTCCCGGAACAGGGGGAACTCCGCGTCAATGATGGTGTGCGGTTTGGCGAACACCTTCCATTGGATCTGAATGCCCGCCGCGCGCAGGCGGCTGACCTGTCTTTCAGTGCGATCGTGTGGAACCACGTCGTCGAGGCTGCCGTGTGTCAGGAGAAAGCGTTGCTCCTTCGCGACCGGAGACTGTTCCTTGATCAATTGATCGGCGTCGTGGGCGTAGCCGCTGACGCCGATGCATCCGCCGAGTTTGTGCGGATACCGGAGCCCCGCCTCAAGTGTCATCAGGCAGCCTTGCGAGAATCCGAACAGGAACGTGTTTCCGCTTTCAAATCCGGCTTCCCGCTGCTGATCGAGTAGCTTGAAAAGGAGTTCGCGACTCCGGGCGATCTCCGGCCCGGATGACGCGCTGTGAGGGTAGGAATACCAGGAATACCCACCGAAATAGTGGTCCGGGGCGTTGACCAGCAGGTAGTTCAGGTCCGCGAGTTGCAGGGCGTGGGGCAGAAAGCGGAATCCCTCAAGGCTGTCGCCCAGTCCGTGAAGGACCAGCATGAGTTTTCGCGACGCCTTGTTTTCGGCCGGGATCAGGACGGAATGCAGTTCTTGTGATTTCATTGCTCGGGTTTTTTGCGGACCCGGACTTTCGGGTAGGATTTCTTGCCCTTGCGGGCCGGGATGTCGGCGGCGGCGCGTAAGGCCAAACGGATGAACTCGGCCTGGCTGCGATGTTCCTTTTCACCTTCGCCGGGTGTGGCCTGCGTGTAGGTGCCGTCGCTCTTGAGGAAACGGGCCTTGCAGTTGTCCCGCAAGACAATCTCTAGAATCTCCGAGATGATTCGCTCGCGTACATTGCCGTCCAGGATCGGAAAGATCGTTTCGATGCGACGGTCAAAATTGCGTGGCATCCAGTCCGCGCTGCCGACGTAGATTTCGGGTTGGCAGGCGTTCTCAAAATAGTAGATCCGGCTGTGCTCCAGGAAGCGGTCGATGATGCTTCGCACGCGTATGTTTTCACTCAGTCCGGGAACCCCCGGACGCAGGCAGCAGATTCCGCGGACGATCAGCTCGATCTTCACCCCGGACCGGGAGGCCCGATAAAGGGCGGCGATCGCGAGTGGATCGACGAGTGAATTCATCTTCGCGATGATCTTGGCCGGCAATCCGCGACGCGCGTTTTCGGACTCGCGTTCGATCATTTCAATCATTCGGTCCCGGGCCTGGAAGGGGGCGATGACCATCTTGCGGGTTTCCTGAAACTGGCAGATGCCGGTGAGGAGGTTGAAGAGATTCGCGATGTCCTCGCCCAGATCGGGCTGGCAGGTCAGCAGACTCAGATCGGTGTAGTGCTTTGCGGTGCCGGGATTGTAATTGCCCGTCGCCAGATGGAGATAGCGACGGATACCGTCCGGATCCTTGCGTACCACCAGGGTCATCTTGGAGTGAATCTTGTAGCCGACCAAACCATAGACGACGTGGACGCCCGCCTCCTCCAATTGCCGAGCCCACTGGATGTTGTTGGCCTCGTCGAAGCGCGCACGAAGCTCGACGACGGCGGTCACCTGCTTGCCGTTCCGCACCGCGCGCATCAGGGCGCCGATGATGCGGGGGTCGCCACCGGTGCGGTAAAGCGTCTGCTTGATGGCGAGGACCTGTCGGTCCTCTGCGGCCTGTGCGAGAAAATCGCAGACCGGCGAGAAACTTTCGAAAGGGTGATGAAGCAGGATGTCCCGCTGACGAATCACGCTGAAATAGTCGGGCTGGTCCTTCAGGGCGGCGGGTGTGGTGCCGACGTGGGCCTTGTCCCGCAATTCCGGGGAATGATCGCCCTCGCAGATGGCCATGAGGCGCACTGGGTTGATGGGGCCCTCGATGCGGTAGAGATCCTCCTCCGTCAGCTTCAGATTCTTGAGCAGTTCCTGTTGAATCTCGACGGGAGCGTGAGATTCGATTTCCAAGCGCACCGCCGCGTTGCGTCGTCGATTGTGCAGCTCCTCCTCCACGGCGCGCAGGAGGTTCGCGATGTCTTCCTCGTCGATGTAGAGTTCGCTGTTCCGCGTGACACGAAACATCCAATGGCCGACCACCTTGTTGCCGGGGAACAGGTCCGCGAGGAAGTGGCCGATAAGATTCCCAAGAAACACGAAGGCGCGTGTGCCGTCCTTGCGGGGCAGCGGCACGAGTCGGGGGAGCGAGCGGGGCACCTGTACGATCGCGAGGCGCGTGGTTTCCTCGGATGCGCCGGAGACGTTCAAGCGAACGATCACGTTCAGTGACTTGTTCAGCAGCTGGGGAAAGGGATGTGCCGAATCAATGCCGAGCGGGGTCAGGGCCGGATGAACCTCCTCGCGATAGAAACGCTCCGCGAAAACCCGGTCGTTGTCGGTCAGCTTTTTTGTGGGAAGGAAGCTGACCCCCTGTTGTTCCAACGCGGGCACGAGGTCGCGCTTCCAACAGGCAAACTGCTGGCGGACGAGTTTCAGCACGCGCTCGCGCATCGCCAGGAAACATTCGGTGGAGGTGAGGCCGTCCACGCTTCGCTCGACCGCTTCGCTCTCGATCTGTTGCTTCACACCGGCGACGCGGACCTCAAAAAATTCATCAAGGTTCGAGCTGGTGATGCAAAAGAACTTCACCCTTTCAAGCAACGGCGCACGCGGGTCCAAGGCCTCGTCGAGGACGCGTTGGTTGAATTCGAGCCAGCTCAGCTCGCGATTCGTGAAATGTTGCGGAAGGATTTCTGGTGGATCATCGGACATGAGCGGCGGGCATGGTAAGGAAGCGGGCGATTTTGCGCCATCGAGTTTTGCCGGAAAACCGGAATGTATCGAAAAATTTACAAAGGGAACGCCTTGACAGATAGACTTTGTAACGCAAAGTGAAGGCATGAGTTCCAATTGGGCCGAGGAGAATCTGCAAGTCATCCGCACCTTGATGGAGCGTAGTGCGGTCTATCGGCGACGCCTGGCACCACTGATGATGTTGGGTGCTGCAGGGGCGACTCTCGGCGGGTTCGCTGCTGGAATTCTG
>JADHOF010000237.1 GCA_016779125.1 Verrucomicrobiia bacterium | reverse complement strand
TCGGCGATCGTCGTCGGCTACTTCCTCATCGGTCTCGGAATGGTGTTCGCCGTCGGCGCAAACACCATCGGAGCCTTTCTCGTGGTCATGGTCATTTTCACACTCGGCGAGATCATCGCCCTGCCCATGGCATCGTCGTATCTCGCCCAACTCGCGCCCGAAGCCTATCGGGGTCGTTTCATGGGCGTGTTTGGCCTGACATGGTCCCTCGCCGTTCTGGTCGGGCCGAAGCTGGGCCTCACGGTCTACGGGCGGGATCCCGATTTGTGGTGGTGGATCTGCGGCGCCCTTGGCACCGTTGCAGCCATCCTCATGCTCAGCAGCAAGCCGGGGTCTTCCGCGAATTGACATCCCCTCTCATCCGATGAATCCCGATTCCCTCCGCGCAAAACTGCTCACCTGCCTCGGCGGACCCTGGCCGGCCCCGGGCCCGCTCAATCGGCAACATCGGGAGACGCTTCAAAAAGACGGCTACCGGATCGAATCGCTGACCTACGAGGTGGAGCCCGGCGAGACCGTGCCCGCGCTCCTGCTGATACCGGACGGCATCGACTCGCGAAATCCGGCACCCGCCGTCGCCGTGTGGCATCAGCACGCCGACGAATACCACCTTGGAAAAAGCGAACCCGCCGGCCTCGCGGGTTCGCCCCAGCACCACACCGGCGTGGCGCTGGTCCGCGAAGGCTACGTGGTCCTGTGCCCGGACGCGGTGTGCTTCGAGGAACGCCAGGACGCGTCCGGCCGGCTCAAGGGCGGCGACTACGAACGGCACGTCTTTCTCCGTCATCTCGTCAACGGACAATGCATGGCGTGGAAGAACATTCTGGATATGCGCCGGGCCGTGGATCTGCTTTGCGAGTGCCCCGAAGTGCAGGCGGATCGCGTCGGTTGCTACGGCCATTCCATGGGATCCACCCACACCTGGCTGATCGGACCGTTCGAACCGCGCCTAAAATGTCTGGTCGGGAACTGCTGCCTGCCCACCTACCGGGCGATCCACGAGGAACAGCTGCTGCACTGCTTCGCAAACTTCATTCCGGGCTGGCTGCGATACGGGGACACGCCTGAAATCGCCGCGCTGATCGCGCCGCGCCCCTTGCATTTGAATCTGGGCGAACTGGACGAGGGAAGTCCGATCGGTGAGGCACGCGCCGGAATCGAACGCATCGCGGCCGCCTACGCGGCCGTCGGAGCCACGGACAATTTCACGGCCCACATCGAGCCGGGATCAGGACACACCCTGTCGGAAGAAATGTGGCGCAGAGCCCGCGAAAAATTCGCGCGCCATCTTTAGAGCCAACCCGCGCGCCGCCTCAATCTTCCATCGCCCGACCGAGAGCGTTCCACCAGGAGTCGTGCAGTTCGGCGAGCGGCCATTCGTTCTCGATCTCTCCCACCTTGACGCTGAGCGAATCGCCACCGACACGGCCGATGACGGCCGCGGGCACGCCCATGATCGCGGCGCGCTCGGTGAACCGGGCGGCCTCATGCTTGTCGCAGGTGATGACGACCCGGTGCTGCGTTTCGCCGTAGAGAAGCGCGTCGAGCCGCGGGCGTTTTTCAGCGTCTTCTCCCAACAGCGCCGTGAGATCCAACCTGGCGCCGATGAGGCGGGGCGTTTCCCGGGCGGGATTGTTGGAGATGCAGCTTTCCGCCAGCGCGACCAGCAGGCCGCCTTCAGCGCAATCGTGCGCGCTCTTGACGCCGCCGGATTGAATCAGCCCCAGAAGGGTGTCATTCAGCGTGACCGCGTCGGCGAGATCGCATCGAGGCGGAACACCGTTCTTCACACCGCACACCACCTGCAAATAGGCGGATCCACCCAGGCCGGAAAGCGCGTCTTCAGCGTCCACAGCCTTGCCGATGAGAATGATTTCATCGCCCTCGTCCTTGAACCACTGCGTTGTGATATGGGCCTCATCCTCGATCAGGCCGACCATGGCGACTGTTGGCGTCGGATCGATCGCCCGCACGGGATTCTGATTGTACAGGCTGACGTTGCCACCGGTCACCGGAGCCTTGAAGGCGACGCAGCCTTCCGCGACACCGCGCACGGCTTCCTGCAACTGCCAGAAAAGTTCCGGATTGTGCGGGTTGCCAAAGTTGAGGTTGTCCGTCGTTCCGATCGGCAGGGCGCCTGAACAGACAAGATTTCGCGCCGCTTCCGCCGTCGCGATCTTGCCGCCCTCGTACGGGTCCAGATAGACATAGGTGCCGTTGCAGTCGCAGGTCATCGCGATGAGCTTGTCCGCCACGACGTCATCCAAGGCGTCAGCCTTCAGCGGCACGGAATCCGCCTTGATTCGAATCACCGCCGCGTCGCTGCCCGGCACCACCGCGGTGCCGTTGCGAACCATGTAATCGTACTGCCGGAAGACCCAGTTCTTGGAGGCGATCGACGGCCAGGCCAGAAGCTTCGGCAGGTTGTCGGCGTCGGCTCCGGCATCTTCGATCGCGTCCAGATTGAACGCCCGGACGCCCTCGATGTACCCGGGCAGTTTCGCCTCGCGATGGTAGACCGGGGCGTCATCCGCCAGCTTGGCCGCCGGCATGTCCGCCACAATCTCCCCGTGGTGTTTTACAACCATCCGGCCGGTGTCGGTCACGACGCCCACCTCCGCCCAGGGCAGATCCCACTTGTCAAAAATACGGCGCACCTCGTCCTCGCGTCCCTTGGTGACGATGATCAGCATCCGCTCCTGGGATTCGCTGAGCATCAGCTCGTAACTGGTCATGTTCGGGCCGCGCTGAGGCACCTTGTCCAGATCCAGCTCGATTCCGGTCCCGCCCCGTGCCGCGGTCTCGCAGGTGGAGCAGGTCAGACCGGCCGCTCCCATGTCCTGAATGCCCGCGACCGCGCCGGTGTCGAGCAGCTCCAGACAGGCCTCGCAGACCAGTTTCTCCATGAAGGGATCGCCGACCTGCACGGCGCCGCGCTGCTGTTCCTGCGACTCTTCCGTGAGATCCTGGGAGGCGAAGGCGGCCCCCGCCAAGCCGTCGCGCCCGGTGGCCGGCCCGACGTAAAAGACCGGATTGCCGATGCCCTTCGCCGCGCCACGCGCGATCTGATCGTGACGCAGGACACCGAGACAGAAGGCGTTCACCAAGGGGTTTCCCTCGTAGCTCTTGTCGAAATAAACCTCGCCGGCCACGGTCGGAATGCCGAAGCAGTTGCCGTAATGCGCGATTCCGGAAACAACGCCTCGAAACAGGCGACGCACCTCCGCGCTGCCAATATCGCCAAATCGAAGCGAATTCATCGCCGCGATCGGCCGCGCGCCCATCGTGAAGATGTCCCGCAGAATCCCCCCCACGCCCGTCGCCGCGCCCTGGAAAGGTTCAACCGCGCTCGGATGGTTGTGCGATTCGATCTTGAAGGAGATCGCCAGACCGTCCCCGATATCCAGCACGCCCGCGTTCTCCTCGCCGGCACCGACCAACACCTTCGGGGATTTGGTCGGGAAACCCTTCAGGAGCGGCCGCGTGTTCTTGTAGGAACAATGCTCGCTCCACATGACCGAGAAGATGCCCAACTCGGTGTAGTTCGGGGCGCGCCCAAGGATCTCGAGAATCTTCTCATACTCTTCAGGCGTCAGGTTGTGCTGTTTGACCAGCTCGGGAGTGATGGCGGGTTCGGACATGTTCTGAAATTGTATAGGGCGAATTCTTGTGGCGGACGCCTAGTTTAGGCGGGGAACGTTCTCGTCTTCGTATTGCTCAATGAGCACGCCAAGCACCTCCATAAGCGATGCCAAGGGGTGATCCTCGTCCTCGCCCACGCCGTCCACCAACGTGTCGAGCAGACCAACCGATTCCTCATAGTCCCGGGCGGTGCGGGGCAGATGCAGAGCCGGCTCGACCTGGGGCCAAGCTGACAGAGCCGTTTCAATTTGGGCTGTGGACATTGATTATTCCTTCCAATTGCCAAGGTCGTAACCGGCGTGGGTCAACACCGCCCGAATGTACACCTTCTTGCGATTGTAATGAAGGGCTGCAACCAATCGCACCTTGTTCCCGCCGACATTGAACACCGTCAACCGCCCCACCTGATCGGCGTGAGGATAGGCGCGACGCAGTTCCTGGAAGTTCGAGAACGAACCCGTCTTCATGATTTGGAACCAATGTTTGAGGGCCGATGTGCACGGGGGTGACGGGCTGCAAAATCGTTGAGGCGCTTTCTCGTGATGCCGTGCATCACGCAGCCGCCGCGGCGGCGGTCGCCGTCTGGATCATGCTTTCGAAAATGGCGTTGCCGTCGGCGCTGCCGAGGAGGGATTCGCAGGCGCGTTCGGGATGCGGCATCAGCCCCGCGACGTTGCGGGCCGCGTTGCAGACGCCGGCGATGTTGTCGATCGACCCGTTGGGATTGGCGGACTCAAGCACCTCACCCGAGGCATCGCAGTATTGCCAAAGAATCTGCCGGTTTTCGCGCAGGCCTTTCAGCGTCTCCTCGTCGGCGAAATAGCAGCCTTCGCCGTGGGCGATGGGAACCCGCAGCGGCCGATCCGTCGGGATCGCCCGGGTGAACGCGGTGTCGCGGTTGACGGTGCTGAGGAAGACCTGTTCGCACCGGAATTGCAGTCCCTTGTTTCGCACCAGCGCGCCGGGCAGCAGGCCCGCTTCGCACAGGACCTGAAAGCCGTTGCAGATGCCGATGACCAAGCCGCCGGCCTCCGCGAAACTCTTGACGGTCTGCATCACCGGACTGAATCGCGCGACGGCCCCGCAGCGCAGGTAATCGCCGTAGCTGAAGCCACCCGGCACAATCACGGCCTCGGCATCGCCCAGGCTGGCGTCCTTGTGCCAGACGAAACCGGCCTCATGACCGAGCCGGCGAATGGCATGGACCGCGTCCTGGTCGCAGTTCGACGCGGGAAACTGGAGAACGGCGAATTTCATCGGCTCATTCTATTTCGAGGCGGTAATCCTCGATGACCGGATTGCTGAGGAACTTGTGGGCCGCCTCGTCGATCTTTTTGCGGGCCTCCTCGACGTCGCCGTCAGCCAGATCGATCTCGATGTATTTGCCCACGTGCACGCCCTCGACGCCCGTGTAGCCCATGTGTTCCAACGCGTTCTGCACCGTTTTGCCCTGCGGATCGAACACGGCCTTTTTCGGGGTGATAATGATTTTTGCCTTCATGAAAGCGGAGAGCCCCCTGTCGGAGCGCGGGAAATCTTGGCGAAGCCCCCTCCCGGGCGCGAGACAGAATTATTCCCAACAGGGCAGGCGGGGCAAAACCGCGTCTAAACGGATACCTTTCCGCTCCAAGGCTCGTTCTCTGGAATCTGAAAGGGGAATTTTCGGATTCTATTGAAGACCGAGACTCTCCCGAAGCTCGGTCAGGTAGTCTTCCTCGGAGTCAGCCCCCACCAGTCTCGTCAACGTGGAACCGGCCTGAGTTGTCCAATCAGCCTTGGGTTCCATGGGCAACAAGGCGGGCGCGCAAATGCGCCACTGCCTGGGACACAAGCCGCGAGGTTACCGCAGGATCGCTGACAAGCCGCCTGGCGAGACGCGCGTAACGGGGTGTCCCCAGCATTCCCGGACGCAAAACAAAACGGGCGCAGATCCGGGCCTTGCGCCACGGTTCGCTCAAGTATTTTTGATCTGCCAGATTCATCGGAACGTGATTCCACTAGTCACACCGCGCCCCGCGTTGGTCAATGACTCGATGGCCGCGCGCCCGCTTCTCGGCGCCCGACGCGTCGCCCTCAACGCCGGATGCGGTAGGAATGCGCGACCTCGCCGTTGCGATGACCGGAAGGCTCCTTGCCGGGAAGGAAGGACCAGACGTATTCGGACCTGACTTCCTCCGGACTCACCGTGACCCGGATGTGGCCGGAGGAACCGTAGGCGGTGCCGTCGTAGCCATATTCGGCGGCGGTTTTCGTGTTGTTGAAGCGCTGATGGCCGGGCTGCGGAACTTCCTGGTAGATGACGCCGTCGAGTTCTTCCTTCACATAAAGGTGGTCGTGACCGTGGTAGACGACATCCACGCCGTGCTTCACGCAAAGGTCGTGGATGGGCATCTCCCAACCCGGCCGTTCCCGACGCCATTCACTGACGCCGTCGGGATTCTTTCCGCCCCATTCGTAGAGGTGGGCGATCTGCTTGGCTCCGCGCGTTTCGTTGTCCAGACCGCCGACCAGATAGTGGAGGAAGATGAATTTGTATTTGGCCCGACTGGTTTCGAGCGTGCGCTTGAGCCAGCGATATTGTTGCTCGCCAAGTGTCTTGGACCACTGACCGCCGCGCTTCTCCGTTGTGTACCAAAAGGGATCGAGGCAGATGAACTGGGCATCGCCCCACTGCCAGGCGAAGTAATCCTCAAGCAATCCCAGCTTCGGGTGGCGGTCCGTGTTGCCCGTGTAAAACCCGTTCGGCGACGGATTCGGAATGTGCCGCTTTCGAAGTGCCGCAGACCATTCGGCCATGTCCGCCCGGTAACCGAATTCACCATCGTGATTGCCAAGGACAAAGAACAGGGCCGTGGCGTCGCCAAGCAGGCCAAAGTAATAACGCTGCGCGAGGTATTGGGGCGCGGCGTCCTGATAGCGCGTGCGTTTGTCGACCATGAAGGTGTCCCCCAGCGCGATATGAAAATCGCTGCCGTCCGCGACGACGTTGCGAAGGGTGTTCGCGTAAAGTTCCGGCACGGTGCCGAAGTCCAGGTGGGAGTCCGCCTGAACGGTGAACACAAACCTGCCACCCGGGCTCCGCGCGGTTTGAAAGGTCTT
>JADHOF010000236.1 GCA_016779125.1 Verrucomicrobiia bacterium | reverse complement strand
TGGTTAGTGAATGTGAGCATCCCGGCCGCTTAGATTACGGACGATGAACCGAGAACGTTGGATTCTGATCGGCAAGCTGGCGGGCATCGTTGCCGGTCTCTACGTCTTTATCGTGGGCATCAACGGGATGAGCCACGCCTTCAAACTGTTTGGCAAAGAGTTTGCCTCGGGCATGTTGAAGACGACTGCGTCTCCGTTTGTGGGACTGTTCATCGGGATTCTGGCGACCGCCGTGGTGCAGAGCTCCTCGACGACGACCTCGGTGATCGTCGGGATGGTGGCCGCCGGGGCCGTCAGCATCGAGGGCGCGATTCCCATGGTGATGGGGGCGAACATCGGGACGACGATCACGAACCTGCTCGTCTCACTCGGTCACATCACCCGAGATCAGGAGTTCAGGCGGGCCTTTGCAGCCGCGACGGTGCATGATGCCTTCAACTGGTTGACCGTGCTGATCCTCTTTCCGCTGGAGTTGATGACCGGATACCTCTCCAAGACGGCGCGTCTCATGGCGAGCTGGTTCGACGGCGTGGGCGGGATGAAGCTGGGGAATCCTCTCAAGGCGGCGACCAAGGTGACGGTGGAGGGGATTTCCAAGCTGTTTAACGATCATCCGGTCGCGGTGTTGATCGTCTCGGTGCTGATCACCTTCGCGATGCTCTACCTGATTGTGAAACTGCTCCGCAGTCTGGTGCTGGAAAAGGTCGAGCATCTTTTTGACGAGTACCTGTTCCGCAACGCGGCGTGGGCGATGATTTTTGGAATGCTTTTGACGGTCGCGGTGCAGAGCAGTTCGATCACCACCTCGCTGATCATCCCGCTGGCGGGCGCAGGAATTCTCAAGCTGCGCCAGATTCTGCCTTACACGCTTGGGGCCAACGTCGGCACGACGACGACGGCCGTGCTGGCGGCCTTGGCGACGAAGGATGTCAGCGCGATCACGGTTGCCTTCGCGCACCTGTTGTTCAATCTGAGCGGGATCGCGCTCTTGTGGCCGATAGAGCGCGTCCGGATGATTCCGGTGAAAATCGCCGAATGGCTGGCGGACCTGTCCCAGAAGAACCGGGCGATTCCGATCGCCTTCATTCTGATGATCTTCTTCGGACTACCGATCCTTCTCATCTTCATCTTCAGATGAACGCGTATGTTCGAATCACTGTCCTCAATGTTCCGCAAGGAGAACCTGATTCAGCTCGCGCTCGACGAGTGCCACGAGATGCTGGAGTTGGACTGGCAGATGTTCCAAGCCTCGGTTGAATCGCTCCGTCGCTCGGACTCCAATCAGGTGACGATTGACATCCGCGATATGGACAAGCGGGTGAACAAGTACGAGCGGGATGTGCGCCGCAAGGTGATCACCCACCTGTCCGTGACCGGTGACGATGTGTCGGCGGGGCTGGTGGTGGTGAGTGTGGTGGTTGATATCGAGCGGATCGGCGACTACACGAAAAATATCCACGAACTGGCTGAGAAGCATCCGGACAGGCTCGGAGGCGGCAGCTTGGAGCCTCGTTTGTCATCGGTTGAAAAGCGGACCGGCGATCTCTTTCAGCGGACGGCCAAGGCCTTTTTGGACGGAAACGAGGACGAGGCGCGCAAGGTGATGAGCGAGTACAAGGATGAGCTTTCCTCCGATTGCGAATCGATCATCATGGATATCGTGTCCGGAAAGGTGACTGATCTTTCCCCCGGAAATGCGGCGGCGGTGGCCCTTTACGCCCGGTATCTGAAGCGCATCGGCTCACACCTGAGGACGATCGTCACCAGCGTGGTAAACCCCTTTCCTCGCATCGGGTACAAGGAAAAGCCGCTTTGAGTCGCCCCCCGGGGGCATCGGCCACTGTCGGCGGCGTTGCTCCGGGCGCCCGATCAATCCTGAGAGATTGAGGCCTTCGTTTGGCGGACATCGCGACCTTCGAGCAGGAAGACGGTTTCCTCGGCGATGTTTGTGGCGTGGTCGGCGATTCGCTCGATGCGTTTCGAAATCTCGATCAGGTGCAGTGCCCGGGTGATGTTGGCGGGGTTTTCCACCATGTAGCTGGAAAGCTCCCTTTGAATCTGGCCGTGCAGCGCGTCCACCTGCTGATCTTTGGGGATGATCGCATGGGCCATGACTCCGTTCCTGTCCACGAAGGCGTCCAATGAGCCTTTCAACATGTCGAGGGCCATCGCCGCCATGCGGGGCAGGTCGATGTATTCCTTCAGCTGAGGTTCGGTGTTCAGCTTCACGGCGCGGCGGGCGATGGAGGCCGCCTCGTCGCCGACACGTTCGAGATCATGGGTGATCTTCAGGGCGACGGTGATCATTCGCAGATCCGAGGCCAGAGGGGCTCGGCTGAGCAGCGTGATGCACAGCTCGTCGAGCGCCTTCTCAAGAGCGTCAATCTGCCGGTCCTCGTAATCGACTTCGCGGGCGAGGTCGTCGTCCCGCTCGATCAGCGCCTTCAGGGCTTTGCGGGTGGCCGCCATGGCCAGGCTGGACATGGTCAGGAGCTTGTCTTTGAGGGCGGCGAATTCTGGGTCGGCTGGTAGCATGATGCGTGCGGATAGGGGGTTCACCCGAAGCGGCCGGTGACGTAGTCCTCCGTCTGCTTTCTGCCCGGGTTGGTGAAGATCTTGCTGGTCGTGTCGTATTCGATGAGCTCGCCAAGGTAGAAGAAGGCGGTCCGATCTGAAATACGGGCTGCCTGCTGCATGTTGTGTGTGACGATGAGAATCGTGAAACGCTTCTTCAACTCCAGGATCAGTTCCTCGATCTTGGCCGTCGCGATAGGATCAAGGGCCGACGCCGGTTCGTCCATAAGAATGATTTCGGGTCGTATCGCGATGGCGCGGGCGATGCAGAGCCGCTGTTGCTGGCCACCGGAGAGAACGAGCGCGCTGGCGTGTAGGCGGTCCTTCACCTCGTCCCAAAGAGCCGCGCTTCTGAGGCTGGACTCGACCACGTCATCGATTTCGGACCGTGATTTCATCCCGTGGAGGCGCAGCCCATAGGCGATGTTTTCGTGAATCGACTTCGGAAACGGGTTCGATTTTTGAAAGACCATGCCGACGAGTTTCCGGAGCTCGATCACGTCGACGGAACGGTCGTAGATGTTGTGGCCGGCGATGCGGATGGAGCCGCTGACCCGAACGCCGTCGATAAGGTCGTTCATCCGGTTGAAGCATCGCAGGAGGGTTGACTTGCCGCAGCCGGAAGGGCCGATGAAGGCGGTGACCTGTTTCTCTTGCAGGGTGATGTTGATCTCCTTCAGCGCCTGATTGAGGCCGTAGTACAGATCAAGGTCGCGCACATCGATCACCGGCGGTGAGGAGTTTTGCGGTTTGGTGTTCGATGACGGCATGGCGGATAGGGAATTCAGTTCGCGGCCCGGAGCCGGCGGCGCACCTTGGCACGGACCAGAATGGCCACGACGTTCAGGGCAAAGGTGAGGATGAGGAGCACCAGCACGGTCGCATAGAGGATCGGCCGGGTCTGGTCGATGTTGGGCGACTGGGTGGAAAGGATGAACACGTGATAGCCCAGATCCATGAATTGGTCTGAAAGTGAATGCGGCAGGCTTGCCATGTAGTAGGCGGCGCCTGTGAAGAGAATGGGCGCCACCTCCCCGGCGGCGCGGCCCACCGCGAGGATGCCGCCGGTCATGATGCCCGGCAGCGCCTGCGGGAGGACGATCTTGACGATGGTCTGCAGCTTGGTGGCACCGAGTGCGAGGCTCGCCTCCCGGAGCCCGGGGGCGATCGCCTTCAGTGATTCCTCGGTGGCCACGATCACGACGGGCAATGTCATGACGGCCAGTGTCATGGAGGCCCAGAGCAGGGCGGGCTTGCCCCAGACGGGTGCCTCCAGGCTCGAGTGCAGGAGTTCATCCATGTGTGAACCGACGAAGCTGATGAAGAACCCCAGCCCGAACAGGCCGAATACGATCGACGGAACGCCGGCCAGGTTGTTCACGGCACCGCGAATGACCCGGGTGGTGAGGGACGTCGGCTGGGCGTATTCGGTCAGGTATACAGCCGTGGTGACGCCGACCGGGATCACGAAGATTGTCATGAGAATGACGCGCGCGGTGGTGCCGACGATCATGGGCATGACGCCCGCCTTGTTCACGTCAAACATATCCTGCTCGGTGCCTGCCAGAACAAAACGCCAGCTCAGGGCCTCCCAGCCCATCCACGTGATGTTGCCGAGAATGATGACCAGGATCGCCAGGATGAGCGCGGTGGCCGCCCCGGTGAGACCCGTGAAAAAAAACGAGCCCCAGTTTCGCCGACCGGTGTTGAAACCGCTGGCGGCGCCGCGAGTGGCGTTGTTCACGGCTTGCCCTCCAGCTGTTTCTTGAGGCGGTGGGTGATGAGGTCGCCGGCAAGATTTGTCAGAAACGAGACTGCGAAGAGCATTGTGCCGAGCGCGAACAGAATTCGGTAATGATGGCCGCCGAAGACGGCCTCGGCCAGTTCGGCGGCGATGGTCGCGGTGATCGTCCGTGTGGAATCAAGGATGTCCCATCCCATGATGCTGGCGTTTCCGCTGGCCATCAGCACGATCATGGTCTCGCCGATCGCCCGGCCGAAACCGAGTACGGTTGCGGCGAATACGCCCGGCATGGCTGCCGGGAGCACGACCTGCCAGGCGGCCTGCCAGCGGCTCGCGCCCAGGGCGAGTGCCGCCTGCGGGTAGCTGGGCGGCACGCTGGTGAGGGCGTCTTCCGAGATGGAGAACACGACGGGGATGATCGCCAGGCCGAGGGCGATGCCCGCCACGAAGGCGTTCAGTCGGGACTGATAGCCGAAAACTTTCTGGAGCACGGTCGCCATGACGATCAACGCGAAGAATCCGAGCACGACCGAAGGGATTCCGGACAGCATTTCAATGGCGGGCTTGAGCCATTCGCGGTGTCTTGCGCTTGCCAGTTGAGACACGTAGATCGCGGCCAACAAGGACAGTGGCACCGCGAACAGCATGGCAACGAGCGTGGTCTTCAGGGTGCCGACGAGCAGCGGGATCAGATTGTATTTGTGGATTTCGGAAACCGGCTGCCAGATATACTCCGGCTTGTCGTATCCGGTCCATTGGTGTGGTTTCAGCATGAGGCTCCATGAGGCGGTGTTGACCTTGGCATCTTTGTCCTCCGGTGCCTCGGCCGCCGCCTCCAACTTGACCTCCATCATGAGCTTGAGCGTCTCGTCGTCCATTTCGGCGAACTCGCCCGCGGGCATCTCCAGATAGGCTCGCAGCGCCTCCCTTGAGATTGTGTGCATCTCACTCGGCTGGATGACCTTGCGGGACGCCGAGCTGTTCATCGTCCCGAGGAAGATCGGCAGAGACTCCCGAAGGATGAAGGCGAAGATCAGAAAGACCAGTATGATGGCCGACAGCGAGATGAGGAAGATCGCCTTCTCCGCAAGCCATTCGCCCGGGGCCGTTCGACGCCCCCGGTGGATACCGGCCCAGTTGTCGGAATCGCCTGCTGACATGAGCGGCAAGTTGTAAGGAGAGGAAGCGGGAATTCCAACCAGCAAACTGGTGAAAGCCTTTTGGCGGCAAAAGTGTTGGTCGGGGCAGCCGCTAGTTCCTCGAGGCTTTCGGCAGGGGGAAGTAGCCGACATTCTTGACGATGTCTTGCCCGGCGTCACTGCGGATCCAGTTGAGGTAGTGGGCGATTTCTCCGGTGTCTAGGGCCGGGTTTACATAGATGTAGAGGTAGCGCCAGATCGGATAGGAACCGTTTACCACGTTTTCCTCCGTGGGCGCGATCGCGGGCAGTCCGGCTGCCTTGCTTACCGGGAGAGCTCGCGCACCTGAGCCGTAGGCCACCCCTCCGTAGCCGATGCCGTTGGTGTCCTTGCCCACGGCCTGCAACACCGCTGCAGTTCCGGGCATTGTCTGAGCCCGGGCCGAGTAGTCGGCCCCATCAAGGATGGACTGCTTGAAGAATTCGTAGGTGCCGGAGCTGTTTTCGCGAGAATACAGGACAATTGGGGCGTCCTCGCCGCCGACCTCTTTCCAATTTTCTGTCCTGCCCGTGAAGATGTCCTTCAACTGCGCCACCGTCAGCGATCGCACCGGATTGCTTTCGTTCACGTAAACAGAGAGACCGTCCAACGCGACCTTGTATTCCGTCGGCCGTTTTCGGAAGACCTTGATGCATGCAAGCACCTCTTTCGACTTGATGGGCCTCGAGGCGTTGCAAAGGTCGGTGGTGTGGTTTTGCAGCGCTGCGAAGCCGGTGCCGGAACCGCCGCCGGTGACCTGAATCTTGGTGTTCGGGTGTTCGGCCATGTAGACCTCGGCCCATTTCTGGGCGAGAATCACCAACGTGTCGGACCCTTTTGCGGTGATGCTGTCTGCCCGGACGGCAATCGCGGTCAACGCCACCACCCCGAAGGCGATCGAGAGCGTCAGTCGGATCATTCTGTTTGTTGCGGGTTCCCAGATATGGGGCGCGACGCTGGTGCCGAAGTGTGACGCACGCATGGCGTCAAGGTTACAAGTTTGTTACAGAATGAGCGAAATGGCGGAGGGCTCTTCCGGTTGGCGTCAAAAGGCCCCGTGCCCGGTTTCAGTCCTCCAGAAAGCGCACCAAGCCGGTTCGCACATCGTAGACGGCACCCGCGATGCGGATTTTTCCTTCCTCGACCAGGCGACGAATCGTGCCGCTGTTTTCCGGGATCGTCTTCATGGTCTGCCGGACGTTCAGTTCCGTGACACGGTCTGAAAAAGCCTCGTTCTTGGAGGTTCGGTCTTCCT
>JADHOF010000235.1 GCA_016779125.1 Verrucomicrobiia bacterium | reverse complement strand
GAAGCTGCGAGACGATCAGCCTGCGGCCGGAATATCTCCTATCTTTCAATTCCCTCCCCTTTTCCGCTACAACGCGCGGCGTGCGCGAGCGCTTCCTAAAAAACGCCGAATTGATCGTGGTCAAGTTCGGCACCGGCATTCTCACGGACAACTCAAAAGGTCCCGACGAGAACCGTATGCGGCAACTCGTGTCCCAGGTGGCCCGGCTGGCCCGCTCGGGACGCGAGATCGTCATTGTCTCGTCCGGAGCGGTTGGATGTGGCATGGGCACGCTGAAATTCAGCCAACGCCCGAGCGACCTCGCCGACCTCCAGGCCTGCGCCGCGGTCGGCCAATCCCGGCTGATGGGGATCTACCAGAAACTCTTCTCCGAATTCGACCTCACCGCCGCCCAGGTGCTGTTGACCCATGACGACCTTCGCGACCGCGACCGCCATCTCAACGTCCGCAATTCACTGCTGAACCTGCTGGAGCGGGGCGTCGTCCCGGTCGTGAACGAAAATGACGCGGTGTCCTACACGGAACTGAAATTCGGCGACAACGACCGGCTCTCGGCAATGGTCGCCTCCCTCCTGCCGGCCGACCTGCACATCATTCTCACGACCGCCGAAGGTCTCATCGAAAACTTTGGAAAACCCGACGCCCGCCTGCTCACGACGGTCGATTCGATCGACGCCCGCATCGACCAGATGGCCAGCGGGACCACCAGCGTCACCGCCGTCGGCGGCATGAGCACCAAGATCGACGCCGCCCGCATCGCAACGAGGTCCGGCATTCCGACCCTCATCGGGAGCGGAGCCAATCCTACCATCCTCGACGAGATGCTCGCAGGCACCGAGGTGGGAACATTCTTCGTCCCGCAGGAAGGAAGACTGAAGGGCCGAAAACGCTGGATCGCCTTCTTTCACCATCCACAGGGCAGTCTTCTGGTAGACGACGGAGCCCGCCGCGCGCTGCGTGAAAAAGGCCGGAGCCTTCTTCAAGTGGGCGTCACCGAATGTCGCGGCAGTTTCGAAGCGGACGACGTGATCCGCATTTGCGACGAGGATGGAACCGAATTTGCGCGGGGTCTCGCCCGATTCGCCAGCTCCGCCATCGTTCCAGGATCCGCGCGCGCGGAGGAACTCATTCACCGCGACGACCTGGTCATCTTGTAGATCGTCCCCGGGTCGGCGAACCGGCTCGTCAGCCCTCAATCAACTCTTCAAGAAATCAACGATCCCGTGAAACGCACAAAATCTCCGATCAAGGACCTTCTGACAGTCATGGAACGTCTCCGGGCACCCGACGGCTGTCCGTGGGACAAGGAACAAGACCACGCCTCGATACGCTTTCACGCCGTCGAGGAAGTCTACGAGATGATCGACGCCATCGAGGCTGGAGACGATCACGAGCTGGAGGAGGAACTCGGCGACCTGCTTCTGCAAGTCGTATTCCACTGTCAGCTGGGCAAGGAACGCGGCGCCTTTGATTTCGAAGCCGTCACGAAACGAATCACGGACAAGCTCATTCATCGCCACCCCCACGTCTTCGGAGATTTGAAGGTCAAGGATGTGGACGAAGTCTGGGCCAACTGGGAAAAGCTCAAGAGGGAGGAAAAGGAGGGAACGAAACACGAACGCCCGTCCGCCCTCGACGGCGTTCCGCGGCACCTGCCGGCGCTCCAACGGGCTCAAAAACTCACCAAGAAGGCAACCAAGGCAAAACTCGCCACCGCGCCCTCTCCGAGCCTCAGTCCTTCAAAACGCGAGCTTGGTCCCCTGCTCTACCAACTCGCCGCACGGGCGCAGGCGAAGGGTTGGAACGCGGAGGAACTTCTCCGCCGAGAGATTGATCGCCAGGAAAAACGCTTTCGAAAACAGGAAGCCAAAAACGAACCCTGATCTCACCGACTCGTAATCGCAATCCTGCCCGTAATCCGACAATTCGATTCGGTGTAGGGCTACGAGAAGGAGCGGATTTCATCGACGATTTCCCTGTCAACGCCCCCTTCCCACCTTGTCACCCCGTCCCCCCATCCACTAACCTCCCCGCTTTATGACCGATCCGCGCTACCAAAAACTTGCCGAACTCCTCGTGGGCTACTCCACCGCCGTCAAGGCGGGTGAAAACGTGCAATTGCACATGATCGACGTGCCGGACGAATTCACCGTCGAACTGATCCGATCCGTCCGCAAACGCAAGGCCACACCCTACGTCCAGCTTTCCCACGGCCGCGTGATGCGCGAAATCCTCCGCGACACCGACGAAGCCCACGCCAAGCTCAGCCGCGACATTGAACTGGCCAAGATGAAGAAGTTCCAGGCCTACATCGCCATTCGTGGCGCCTTCAACGCCAACGAGTCCGCCGACGTGCCCAGCGACAAGATGGCGCTCTACTCGAAGACGCTGCGCCCGGTTCTCAACCACCGGGTCAACAAGACCAAATGGGTCGTCCTGCGCTGGCCGACGCCAAGCATGGCCCAGGCCGCGAACATGAGCACCGAGGCCTTCGAGGATTTCTATTTCGACGTCTGCACCATGGATTACGCCAAGATGAAGAAGGCGTCCGGTCCGCTGCAGAAGCTCATGACCAAGACCGACAAGGTCCATATCAAGTCCCCCGGCACCGATCTCACCTTTTCCATCAAGGGCCTCCCCGGGGTCATCTGCTCGGGCGACCGCAACGTACCCGACGGCGAGGTCTTCTCCTGCCCGATCAAGGATTCCGTCAACGGCGTCATCCAATACAACACCCCCACGCTCTACTCGGGCACGCGCTTTGAAAACGTCCGGCTGGAGTTCAAGAACGGCAAGATCGTCAAGGCGACCAGCAGCGACACCAAGCGCCTCAACGAGATCTTGGACACCGATCCGGGAGCCCGCTACATCGGCGAGTTTTCGCTCGGCTTCAACCCGTACATCAAGACCCCGATGACCGACATCCTCTTCGACGAGAAGATCGCCGGCTCCATGCACTTCACCCCCGGCCAGGCCTATGAGGTCTGCGACAACGGCAACCGCTCGGCGGTCCACTGGGACATGGTGCTCATTCAGCGTCCCGACTACGGCGGCGGCGAGATCTGGTTCGACGACCAGCTCATCCGCAAAAACGGCAAGTTCCTGCCCAAGGCCTTGCAGCCCTTGAATCCGGAGAATCTGAAGTAGACTCCGCCGATGCCGCGCGCCGCCAATACGAGGGCTACAGCTTCCTGTTCACGGCATCGGACCACGACGGCCGGTCCGGCAACGCCGTCGTGTGTCGTCATCGCGACGGCGCGGAAACGTGTCTTCACCGCCAAGGCGTCCTGATCCAACTCTCAAACCCGGCCGCGTCGGATCAAAGCGACCGGCCTATCTCATCTTTTCACATGACAGAAATTCCCAAGGCTTACGAACCCCAGACGGTTGAGGACAAATGGTACCAGTTCTGGCAGGACCAGAATTGCTTGAAGGCGGACCCCGCACGCGTTTCCGAATCGCGTCCCGGCTACTCGATCGTCATCCCGCCCCCGAACGTCACCGGCATGCTCCACATGGGGCACGTGCTCAACAACACCATTCAGGACATCCTCGCGCGCAAAGCCCGGATGGACGGCAAGGAAGTCCTCTGGCTGCCCGGCACGGACCACGCGGGCATCGCGACCCAGGTGATGGTGGAGAAGAAGCTGAAGAAGGAAGAAGGCAAAAGCCGCCACGACATCGGTCGGGAGAAGTTTCTCGAACACGTCTGGGAGTGGAAGGACAAGCACGGCGGCATCATCATCAACCAGCTGAAGAAGCTGGGCGCGTCCTGCGACTGGAGCCGCGAGCGCTTCACGATGGACGAGGAGTATTCGAACTGCGTCCAACGCGTCTTCGTTGATCTCTACAAAAAGGGCCTGATCTATCGCGGAAAACGCATGGTGAACTGGTGTCCCGTCTCGGGAACCGCCCTCTCCGACGAGGAGGTCATCATGACGCCTCAAAAAGGTTTCCTGTGGTACTTCAAGGTGCAGGTCGCGGAAGAACCCGGCACCTGGCTGACCATCGCGACCACGCGCCCGGAGACCATTCCCGGGGACACGGCGGTCGCGGTGAATCCGAAAGATCCCCGTTACGGCCATCTTGTCGGCAAACACGTCGTTCGTCCGCTCCCGCAATCGAATCAGAAGCACATCCCGATCGTTGCCGACGAGCACATCGACATCGAATTCGGCACCGGTGTCCTGAAGGTCACGCCCGCCCACGACCGGGCCGACTTTGACATCGGCAAACGCCACGACCTTGAGGTGATCGACGTCCTCAACGCCGACGGCACCATGAATGAACTCGCCGGCGAGGAACTCGCGGGACTCGAGCGCTTCAAAGCCCGGAAACGCGCCGCCGAAATCCTGGACGAAATGGGCGTCCTCGAAAAAGAGGAAGCCTACGAGAACAACGTCGGTTTCAGCGAGCGCGCCAAGGTTCCGATCGAGCCGCGCCTGTCCGAGCAATGGTTCCTTAAATATCCCAGCGTCGAAGCGGCGAAGGCCTGTGTCGCAAAGGGGGAGATGAAATTCTTCCCGGATCGCTGGGCGAAGACCTACGACCATTGGCTTGAAGGAATCCAGGACTGGTGCATCAGCCGTCAGCTCTGGTGGGGACATCAGATACCGGTCTGGTATCACAAGGAGACCGGCGAGGTGCACTGCGACCTTCATCCACCTGCAGACGAGGCGAATTGGGACCGCGATCCCGACGTGCTGGACACCTGGTTCAGCTCCTGGCTCTGGCCTTTCGCCACCATGGGTTGGCCTGCAAAGTCCGACGACCTGCGGGCCTTCTATCCGACCAGCGATCTCGTGACGGGCCCGGACATCATCTTCTTCTGGGTCGCCCGCATGATCATGGCAGGCTACGAGTACATGGGCGGACTCCCCTTCAAGAACGTCTATTACACCGGCATCATCCGCGACAAGAAGGGGCGCAAGATGTCGAAGACGCTTGGCAACTCACCCGATCCCTTGGACCTCATCGCCAAATATGGTGCCGACGCGCTGCGCTTCGGCACCATGCGCAGCGCTCCCCTCGGCTCGGACGTGCTCTTCGACGAGAAGGACGTCGAGCTCGGCCGCAACTTCTGCAACAAGCTGTGGAACGCCTGCCGCTACCGTCAGATGCAGGGAGGCGAGACCGAAGGCGAGATCAACGCCGAGCTCCTGACCAACGACGACAAATGGATCCTGCTGCGACTCGACGCGGCCATCCGCGAAATCGACGAGGACTACGCGACCTATCGCTTCACCAACGTCACCCGCACGCTTTACCGCTTTTTCTGGACGGAATACTGCGGCTGGTATCTGGAAGCCTCCAAGGCCGTCATGTTCAGCGACGACGAAAGGCGCAAGGAGAACACGCTCGCGGTCATCGACTTTGTGCTCGGCAACATGCTCCGCGTCTTTCACCCGTTCCTTCCCTTCATCACCGAGGAACTCTGGAACGGCATGGGCTTCGCGACCGACCTGCCGGATGATCAGGGCGGCCGGACCATCATGACAGCCCACTGGCCAAAGACCTTCGACAGCGACCTGCGCTCCCACTACGGACTGGACGAAACCTTGGAGAAGCTGGTTGACGCGCGGAACGAGCTCGTGACCAAGAGCCGCAATCTGCGCGGTGAATTCAACATTCCGACAAACAAACGGGTCGCGTTCCTTTTCGTGCCGGTCGGACAGATCGACCCGCACGAAGTCGAGGCCCTGCGCATCCTTCTGACCGCGGAAAGCGTCACCCTCACTTCCCGCGAGGAGGTCAAACAAGGAACCCCTTCCGTCTCATCCGCATTGGGTGACCTGTTCATCCCGCTCGAAGGCCTGGTCGATGTCGATGCGGAGAAAGCCCGCCTGACGAAAGAGCTGACCAAGATCGAGGAGGAAATCGGCAAGGTGAAAGCCAAGCTCGCCAACGAAAATTTTGTGAACAAGGTCCCGGCCTCCGTTCTCGAAGAACATCGGCTGCGTCAGGCGGACTGGGAATCCAAACTCGAGAGCACGAGGAAAAACCTCGCCGCCTTGGGCTGATCACCAAGTCAACGGCATCAGTCCAGCGGACCGGACTCAAAATCGGATTCGTTGACCCAGCCCGCGTTCACCCTTTCGCCGAGAACGTAGCGCCGATAGAAATCGACGCCCTTCTTGTCCGCGTACTTGTAGTCGTCAAAAACATGGCCTTTGCCTTCCATGCGAGGGTCGCCCTGTTCCTTGAGTTCACGAACCATCTGTTTGTCCAGCTCGGCCAATGCTTTTCCGTAATGGGCCGACTCAGCCAGATTGTTCAGGCACGTCCGATCCGTCGACACGTTGAACATTTCCTCCTCGGGGCGCTTGCCAAAGTTCATGTCCCAAAATCCACGTGAGCGCTGGTCTTTCCGGCTCTCCAACAAAACCGTCTTGGTCGGACTCCCGTCGCAATTCAGATAGCCCGTCTCCGGATTGCCGGCGGGCCATCGGCTGGGCTCGTAGTTCCGGATGTAAAGCAGGTCGTTTTTGACGATGCCACGGATCGGATAACCCCAGTCGTAAGGGCGACCGATGTCATGCCGCTCCTTGCCGATCAGAACGTGATCACGAGAGGGATTCACAATGCCATCGCGGGAGGAAGCAAATATATCCGTCAGGCTGCGCCCGGGACTCGGAGCCATGCCGACGGCCGCCCAATCAACTCCGGCCACTTCCAAAAAGGTCGGCGCGAAATCGATGAAGCTCACATAGTCGTTGATCCGGCGACCCGGACGTTTGATCCCCTTGCCCCAGCGGATCGCGAGCGGAAGATGATTCGACATCTCGTA
>JADHOF010000234.1 GCA_016779125.1 Verrucomicrobiia bacterium | reverse complement strand
TTGCGCCGGCCGGCGAACGAATGAACGAACTGCAACGACGGGACCTCCTGCTGTCCCTCAAATACTCGACGGTCGAGGCGTCGTTCAGCGTGCCCATGCTGAACCTCACGATGCCGAATCTGCCGTTCGCCATCGCGTTGCCGTGGGGCTTCGTCGCCTTTCTGCCCGCGTTCGACTCGCCGACGACACGGCTGGCCTTGTTCGGCGTCATGCTCGCGGTGACCACCGGCGCCAACAGTTTCGGCTCCGTGGCATGGTCGGCCTCCATCGCGGAACTCGTCCCACCCCGGATCAGCGGACGCTTCTTCGGCCGGCGCAATCTGATCTTCGGATTCTGGACCCTGCTGACCGTGCTGGTGGCCGGCTGGACGGTCGAGGCCGCGGGGGAAACGCTCGTGGTGTTTGGCGCGATCTACGGTCTGGCGGCGGCGGCCCGATTGATCGGCCTGTTCTTCCTGCACCAGATGCGCTTTCCCGCTTCGGTGATGGAGGTCCAACGCGCCAACGACACGGCGACCTCGCGCGCTGCCGCATGGCGGGATCCCAGCTACCGCGCCCTGATCGTCTACGTCGGCGGCTGGGGACTGCTGGTGAACATGGGCCTCCCCTTCTACACCGTCTTTGTGCTGCGCCATCTCGGGCTCTCGCTCGGCTCAGTCGCGCTGTTGACCACCACCGGCAGCCTTGGCGGACTGCTCACGTTGAAAGCCTGGGGCCGACTGGCCGACCACTTCGGCAACAAGCCCGTCATTCGCGTCTGCACCGTCCTTTGGGCCGTGGCGGGCGCGACATCCTGGTTGGCGGTCACCAGCGGACACACCTGGCATCTGTATCTCAACTATCTGCTGGTCGGGGCGGCCACGGCGGGATTCCAACTATGCCAGTTCAACCTGATGATCCGACTCGCCCCGCCGACGCAACGGGCGGACTTCATCTCAAGTTTTCTCTCCATCACCAGCCTGCTGACGGCGCTCGGCCCCGTTCTCGGCGGACTGTTCCTCGCGACCCTTCCGGACGTGGTCGGCCGCTTCGGGCAGATGGAATGGCGAAACTACCAGGTGGTTTTCGTGCTGCCGCTCCTGGCCGGCCTGGCTCTGACCCGCGCCCTGCGGAGAATTCACGAACCGGAAGAACAGCCGAGCGAGGCGGTCTGGAAAATGATGCGCTCGATGAAAACCTTCAACCCGCTGCTCGGCATGTCGACGGCGGTCGAATTCCTTTTCACCCCACGCGGCATGCTGGGGCTCGCGCGAACTTCAGTCCGATCACTTCGCCGCCAGGCGCGCAACCTGACCGACGTCGGCTCGACCATCCTGACAGCCGGACAACGCGGCGCACGCCGAGGGAATTCCGCCACCCCAAAGCACAAACGGGTCGTTCGGTCCGATCACCCCCCCGGCACGTGACCCTTCCGAGGGATTAGTCCTTGTCCCCGTCGTCGTCACCGAAGACCTCTTCCAGAAGTTCTTCCATGTATTCAAAGGCGCGGCGCGAAGAACGTTCGTTGTAACGGGCGCCGGCACTGTCGGCTGCCGGGTTCGTGAAGGAATGGACCGTGTCGCCGAATTCCACAAGCTGCCAGTCAAGCGGCTTGGCGGTCTTCATCTCCGCCTTGAATCCGGCCACCTGCTCCACCGGCACGTAGGGATCGTCCGCTCCATGAAGCACCAGGACCCGCGCCTTGATGTCCCCCTTGTTCGCGGGACGCGGCGAGTCGAGGTTGCCGTGGAATGAAATCACCGCCGGAATGTCGGAGCCGGAGCGCGCGAGTTCCAACACCGTGCCGCCGCCAAAACAAAACCCGATCGCGGCCATCTTGTCCCGACTGTGAAGGCCTTCCTTCGCGAGACCCCGGAAAACCTCCAACGCCTTGGAAACCCGATCACGCAGAAGCTGGCGATCCCCGGCCCGAAGTTCGCCGGCCGCCTTGCCCGCTTCGCCCGCGTTCTTCGGACGCGTGCCTTCGCCGTAAACATCCGCGACAAACACGACGTAGCCCATCTTCGCGATATTGGCCGCCTTCGCATTCGCTTCCTTTCCGGGTCCCATCCAGTTGGGCACCATCAGGACGCCCACCCGATCCTTTTTGCCGCCGGCCTCCTGCACCAAGGTGTTCTCGAATCTCACCCCGCCCAGCTCATGGACAACCCTGCGATAAGTGATTTCACCCGCCGAAACGGACAGGCCAAGGAACAGGGTGGCGACGAAGATGGAATGTCGAAGTGAACGCATGCCCCGTAGATAGGCCAGAACTCGGAAGACGGCAATACGACGAACCAACGAACACCCCCGCGAAACAAATCCTGCGATCGGCGGGGTCGCTTCCCCGTTTGATCTGACGCGCGCCTTCAGCCTACGATGACCGTGACCGAACGCCCCGTTTGTGAACCTGCCCACGATCATCGAAACCAAACGCGACGGTGGATCACACGATTCCGCCACGATCCGCGAACTGGTGAATCGCTTCACCTCAGGCGAGGTCCCGGACTACCAGATGGCGGCGTGGTTGATGGCGGTTTTTTTCCGGGGACTCTCGCCGGCTGAGACCGAGGATCTGACGCTCGCGATGCGGGACTCCGGCCGCGTGCTCGCCTGGCCCGAAGATCCGCGACCGGTGGTGGACAAACATTCCACCGGCGGCGTGGGCGACAAGGTTTCACTCGTGCTCGCGCCCCTGCTGGCAGCGCTGGGCTTCCGGGTTCCCATGATCTCGGGTCGCGGACTCGGCATCACCGGCGGCACGCTCGACAAGCTGGAGGCAATTCCTGGATTCAACACGCGCCTGGAGCCGGACCAGATCGTCTCGCAGGTGCAGGACATCGGGCTGGCCATCGTGGGACAGACCGGACAGATGGTTCCCGCGGACCGGCGCATCTACGCGCTGCGGGACGTCACGGCCACAGTCGCATCCATCCCGCTGATCACCGCGTCCATCCTTTCCAAGAAACTGGCCGAAGGACTCGCGGCCCTGATGATGGACGTCAAGTTCGGCGCGGCCGCGTTCATGAAGACCCGCGAAGAGGCCGCAAAACTGGCCGCCTCCATCATCGACCTCGCGGAACGTTGCGGGCTGCCGACCACGGCGATTCTGACCACCATGGACGCCCCGCTGGGCATGGCGGCAGGCAACTGGTTGGAGGTGAAGGAGGCCGTGCGATGCCTGGATTGCTACGGCCCCGAGGACCTGCAAAGCATCGCCGTCGAATGCGCCGCACAACTGCTGGTCCAAACCGGCAAGGCAAGGAGCCTGCCCGCCGCGCGGCAAAAGACCTTGGAATCCCTGGTGAGCGGTGAACCGCGACGCCGCTTCGATCGAATGGTCGCAGCCCAGGGAGGTGACCTGAAGGAATTCAAACTGCGCCTGTCACGGGAAACCTTGGCACCCGTACTGATGGACGTCACAACGCGGGACGAGGGCTTCATCACAGGCACCGACGCCCGCGTCATCGGGGAAGTCGTCCGGGACCTCGGCGGCGGGCGGACACAACAGGAAAGCGCGATCGATCCGGCCGTGGGTGTGGACGAAATCGCCAAGCCGGGCGAGCCCTTCGGGGTCGGCTCCGTGCTGGCGCGGGTTCACGCCCACGATGAGGCCTCGGCGCGGGAGGCGGTGGAGCGCCTGCGCACCGCCTTCGATTTCCAACGCGATCCCTTCGATCCTCCCCCGCTCATCATCGGCCTGTAAGGTGCCCCGCGCTTCAGCGAGGACTTGTCATTCAGGGTCGCGCGCCCAGAATCCGCGCTGCTCGCCCATGAAGTTGACCCTGTTCCTTTTCAGCATCGCTCTGCTAACCCTGAACGGCGTCGCCGCCAAGCCGCTTCCCAATATCGTCGTCCTCCTCGCGGACGACCTCGGCTACGGCGAACTCGGATGCCAGGGCAATCCCGAGATTCCGACCCCGCACATCGATTCCCTCGCGGCCGACGGGGTTCGATTCACCCAGGGCTACGTCACCGCCGCCTTCTGCGCCGCCTCTCGCGCGGGCCTGCTGACCGGGCGCTACCAGACCCGTTTCGGATTCGAATTCAACCCCATCGGCGCGCGAAACGAGGAACCCGATGCCGGCCTGCCGACCTCCGAAAAAACCCTCGCCGACCTGCTCGTCGATTCCGGCTACGTGACCGCCCTGGTCGGCAAATGGCACCTGGGCGGCACGGCAAGATACAATCCCATTCGCCGCGGCTTCGACGAGTTCTTCGGGTTTCTTCACGAGGGTCACTACTTCGTGCCGCCCCCGTATCGGGAAGCGACCACGTGGCTGCGCCGCAAAGTTTTGCCCGGCGGTGGCGAAGGCCGATGGACCTCCGCCGACGGCCGCCTGATTTACTCCTCCCACATGGGAAACACCGAGCCGGACTACGACGCGGACAATCCCATCTACCGCGCCGGCCAACCGGTCGAGGAACGCGAATACCTCACCGACGCCTTCACCCGCGAGGCCGTTGATTTCATCGATCGCAATCACGACAAACCCTTCTACCTGCACCTCGCCTACAACGCCGTGCACAGCCCCATGCAGGGAGCCGCGCGCTACATGAGCAAGTTCTCCCACATCAAGGACATCCAACGGCGGATCTTCGCGGCAATGCTGGCGAACCTCGACGACAGCGTCGGCACCGTGCTCAACCAGCTCCGCAAACACGGCATCGAGGAGAACACGCTGATCTTCTTCCTCAGCGACAACGGCGGTCCGACCCGGGAACTCACCTCCAGCAACCTTCCCTTGCGCGACGGCAAAGGCAGCGTCTACGAGGGCGGTCTGCGCGTGCCCTTCATCGCGCGTTGGAAAGGCCGTCTCCCTGCCGGGAAGACCTACGACCATCCCGTTTCCTCCCTCGACATCTTCGGCACCGCCACCGCGTTGGCGGGGGCCAGACTCGATCAGCACAAGACCTATGACGGCGTCGATCTGATGCCCCATCTCACGGGTAAAAAATCTGGGCGACCACACGAGCAGCTCTTCTGGCGCATCGGCAAGCGCGCCGCCGTGCGAATCGGCGATTGGAAACTGCTGCGCAATCCGTCCCGCGGCCAAGGCGAGCAATGGCAGCTCTACAATCTCAGCAAAGACCTGTCCGAATCCGCCGACCTGGCCAGCAGCGAGCCGGCCCGGGTGGCCGAAATGCGACGCGCGTGGGAGACGATCAACTCCGAAATGGTCGAGCCCGCCTGGCTTCCCTGAAGGATCATGCCCGCGCCCGAATTCATTCTTTCCCCGGACACCGACGAAGAACGGCGTTTCACCCTGCCTTACGGTGAATACGTCATCGGGAGTGGTGACGATTGCCAGATCGTTTTGCCCCTGGAGGGCGTCGCCCCCCGCCACGCCCGGCTGAAGCTCGACGAAAAATCCTGCACGGTCACCGACCTCGAATCCGTCACCGGCACCTTCGTCGCGAAGAACCGGATCGACGACCTGCCCGCCGTCACCCGCTACCCGCTGCTCCTGCGCCTGGGCGATCTTTCCATTCGGGTGGAACTTTCGCCCACGGGCGACACCATCGCCGCGCATGATCCCAACGCGACCCAGATCGACGCCACACCCGCGTTCTTCAACCCGCTGGCACCGCGCCGCGAACGCATCACGCGCTACCGGCTCGGCGACGAGATTGCCAAGGGCGGGATGGGCAGCATTCTCGAGGCGGAGGACGGCTCCCTGCGCCGCACCGTGGCGATGAAGGTCCTGCTGCCGCACGTCGAGGGCGACGACGATTCCCGGCGGCGTTTTCTCCGCGAGGCGGCGGTGCTGGGGCGCCTGGAGCATCCGAACATCGTGCCGATTCACGAACTCGGCAGGGACGAAAGCGGTCGCCCCTTCTACACGATGAAACGGGTCAAGGGCCGCACGCTCGCGGCGATCCTGACCGCGATCAAGAAGGGCGATGAAACCACGATCGGCTACTACACGCTCGACCGCCTGCTCACGATCTTCGGAAAGATCTGCGACGCGATCGCCTTCACCCACTTCAACGGCATCGTCCACCGCGACCTCAAACCCGACAACATCATGGTCGGCGAATTCGGCGAGGTGCTGGTCATGGATTGGGGGGTTGCCAAGGTGCTGGGCGACGAGGAACAGGCGGAGGAGGAAGCCCGCCGCTCCGAACGCGCCGACACATCCGCTCACGACGGCGAACACGACGTCGTGGTGGGCACCATCACGATGGACGGTGCCGTCGTCGGCACGCCCCACTTCATGTCACCCGAGCAGGCCCGCGGCCGGCTCGCGGACGTGGACGGCCAATCCGACATCTTTTCCCTCGGCGGAATTCTCTATTCCATCCTGACCCTGCGAACCCCGGTCAACGGCGGTTCCATCGAGGAGATTCTGAGGGCGATAGTGAAAGGCGACATCCGCCCTCCGGACAGTTTCAACATCACGTCCAACGGACGCAAGGACACCACCCCGCTGAAACTGTTTCCACATTGTCCGAACGGGCGCATTCCCACGGCCGTCTCGGCGATCGCCATGCGGGCTCTCGCGGTTTCCAAGGCGGACCGCTATCAGAACGTGGTGCAACTTTCGGCCGACATTGATGCCTTCCGGCGCGGTTTCGCGACCAGCGCGGAGGAGCTCGGCACCTTCGGGCAGCTGCGCCTGCTGGTGAAACGACACCGCCGCGAAATAGTCGTCGCAATCCTGATCTGGGGCGGGCTCACCATCGCGCTTCAGGGGGGCAAGGCGATCGGGTCCCTGATGATCTCGATCGGTTTCGTCGGCTCCTTCATCTCGATCGGACTCGCGATCTGGTTCGTGTTCCGCCTGGCAAAAGCGGAACGACTCGCGCGCACCATGGCCGCCGAGGCCCGCGA
>JADHOF010000233.1 GCA_016779125.1 Verrucomicrobiia bacterium | reverse complement strand
ATTTTCATCGGTGGCGGCGGCCAACGCGATCTCGTGTTCCTTCAGTGCCCGGTTGTAGAGGCGGGCTTCGAGGATTCGTCCGGCGAGCATCCGGTTGCCGCCCGAGGAGGTGCCGTGGCGGAGACCGAAAACGATCTGAGATCTTCCGCCCGTGAAGGTTTGAATGCCGGAGCTTCGGTAGGTCTGGCCGTAAGGCTTGCCATTTCGGTAGCCGGCCACCCGGCCGTCGCCGTGGTAGGCGATGGCGATGTGCACCGGACGGCTCGTCGCCTCGCTTTCCTCCGGTCCCTCGAAGGACTTTGTGCGCCTGAAATTGTTGCTGCCGGGCAGCCATTGTCGCGGGGATTTCTCCGCGTAAACAATCGCGTCGAAAGTGACTCCGTTGAGGGTCTGCACGGTCATCACGCCGCCGGCACGCTGCGCGAGATCATTCAGTTGCACCCGGACCTCGAGGGTCTTTTCCCGAAGATCGATGGGCAGGGCGGCGGTGCGGGCGAAGGCGGATTTGCCGTCCAGAACGAGCGCGCCGTTTTCGATGCGGGCGGTTCCGACCAGTTCGCAGTCAAGGCCGCCGAGTTCGTCCTTGGCGTGGCCGTCGAAGGTCCATTCGGCCAAGGGCTTCAGCGTGTCCCGCAGCGGCCGGGCCGGCGTGTCGGGTTTCGGATCGATCCGTTTGCGCGCCCGGTTTTCGAGCGTCGCCATCCGCTCCTGAAGTCCGGCCCGTTCACGGGACAACTGCGCGGCACGCTCCGTGATCTGGCGAAGGGCGGTCTGCCGTGATTGAAGGAAACGCAGGGACTGATCCCGTTCCTCCGAGGTTGGAAGGCGGGCGAAGGCGGCAAGCCAGAGTTGATCCATGCGGGCCGCGTCGGACGTGGCGGCATCATCGCGCTGAAGGCGGCGTCCCAGATTTTCGGCGGCGGTCCTGACAAAGCTGCCATTCATCAACGTCAGGGACTGGGCGGGAACGGTCGTCACATCCCGTCGTCCGGTGGCGGAGAAGGGGACGGGCGCGTCGAAGGCCGTGAGGAAAGGGTCCAGCCGGTTGCGGATCACGTTCACATAAACGGAGCGGCGGGGCGTGTCGCCGCCCACGGGTTCGCCGAATGAAGTCAGGTCGAGGCGTCCGGAAACTTGAAGGATGGCGTCGCGAATCGCCTCGGCCTCCAAGCGTCGGACGCTGAAATGGGACAGCAGCCGGTTGTCGGGATCGAGCGCAGCGGCCCGGGCGGAGGGCAGGCTGTCCTGTCGCCACGCCTGGCTGGTGACGAGGAAGCGGATCAGGCTCTTGAGCGACCAACGATCGACCTTGTTGAAACGGGTCGCGAGATGGTCGAGCAGTTCCGGGTGGGACGGCTTGGAGCCGAGACGCCCGAGGTTGTCCGGCGTGTCCACCAGGCCCCGTCCGAAGAGGTGGTGCCAGAGGCGGTTCACGATCACGCGGCGGGTGAAGGGATTGTCCTCCCGAAGGACGTCTTCGGCGAGTTCCCGACGACCGCTGAGCGCGGTCTCGTAGGGTGTTGCTTCCACCGCCTCCAGAAAACGGCGCGGAACCCGGTCGAGCGGCTTCTTGTGGTCGCCGCGTTCGAAGAGCGGTTGATCCGAGCCGTGCCATTCCGCCAACGCGGGAACCGTGGTCGGTGCGGGAATCTCGGCTTCGAGACGGCGATATTGCGCGATGACGGGGCGGGCATTTTTGAGTTCCGTCAGGTTGTTGGGCAACAGGCCCTCCCGGATGCAGGCGTCGAGCAGCAGTGCCTCGTCGTCGCTGGAATGGCGGTCTCGCCAGGATTCCACTGCGGACGCCATGATCGTTTGATACAGCGCGGTGAGGTCGGTCGCGGATTTTGGGGGCGTTTTGGAGGCGGCTTGAAAGAGGGGATTCAAAAACTCCCGCGTGATCGTCGGTGGGGGTGTCGAGCCGGACTTGAGGAGCAAGGCCTCGCGAAGGCCGAACCAGGAGCGATCGCCGCCTCGGAGCAGCAAGGGCGCGTGACGAGCCGTGGTGAGTTCAATATGGGCGTCGTCCCCGTTCCAGTAGTTGAGGTCGTAGCGTTGCCATCGCCATTCGCCGGCCTGCGTGTCCTTGAGTTCGGTGAACGGAAAGACGGTGCCGTTACGGGGATAGTTCTGAACGACGTAGCGGGCCATCGCGCCGCCGCCGCCGTTGATGAGCAGCCAGAGCTCGTAGTTCCCGTCCAGATGGAAGTCGGGCGAGGTCAATCGAGCCGCGTGCTTGGTGGAAAGCGGGTGTGAATACGTGCCGGCGGGATAGATGCCCAGCAGGGCCTTTTCACCTGCGGGTTCGATGGCGAATTCGCCGGCCGGGGCGGGCTTCCCGTGCAGACCGTTTCCGTCGCGAAACCAGGCGGCGTGGTCGGAGGTGTTGCCGAGATTCCAACGCTTGGCGGGATCGGCGGACCGGCGTCCCGGCACGGCGCGCCATTCCTCAGTCAGTCGATCCCAAAACTTTGGGAAGGCTTTCGGTTGGTCCGCGATCTTCAGGGCTTCCAACAGCGGCTTTAGAAAAGGCTTTGAGCCCTTGGCGGGAAGGGTGGCGAGGCGTTCGGGGAGGGTTTTGATTGAATCCATCCAATCCCGGGCGATCGCCTCCCGCAGCGCCTCCTTTTGGATCGTGAGCGCGTCGCGGTTGCGGTTCAGTTTCGCGGGCAGATCAATTGCGGCCCGGCCGGGTCGGGTGGAGCCAAAGATGCCGAACAGCGCGTAGTAGTCTGCCTGGCTGATCGCGTCGAATTTGTGGTCGTGGCAGCGGGCGCAGGAGACGGTGAGTCCGAGAAAAGCCTTTGAGAAGACGTTGATCTGATCGTCGGTGAAGCGGACTTTTTCATCCAACGCGTCCGTGGGGGCGAAGCCGTGGAAGACCATGCGCCAGTGCGCCGTGCCGATGAGCGATTCATTGATCTCCAAGGTCCGGTTCAGGCGCGGCGATTCCAGCAGGTCGCCCGCGATGTGCTCGCGGACGAGCTGGTCGTAGGGGACGTCCGCGTTGAGCGCGCGGATGAGGTAGTCGCGATAGAGGTGCGCGTTGCCGACGGCCGGGTCGCCCTCGCTCCCGTGGGATTCGGCGTAGCGGATCCAATCCATCCAATGCCGAGCCCACCGTTCGCCATAGCGCGGGCTGGCCAGCAGTTCGTCGACCAACCCGTTGAAAGCCGTCTCGGAATTCAAGGCGTGAGCCTGCACGAACTTGGAGACGCGCTCCGGGGTGGGAGGGAGTCCGGTCAGCGTGAAACTGAGGCGTCGAATGAGCGTCCGCGCATCGGCGGCGGGCGCGGGTTGCAGTCCGGCGGCGGCCAGCCCCGCGTGGATGAAGCGATCCACGGGATGATTCGAAGGACCGCCATCCGGTGGAGCGGGTGACGCGATGGGTTGGAAGCTCCACCAGGATTGGCGCCGTGAACGGATGGCTTCCCAGCTGGTGTCGGCGGCCAGCTCGGCTGGGTTTGGAGGGTGATCGCGCGGATCGGGCGCGCCTTGACGGATCCATTCCTCGAAATCCTGCACGATCGCCGCGTCGAGCTTCGCGCCCGCCTTGGGCATTTTGAGATCGTCCGAATCGTGACGAATGGCTTGGAGCAGCAGGCTTTGGGTGTTGCCCGGGACAAGGGCCGGGCCGGAGTCGCCGCCTTTCAGCAGGGCATCCCGATGGTCGAGGACCAGTCCGCCTTTCGCCTTGTTCCGGCTGTTGTGGCACTCGTAGCAATCCTGCGCGAGCACGGGGCGGATGCGGGATTCGAAGAACGCGATCTGATCTGCGGAGGGCGAGGCTGCGGGAAGTTCGGCCACGGTCGCCATTGCGAACAGCGCGGAAAGGATTCGCCATCCGGCCCGGCGCATTGGGATCAGAGAAGGGCGCGGGTCCATTGGGTTCGGTGCTTGATCCGAGGATTCCATTCGAGTGAAGAGATAACCGCAAGGGCGGGTTTTGGAGGCAAGTTTATATTGGGGATTTGTCGCCCGGATTCCGGTCCGGCAGCGGGCGGAAGCTGATTTTTCTCAGGCTGCTAGACGCGTCCGGGGAATCCATCTATGTTCGCCGCCTCATGACGGAAGCGGAAATTTTGTCAGTGCCTGACGTGGATGGACATTTTGGCCCCTACGGCGGCAAATACGTGCCGGAGACCTTGTTCCATCCCCTGAAGGAACTGGAGGACGAGTATGCCGTGGCGCAGAAGGATCCCGAGTTTCAACGGGAATTTGAATACTACCTGCGCGAGTTTGTCGGGCGGCCGACGCCTCTGTATTTCGCGGAACGACTGACGAAAGAGCTGGGCGGGGCGAAGATCTACCTGAAGCGCGAGGATCTGCTCCACACGGGCGCCCACAAGATCAACAACAGCATCGGGCAGGTGCTGCTCGCCAAGCGCATGGGCAAGACCCGCGTGATCGCCGAGACGGGTGCCGGTCAACATGGGGTGGCCACGGCGACGGTGGCGGCGATGTTTGGTCTGAAGTGCGTGGTCTACATGGGCGCGCATGATTGTGAGCGGCAGAAGCTGAACGTCTTCCGCATGCGCATGCTTGGCGCGGAGGTCGTTCCCGTGAAGGCGGGCCAGCAGACCTTGAAGGAGGCGATCAGCGAGGCGATGCGCGACTGGGTCACGAACGTTCGCGACACGCATTATATTCTGGGAACGGTTTACGGATCGCATCCGTATCCGATGATGGTCCGCAACTTTCATCGCGTGATCGGCGACGAGGCACGGCGGCAGATCCTCGAACAGGAGGAACGATTGCCGGATCTGCTGATCGCCTGCGTCGGGGGTGGGTCCAATGCGATGGGGCTGTTCTATCCCTTTCTCGAAGACGAGGGCGTTCGCATGTTGGGTGTGGAAGCCGGCGGGGAAGGCATTCAAGAGGGGAAGCACGCGGCGCGTTTTCAGGGCGGGTCGCTCGGGGTATTGCAGGGCGCACGCTCGTATGTCCTTCAGGATGAGGCCGGGCAGATCCAGCTGACGCACAGCGTTTCCGCCGGACTTGACTACGCCTCGGTCGGCCCCGAGCACGCGTGGCTCCGCGATGCCGGTCGGGTGGATTACACCTACGCGACGGACAAGCAGGCGTTGGACGCGTTTCAAACACTCGCGCGACTCGAGGGAATCATTCCCGCACTGGAGTCCGCCCACGCGGTGGCGGGCATCATTGAAAGGGCTCCGACGATGAGCCCGGACCAGTTGGTCATCGTGAATATTTCCGGCCGGGGCGACAAAGACGTCTCACAGGTCGCCGACATCGTGAAGCTGTGATCCGACAGGATTACATCCTGCGTCTGATCGAGAAGTTCGGCCAGATTCTGAACCAGATCGTCACGCACACACGGGCTCAGAATCTCGATGAGGCGAAGGAGTTGATCGCACGGACAACCGAGGAACTCGTGGGGCTTTCGGTCGATTCCGTGGCCGCGCTGTCCGAGAGCAAACTGGTTTCCCTGCTGATCGCAGGGCTGCCGCATCACGAGGCGCGCCAGCGCAGTTTCATGTTGGTCACGCTTTTGAATGAGGCGGCGGACAACGCGGGTCGGCTTGGCGATGCCGCAGGTGAACGCGTCCTCAAGCTCAAGGCGCTGAATCTGCTTTTGGCAATCGGCCAGTTCGCCGAGGAAGATGTTGCGCCGCAATACGCTCCGAAGGTCGACGGCTTGCTTTCGGAATTGGGTGAAGCCCCGCTGCCGCCTCGCACGCTGGTCGGATTGGTTCAGCACTACGAGTTGTACGGAATGCTGGCGAAGGCGGAGGATCGGCTGTTCGACCTGATCGAGGCGGTGGATGACAGGCGTCCCGCACTTGAACTGGCGAACGGTTTTTTCCGGCGTCAATTGGCGAAGGACGACGAGGAGCTGGCACGAGGGGAACTGCCTCGCGCGGAGGTGGAGGAAGGCCTCATGGAGGTGGAGAAAAGGTATCTCGCGGCGTCGGGCGGTCAGGGCTAGCGTTCGCGAGTTCCCATGCCTGCCGAATTCGCCGAGCCGCTGGAGATGATCGACGCGACGCACGTTCGTTGGCGCGGCCGGCGGATGGTCTATTTCGGCGGATGCGATTACCTGCGGCTTTCCTTGAATCCGAAGATTCGCGCCGCGATGGAAAAGGGTGTGATCAATGTCGCCGCATCGCGCATGACGACGGGCAATCATCCGGTTTACGCCCATGTTGAAAAAGCGATCGCGGCGTGGTTTCGCGTTCCTTCGGCGACGCTTTGTTCCAGCGGCTATCTGACGTCGATCGCGGTCGGGCAGGCCTTGGAGGGTGAGGTGGATCGGGTGCTGATCGACGAACGGGCGCACGGCTGTCTGTGCGACGCGGCGCGTTTGACGGGTGCGGAGGTGGTGGAGTTCCGTCATCGCGACGTGGCGGATCTGGCGCGCCGGATCCGTTCCGGGCGGCTGCTGCTGATGACGGACGGGGTGTTCGCCGCCGATGGCGCGATCGCTCCCTTGCGAGACTATTTGAAGGCCTTGCCGCGCGGCGCTCGCATGCTGGTTGATGATGCGCATGGAGCGGGCGTGCTGGGTGAAAACGGGCGGGGCTCCACCGAGTTTGCCGCGGTCGGGCACGGTCAGATCATTCGCACGATCACCTTCAGCAAGGCCTTCGGCGTCTATGGTGGGGCGATTTTGGGTTCCATGGCGCTGCGGCGTCGATTGATGGAACGGAGCCGGGCGGTCGTCGGGAACACGCCGCTTCCGCCGATGTACGCCCATGGCATTCTCGCTGCGTTGAAGCTGGCCACTCCGGCGAAACGGCGGAGGCTGATGTCCAATGCCCGACGCTTGATGCCGGGCGCGGAATTTCCGGTGTTGTCCTTCGAGTCGGAAAACGCGGAGCGGGTTTGCGGCGCCTTG
>JADHOF010000232.1 GCA_016779125.1 Verrucomicrobiia bacterium | reverse complement strand
ACGACGCCATCCGCATGGTCGAAGCCAGGGAAAGCTCCGGCGCCTTTCGGGTGGACTCCGACATGAAACCCATCTCGAAGGCCACCAAATGCGACCTTTGCAACGAGCAAAACACCGGCCCCGCCTGCCAGGCCGCCTGTCCGCACGACGCCTTGAAACGCATCAACCTCAATGATCTGGGCGACTTCGCGCGCTGGTTGAACCGATGAGATCCCGCGTTTTCAAGCGATCTTTGGGAGCCATCCTCCTGCTTCTAGCCACGACCTTGTCGGGTTGGTTCTATTTGTCCTGGGGTCGAGAGCACCCGCAATGGGCCTACCCGAGCGGTTGGCTCCTCATGGCGGTCATGCTGTTTCTCACCTTCTACAACGCCCGCAAAAAACTGCCTTTCCTGAATCTGCTCAGTTCCCGTGTCTGGCTGCAGCTGCACATCTATCTCGGCTTCTTTTCCGTCATTGCCTTTCTCTTCCACGTCTGTTTCCGCTGGCCAAGCGGTTGGTTCGAAGTCGTGTTGACCTGGCTCTTCGCGATCGTCGCCATCAGCGGATTCGTGGGCCTCGTCCTGTCCCGGGACTTTCCAAAACGGCTGACCGCGCGGGGCGGCGAAGTGCTCTATGAGCGCATTCCACTCGTCCGTCGCCGGCTCCACGACGAGGCGGAGGCCTTGGCGCTGGGATCGGTCGAATCCGCCCGATCCTCGACCGTCGCGGATTTTTACGCGGCGACACTCCATTCCTACTTCATCGGACACCGCCACTTCCTCCTTCACTGCCTGGCCCGCGAAGGTCCGCTCACCCGCCTGCTCGGGAAGATCAGCGAACAGGACCGCTACCTGAACGACGAGGAACGACAGGTCATGGCCAGTCTCCGCGAACTGGTGATCCAAAAGAACGGACTGGACTACCAGTACGCGCTGCAAACGGCCCTTCGGCTCTGGCTGTTCTTCCACATTCCCTTCACGTATTCACTCATCCTTTGGAGCATCGCCCACGTCTTGCTCGTCCACGGCTTTGCGGCCGGGGCGGGACGCTGATTCCCTTCCGCACTCATGAAGGATCAACTGCCGTCACCGGACTTCGATTCCGAAAACTACGATCGCCCAAACCAGCCGTGGCAGTGCGGTTGGGCCGCGTCCGGGCACGCCTGCGCCCGCGGCCCGGACGGCTCGGGTCGCTGCCGGGCAACCTACGAATGCCGGCCATTGCTGAAGAAAAAATCGGACGCCGACACCGGCGAATGGGTCTGCACCCGCCCGCGCAGCCAGGGGGGAAGCTGCGGAGACGGCCCCCGACCCGACGGCACCTGCGGATGCCCGATCCCGCCCTGCCAACCCGAGCCCAGCCTCCGGACCCGACGCGGGCGGATCAGCATCATGGTCACCGCCGCAACCCTGGCCGCGCTGGTTCTGATCTTTTTTCAGCCGGACTACGGCCGCTTTATCAGCCCAGGCGAGGTTTCCTCCTACCATAGCGGTCCGACCTTTGTTTCGCTCAAGAAGACCACGACCAGCAACGACAACTGCGCCGCCTGCCACACCGGTGCCGAGGGCGGCCCCCGAGCCTGGCTGCGCGCGAGCCTGACCGGGCATCCGAAACCTTGGGAGCTGGGCAAGATCTTGGAGCCGCATCACGACCACCTCACCTCCATCGACCGCTCCTGCCTGGCCTGTCACCCCGCTCATGGATTTCACCAACCCAACGTGACCCGCGAACACTCTTGCGCGCTTTGTCATCTCGAACATCAGGGCCAGGGACGAATGCCCCCTCCGCGCGACATCAACTGCGCCTCCTGCCACAACCACGAGCCCTCGATGAACGCCGCCAGGGTCCGCGCAAAAGCGCTCCCCGAGGACGCCTTTCACTATTGGAAAACAAGCGGATTGATTCTTCCCCCGACCGCCCGACCGCCCGAGGGATTCACCACGGTTTTTGACTCTTTCTCAAAAGGACACCCTGAATTTCAGATCCATCGGGAGAAGTTGAGCGACGGGAACTCCCTTCGATTCAATCACCAACTCCACCTCGGCGAGCGCGTGCGCACAGGTACCAACTCCGCCCTGAAATGCGCCGACTGCCACACGCTCGACGCCACCGGCAACGACTACCAACGCGTCTCGTTCGAAACCCATTGCCGGCAATGCCATTCGCTTCAATTCGACCCCGGTCAGCCGGGTCTGACCCTCCCGCACGGAGCCCCGGCCCAAGTCCGAAGTTTCCTCGCCAGCCTTCCCGCGCAATACGCCGACCTCGCGCGGAGACAGGGACGAAGCACCGAACCCGAGATCAACGAGTTCGTTCAAGACCAGTTCCGACGGCTCCAAAGCGCGGGCCTCAGCGGTGAATCCTTGCAACGCCAGGTCTTTCTATCCGGCGATCCGTCAAAACAGACCGCCTCCCTCGCGCGAGAACTCGGTGCCCGATCGAACTACGCCGGTTGCGCCTACTGCCACTCCGTCGCCACATCCGCCGATTCCCACCCCGTCGTCATCCCACCCGCAGCCCCGGACCGCTGGCTGATTCGCGGACGTTTCAACCACGCGAAACATCTGAACGTCAGCTGCCGGGAATGTCACGCCGTCCACCTCAGCCGGCAAACCGCCGACATCTCTCTCCCCACCAAGGCGAGCTGCGCAAACTGCCACAGCCCTGCCGGCGGCGTCTCCGAGTCCTGCTCTCTCTGCCACAGCTACCACAATCTGGAAAAACGCCAGTAGGCGTGCGCCCGGATTCACCGACCTCATCGTAACCGCCTCGTACAGGGTGAAGTAAGAAACCCGCCCACCTCAATCCGTCGCACCCCGAGCCTATTGCAAACGTCGCTCAAGAACGGCGCAGTTGGCCTCATTGCGAGCTTCAATCTCCGTCCATCCCAATTTTCGATAGTAGTCCGGAAACTCGGTGTAGACGTAAAGGCGATCGCTGAACGTCCTGGCAAGTTCTTCCGCAAATGAAACGAGACCGGATCCGATGCCGCTGCCTCGATGCCCGACGGCCACGTACAACGCGTCAATCCACAAGCTCGGCTCGCTGTGTTTTGGGTGGTCAAAACGAGTAAAGGAGACAACGCCCAGCGGCTCGACACCGTTCCCGGCAACATGGGTCTGAGGGGCGTTCTCATGGGCAAATAGGCGACTGAAAGACGCTTCAAAACTCCGCCCCTCTTTCGCCCCCCACTCATCATGAACCCAACCTGCAACAACCACCGCAAAGGGGTGATCACGATCAATGGGATGGGCGGCAATCATGGCTAACTTTCACTTCGATCTTCCTTCTATTCCGCCAAGCGCGTTCATCGGCGTTGGCTGCGGATAAATCTCGGAACAAGTTCAGCTCGGATGACACGGATTCAGCGGACTATCCGAAACGATGCGTTACGGTTTCGCTGTTTTGAAATCCCAGGTCTTGGCGGTGCCCTTCTTGTCCTCGAAACGAATCAATTGAAGTTCAACCGGCGACGACCCCGCCGGCAGATAAAGACGCACGATGGCGGTGCGGCCCTGCACGGGCAGTTCCACAGGAATGTCCTGCCACTGGTTTCCCGGGGAGATCTTGAACGCGGCGGCTTGTCCGTCCCCTGGAAATTCCTCCTGATCAGGCTTCTTCCATCGAACCATGCCCTCACCGCCGGCGGCGCTGCGCGCCCGCAGGGTCAGCGTGAGCGGTCCGGCCAGTTTCACCTGCGCGGTTCCGAGGAATGGGGTCCGGCCGGCCGCGTCAACACGAAGCGCTCCCTCGACCAGACTTGTCCGGCAGAATTTCGGGACCAAGCCAAACGCGGGATCCTTCGTCGCTTTCGCGGGTTTTCCCGGGACTTCCGGGCGCGCTTGATAATCTGGATTCGGCCGAGGATAGAGAGCGCCCGTGTCCCGGGCAAAGCCGTCGATGAGGGCGTCGAGTTCCTTCACCTTGCCCGGCATCTTGCCCGCGAGATTCATTCTCTCGCCGAGATCTTCGCGTAGGTTGAAGAGTTCGTGCACGCCTTCGTATTTGTCAGCCCGCGCTTCGAATCGACGGATCAGTTTCCAATCGCCCTTGCGCACGCTGACCCCCGGCAGGAGATGGGGAAACCAGGTGAAGTAGGCTTCGCGTTTGAGCGGGCCGCTCCCCCGCAGCACGGACGTGAAGGAAACCCCGTCAAGTTTCTGGGCGGGATTCGGGCGGAGTCCAAGTGCATCCAACACGGTCGGGTAGATGTCGATGCAGCCGACAACCTCGTCGCTGACGCTCCCCGCCTTCACCGTGCCGGGCCAGCGCACCATGAGCGGAACGCGCGTGCCGCCCTCGTAAAGGCTGGCCTTGCCGTCTCGCAACGGGGCGTTGTTCGTGGGTGGCTTGAAGGCCGCCCATTTTCGATAGCGGGCGACGGTCGGGTCGCTCGTGTTGTCACGGTTCGCCTTGCGGTCGGTCTCGGTCATGCTGTGGGTGTTGCCGCCGTTGTCGGACATGAAGATCAAGATCGTGTTGTCCGCGATGCCCAGTTCATCCAGTCGGTCCAGAATGCGGCCGAGGCTTTCGTCCACGCTCTTGAGCATGGACGCCATGACGGGGTTGTCCTGTTCTCCACGCGGATCGGTCCGTTTCGCCATTTCGGCCGTGATCTCCTCCTTGTGTCCCCAAGGTCCGTGAACTCCGTAGTGCCAAAGATTGAGAAAGAAAGGCTTCTCTCTCCCGTCGGCGATAAACTTCAGGGCCTCATCGGTCACTCGATCGGTGATGTATTCGCCCTCGGGACCGTCGGTGATGGTGCCGGTGATGAACTTGCGACCAGCCGCGCCCTTCGGACGTTCCGTGCCGGGTGCCACGACGCCATAGGGCGAGAAGTAGGCGTTGGGCGGTCCCGCGCTGGGCTCGCAATGGAAGGCGACGTCGAAGCCGTTCGCTTCCGGCCAATGCGCCTGGGTGAGCCCGCAATGCCATTTGCCGAAATGCCCGGTGCGATACCCCGCGTCACGCAACGCCTCGGCGAGCGTGTATTGGGCGGGATCAAGGAAGGTCTTGCTAGAAGGCATCAACAGCGCGCGGTTGGCTGGAGCGGTCTCGGGGAGTCGCGCCTCCTGCGGCGGCGTGTGACCGCCTGCCGTGGTCATGCCGTGCCTGGCGGAGTGTTGTCCGGAGAGCAGGGACGCGCGGGTCGGCGAGCAGAGCGGCATGGCATAGGCGCTGGTGAAACGCAACGCCTGCCGGGCCAGCCGCTCCATGTTCGGCGTGACGTAGTATTTTGAGCCGTAGGGCGTGCTGTCCATCCACCCCATGTCATCCACAAGAAACAGAATAACATTGGGCGACAAGCGTTCCGCTTGACCGTTTTGCGGCTTGGCCGCGTGGAGGTCTGCCAACGCGAGAATCAAGGAGAGGAGGAGGAGTCGGTTCATGGGTTTCGATTTTAGTCTGGTATGGGAAAAGCGTGGGAAACATGCGGGTTAGGATAGGACGTCACGAATGACATGGCCGTGCACGTCGGTGAGGCGTCGATCGAGTCCGTTGTGGTAGTAGCCGAGCTGTTGGTAATCGAGGCCGAGCAGGTGCAGCACGGTGGAGTAGAATTCCCAGACTGTGGTGGGATTCACGGCGGCTCGGCGACCGAAGTCATCGGTCGCGCCGTAGCTGGTGCCGCCTTTCACGCCGGCCCCCATCATCCAGAGCGTGAAGCCGTCCGGATTGTGGTCCCGCCCGGCGGTGCCGACCTGCCGCGTCGGCATGCGCCCAAATTCGGAAGTCCACAACACGAGCGTGTCCTCCATCAAACCGCGCTGTTTCAGGTCCGTGAGCAACGCGGCGGTGGGCTGGTCAAAGATGGGACAGTGCCGCTCGTAGTCGTGCTTCAACGTCTTGTGCGCGTCCCAGTTCAGCAGACCGTCCACCCCGCTCGCCCGGGAGGCGCAGTAGAGATTCACGTAGCGGACACCGCGTTCCAGAAGCCGACGGGAGAGCAGGCAGTTGCGGGCGTAGGCTGATTTCAGCGGATTGGCCGAATCCGTCCCGTAGAGCTGGTGAACATGCTCGGGCTCCCCCGCAAGATCGCTCACCTCCGGCGCGGACATCTGCATGCGGGCCGCGAGTTCGTAGGCGCTGATCCGGGCGCGAAGATCGCTTTCCGCCGGTCGGGCGTCGGCGTGTTTGCGGTTCAGAAACGCCAATAGATCCCGCGTGCCGCGTTCCTCCCCGGCGCTGACTGCGGAGGGACGCTGAAGATTACGAATCGGTTGCTGCGCGCTCATCACGATGGCCTGGTGCCGGGCAGGCAGGAAGCCGTTGCTCCAGTTGGCTTTCCCGTTGGGCGGTTCACCCCGGATATCGGGAATGGCCACGTAGGTCGGCAGGTTTTCGTTCTCATTGCCCAAGGCGTAACTAAGCCAGGCGCCGGCGCTTGGAAAACCCTCGCTGGGATGCCCCGTGTTCACAAACACGCACCCCGGCCCGTGTGTGTTCGTCTTGGACTGCATCCCGTGAAAGAAGGCGATGTCGTCCACGTGCCGGCCCATGTGCGGCAACATCGACGTGATCCGTTTGCCGCTCTGCCCGAACGGTTTGAACGGCCACGGACTCCGCATCAGCGAGCCGTTCTTGCCTTGAAAGCTGACCAGGTCCTCCTCACCGGGCAGCGCCTTGCCGTCCATCTTTTCCAGCAGCGGCTTGTGCTCCCAAAGGTCCATGTGGGACGCCGCGCCGGGACAAAAGATTTGGAGAACCCGTTTCGCCTTCGGCGCGAAGTGCGATCCACAATTCACACCACGGTGTTCGGCGGCGAGCAACCGGGTCAGCCCAACGCCCATGAGTCCGGACGTGACGCTGCCGAGAAAACGACGGCGGGTGGCTTGATGGATGGAGGCGTTCATTGCTTCGGTCTTCGCGGATCGATTGGAAACCAAGATCGGGCTCA
>JADHOF010000231.1 GCA_016779125.1 Verrucomicrobiia bacterium | reverse complement strand
GAGCAGTCGCGCCCCATACGCGTCGTCGGTGTTCGCCACGGCCACGGTGTTCTTTGCGCCCGTTTCGAGGCGACGAAACAGGCTCCGCTTGGCCTCAAAATAGTTCTCCATCGTCCGGTGATAATCGAGATGATCCCGCGTCAGGTTGGTGAAGACCGCCACGTCAAATTCGACATGCGACACTCGGTCCATCACGACGGCATGGGAACTCACCTCCATCACACAGGCTTCGCAGCCGGCCTGCACCATCTGAAACATGAGCTGCTGGATGTCGATTGATTCGGGAGTGGTCCGCGTCGCCGGCAGGATTCGGTCCCCAGCCTCGTAGTGCACCGTGCTGATCAATCCCGTCCGGACACCGGCGCTTTCGAGCAGATGCTTCAGGACAAACACGGTCGTGGTCTTTCCGTTTGTGCCGGTCACCCCGATGACCCGGAGCTTGCGGCTGGGATGCCCATAAAACTCCGCAGCGAGAGCGCCCATGACGCGGCGGCTGTTTTCGACCACGATCTTGGCCGCCCGATGCGAGGCGAAGCCGTTTCGTTCGCAGATGATCGCGGAGGCACCCTTGTCGATCGCCTCGCAGATATAGTCGTGACCATCGACGTCGGCCCCCTTCACCGCCACGAACACCTTGCCCGGCGTGACGCGCCGAGAGTCGTAGCAAAGACCGGTGACCTCACGGTCCAGCTCGCCTTCGACGTGCTTGGTCTCGATCAATTTCAGCAGATGTTTCAGGTTCATTTCAGCGGGCGATGACGTTGATGTAAGGCTGGGCTTCCGGGCGTTGAAGCCGCGTCAAGAGCGGCTTGTCGATGCCCATCAGATCAGGGGGAAGATTCAAATAGTCCGCCGCCGTCGCGGCGATTTCACGAAAACACGGGGCCGCGCAAACACCGCCGGAGCCGCCGCCCTTTGGCTCGTTGACAATCACCGAAATCACCAGCTCCGGGCTCGACGCGGGCAGGTATCCGATGAAGGAGGCCACGTTCTTGCCGTGGGTGTAGTGACCGTTGATCGCCTTGTCGGCCGTGCCCGTCTTGCCGGCCACCGAGTAGTAGTCGAGCATCGCGTTCTTGCCCGTTCCCTCCTTTGAACAAACGGCCGTCAGCGCCCGGGTGACCTGCTTGGCCGTCCCGTCACTGATGACCCGCCGCATCTGGGTCGGCGTGTAGCGCCCGACCACGTTTCCGTCCGCGTCTTCAAGACGACTGACGATCATCGGCCGCATCAGGGTGCCACCGTTGGCGATCGCGGCCATGGCCATGGTGATTTGCAGAGGGGTCACCGCGATGCCTTGCCCGATCGGAATTCGCGTGCGGTCGTCGTCGCGCCACTGCTCGTGAGAGCGAACCAGGCCGCGAACCTCGCCTTCCAGATCGATCCCGGAGCGCGCACCGAAACCGAATCCGCGCAAATACTCCTCGTACCTCGCCGCGCTCATTCGTACGGCGATCTTTGAAGTGCCGATGTTTGACGACTTCGCGAGAATCGACTCCACGGTCATCGACTCGTAACCGTGTCCACGGTACTCGTTCAGCGTGCGCGCGTTGCGCCATTTCCACTTGCCCTTCTCACACCAGATCGGCTCGTCGTAGCGAACGACTTTTTCCTCAAGGCCGGCCGCGATGGCGACAACCTTGAAGGTGGACCCGGGTTCATACACGTCCATCACCGCGCGGTTCTTTCGCCAGATTTCATTCCCCTCGGCGACATCTCCCGGCCGGTTCGGATCGTATGTCGGAAGATTTGCCATGGCCAACACCTCGCCGGTCTGCGGCCGGACAAGAATCGCGGTCGCGCTGACGGGCGAGAAACGGTTCATGACCTCGGCCAGTTTTTCCTCCACCAAATGCTGCAGGCGGGCATCTATGGTCAGGTGGATGTTCAGCCCGTCGCTTGGCGGCACTTCCTTGACCCGCTTCACCGCCACTTCCCTCTGGCGGCGATCTTTTTCGGTCTCCCTCCACCCCGGGGCTCCGGTCAGCCGGGTGTTGAACGCCCGCTCGATGCCATCCATGCCCAGAGTCTCGTTCGCAGGCCGTCCGTTGACCTCGATTGACCGGGAGGACACGTAGCCGAGAACATGGGCTGCCAGCTCGCGGTTCGGATAGATGCGAATGGAGTCTTCCACCGCGTCCGCGCTCACAGCCATGCGCCGAAGGTCCCTGAAGAATCTCCTTTGCGACGGCCCGAGGCGACTCTCGTCGCCAAACTCCAGGGCGTTCATCGCCTCCCTGATCTGCCTCCAGCGGTCCAGCGGCACCTTACGGTCAAGAACCACGTACCGATTCGTGCGGACGATGATCTCGTTGTTCGCGTTGGTCACCGAAGACACGTTCGGTTGGAGCTTGTGGTAGAGCTCCCATTCGCTCATTCCGACCAGCGGCGCGATCGCCTTGGCAATGTTCGACTGGTACTCGCCGATAAAGACGGGGTCGGCGAAGATCGTCTTGGCAGGAAGACTGGTCGCGAGAAGATTGCCGCGGGCGTCCAGCACGTCCCCGCGCCGGGGCACGAGCAACTCGGTGCGACTCGTGTTGTTGACCGCCTGAGCCAACAGTGCCTCGTGCCGGTTGACCTGCAAATCGACCAGCCGGTAGCCCAGACCGCTGAACGCGATCAGCACGAGCAGCCCCAAAAGGAAAAGTCTCCGGTGTTGGAATGCTTGCATCATAGGTCGGCAGGGCCGCAGGCGGCCCGATTACTAGTCGCGGGCCTTCGCCCAATATTTTTTCTGTTCCGAACCCTCCACGGGTTGAATACCGCTGTCTTCCAAGGTGATGACCTGCTCCGGGTGCGGCATTTTGAGGCCCAGTCCAAGCGATCGAATCCGCTCTTCCAGATAGACCGTCGAGCGAAGGTAGGACAGCCGGTGCTGCCGTTCGAAGTTGTCCAGTCGCAGCTTGTCGAGCCGCTGCTCCTTCTTTTTCATCTGCGCGCCAAGGGCGTAGATCTGATTCTTCTGCCAGACGTAGCCGACACCCGCGAGCCCGAGGCAGAGGCAGCCGACGATGGCCTTGACGACGGGGCCGAGGCGGATGGCGGGAGCGGATCTTTTGCGGTTTTTGGGCATCGAATTTTTCAGATTTTTTCGAACACGCGAAGCTGCGCGCTCCGTGATCTGGGGTTGACCTTCAACTCGTCGGGACCGGGGCTGATCGCTTTGCGGTTGATTCGTTTCAGGCGGGGTTGGCAGGGCCGGCGGAATTCGGGAATGTCGCGGTCCCCGTCAAATTCGTAGTCCCGCTCAAGCGCCCGCCCGAAGGCCTTGACGACACGATCCTCCAGGGAATGGAAAGTGATCACCGCCAATCGACCTCCGGGCTTCAGCACGTCCAGCGCGCCGTCCAAGCCCCGTCGAAGGCCGCCAATTTCGTCATTCACCGCGATGCGGAGCGCCTGGAAGGTTCGCGTGGCCGGATGCTTGCGTTTTCCCGCCCGCGGGCAGACGGACTCGATGGTCGCGGCAAGATCGGACGTCGTTTCAAACGGGCGCTCCAACCGGCGTTCTGAAATGACCCGCACGATGCGACGCGCCCGGGGTTCGTCGCCGAACTCCCAAAGCAGACGCACCAAGACCTCCGGATCCTCGGTGTTCACCAGGTCCGCCGCCGTCTTCTTTTGTCGGTCGTCCATTCGCATGTCGAGCGGTCCGTCATTCAAAAAACTGAAGCCGCGATCGGCGTTGTCCAACTGCGGCGAGCTGACTCCGAGGTCCAGCAGCACGCCATCCATGCTTCCCGCCGGCAAATGCTCCGCCAGCGTCGCGTAGTTCGCCCGCTTCAGTTCGAAGCGCCCGGTGAACTCCGCCAAATTCTGTTCAGCCGTTCGCAGCGCCGCGCCATCGCGATCGCAGGCAAACACCCACCCCGTCGGCGCGCTGCGCCGCAAAATGGCTGCTGTGTGTCCACCCATACCGAGTGTCCCGTCGGCGTATCTGCCGTTCGGAACGGGATTCAGCGCGGTCAACACTTCCGCCTCCATCACCGGAATATGGGTGGTACTGGTCACGTTTTCTCATGCTTCGCCGTCCGTTTTTCAGGCTCCGGCCATCCACTGCGGTTCACGCTGATGCCGGGCCGCCGCGGTTCCCCGGTAAACCGAGGGCCGCTTGGGTTGTCGCTTGGCTCGCTTGCCCGTCTCAACCGGTCGGGCCGAGACTCTCCGGGCGATCTTCAGCTTTCGCACCCATCCCGCGCCGTTGCCCGGCGCGGGCGGGGCGATGTTCTCCCGGGCGGTTGAGATCGCCTCAACCGGACGCGCGGCCTCCGGCTCGACCCGCTTTGCCACCGGCCGCTCAGGCCGATAGGTGCTGCGGACTCGGGGCCCCGAGTGGGTTTGCAGGCGCTGCTTGATCTCGCGATCCAGCACCTCGTTCCGCCTCGAGAAGGGATCTTCCCGGCGACGGGTTTCGCGGACATCCCGGAGGCGGTCCGCCACCTCGGGCTTGAGCCCGAAGTTGGGAATCATGGTATTTCCTTCGTTGGCGTATCGAAAACGCCGGCTCACCAGCCCTTTCAGGCTGTTACCGGCCGCCAAAAAATTGAACATGCCCATGATCGTTGTTTTGTTCACTCACAGCCACGATCCGACGCGCCGGACAAATCCCAAGGGTGCTAAATAAGGGACTTGACCTGACCTTCGTGCGCCTGATCCACCGCTTCCACTTGTTCGTAAAATTCAGGGTTCCAGAGTTGGAACCGGTCAAAAAGTCCCACCAAAACGCTTTCCCCACTAATTCCGGCCTTTTTCGCCAATCCGTCGGGGAGGCAAATCCGCCCGGCCCGATCCACCGTCACATCGTCGGAATTGGACCCCAAAAGCCGGCGTAGCGATTCCGCGCTGGGATCGCCGAAGTCCATCTCTTCCACCTTTGCCTCCAGCTTCGCTGCCGTCCTAGGCGGCAGCACCAGCAGACAGGGGAAGCGCTGCCCTTCGGTCTTCCAAAGGTAAATCGAGTAAACGGTGTCCTGATTAGAGCGCCACTTGGCCGGAATCTGTACACGCCGCTTGTCATCGACCCCATGCCGATAAAGCGATTTATACGAGACCCGCTCTGGATTGCCGTTTGCTGTCATGCCGCTACTGAGGAACCACTATACCGCAACTAAGTCCCACAGCGGCTCTATAACACCCCACGATCCCCCACTTGTCAACACCCTCCACCACATTGGTTTTCAGAAATGAGAACCTTATCAACAGTGAATAACGTATTGATTTACAGGCGTTTACGACTTTCGAAACAGTCGCTGATCCGGGCTTCACCCAAAAAAATCTGACATATTTTCACCCCCTGTTCCCCCCACTCCACCCCACGTCGGTCTGTTCAAGTCCAAGAAATTGCCCTAAAAAGTCTCCCGTGCGGCGATCCGATTTCCATTTTGAACTCCCTCCAGAACTCATCGCTCAGCAGCCCGCAGATCAACGCGACGGATCGCGGCTTCTGGTTCTTTATCGTTCATCCGGTGAAATTGTTCACAGGACATTCACCAATCTGATCGACTATATCGAAGCCGGAGATCTTTTGATTCTCAACAATTCGAAGGTCATTCCGGCCCGGATTCGCGGGGTAAAGCCAGACACCGGTGGCCACCTGGAACTCCTGCTGGTTGAGGAGGTCGAACCGAATCACTGGTGGTGTTTCCTAAAACCGGGCAAACGGCTCCGAATCGGGGCAAAATTTGATCTTACTTCCGCTGCGGGAGGGACAACATCACTCAAGGGGGAAGTTCTCGAAAAAAACGAAGCCGGACACGGACTAATCCGCTTCTCAGGTGTGAACGATATCGTCACAGCACTCGACGAAATCGGCGAAACTCCCTTGCCTCCTTATATTTCCCGGCCCGACAAACCCGATTCCTCGGACCGAGAACGGTATCAGACGGTTTACGCCCACCCACCGGGCTCCGTAGCCGCGCCGACCGCAGGCCTACATTTCACCACAGAGTTAATTACAAAACTCAAAGCGAAAGGTGTTCGCACTGCGGATGTCACACTCCATGTCGGACTGGGAACCTTCGCACCGATGACGGCTGATCGAATCGAGGAGCACCAAATGCACTTCGAATCCTACGTGATGCCTCAAGCGACCACCGTCGCCATCAATCAAACCCACGCCGCCGGCGGGCGGGTGATCGCTGTCGGCACCACCAGCGTCAGAGTGCTCGAAACAGTCGCCCGGCAGTTTGCGGACCAGCCTCTTCCGGAGCGGGACCACAAAGGTCGCACCAACATCTTCCTCCACCCCCCGTGCCGCTTTCATCTGGTCGATGCCCTGGTCACAAACTTTCACCTGCCTGAATCCACCCTCCTGATGCTTGTGTCCGCCTTCGCAGGTCAGAAAACCGCCCTTTCCGCCTACGAAATCGCCGTGCGCGAACGATACCGATTCTTCAGTTTCGGGGACGCGATGCTGATCCTATGAAATCGCCGCGCCCCTACGTCTTGGTCAACATGGCGATCTCCGCCGACGGCAAAACCGCCTCGGCATCACGGGGCGTGTGCCACTTCTCCAGCCGTCGAGACGAAACCCTTCTTTACGAACTGCGCGCCACGGTGGACGCCGTCCTGAATGGTGCCCGCACGGTCGATACCTCCCCTGTCAAAATGGATCCCGGACCGTCGCGGTTCCGACGCCTTCGCATCCAGCGCGGACTCGCGGAGTTCAACCTCCGGATCATCGCATCCGCCGCCGGATCAATCCGTCTCGACGCGGAAGTCTTTCGCCACAGTTTTTCCAAAATCATCGTTCTGACAACCCGTCGTTGTCCAAAAACGAAGCTCGAAAAATTGAGGGAGCGCGGCGTTTGTCTAATTACATCACCCGATGGTGAATTAAATTTCCACACAATACTGCCCACCCTTCGGCGCGAGCATGGAATCCA
>JADHOF010000008.1 GCA_016779125.1 Verrucomicrobiia bacterium | reverse complement strand
CAGACTTCCTGCCCTTCGACTCGGACGGGGCTTCCGGCACGTCGGTCTTGGGCAGCCATTCGGACAGGCGCGAGATCACTTTCCTGCCCGCCTCCGTGGCGGCGAGGTTCGTGTATTCCATCGGGTCGGACTGATGGTCGTAGAGTTCCTGGTCCCCGTTCGCATAGCGTATGAAACGGTATCGGTCGTCCCTCAGTGCGTGATTCAGGCGACCGTGCGTGGTCAGGGTGGGATAGGGCCACTCGGCCCCGGGGCGCTTCAGCAGGGGGGCCAAGCTGCGGCCAAAGAGTTCGGGCTTGGGCTTCAGTCCGCACAGTTCGATCAAGGTCGGATAAATGTCGATCAGGCCGACGGGTCGATCGCAGACCTGCCCGGCCCGGGTGAGTCCGGGCACGATCATCGCCATGGGCACGCGGGTGGCCTCCTCCCACAGCGAGAATTTCCGCCAGTGTTCCTTCTCGCCGAGGTGCCAGCCGTGATCTGTCCAGAAGACGATGATGGTGTTGTCCCGGTAGGCGCTCTCGTCAAAGCCGTCCAGCAATCGCCCGAGCATGGCGTCGGTGAAGGCCATGCTGGCCAGGTAGGCCTGCACCGCGTGCTTCCAGTTGTCCGTGCGGGTGATGGTCGCGTGATCGCCCTTGGGTTTGCCCATCTTCAATCCGGCCGGCGGAATGTCTTTCAAGTCATCCGCGCGATGCTCCGGGAGCTGGATATCGGAGATCGGGAACATGTTGTAATACTTGCCCGGCACCTGCCACGGCATGTGTGGTCGGTAAATGCCGCAGGCGAGAAAGAAGGGTTTGTCGTGCTCCTTCTTCAACTCATCAAGGGCATAGGACACCATCTTGTAGTCGTTCATCTCCTCGTCCGCGACACCGTCCAGCCGGCCCCAGATGATTCCCCCCGCCTTGCTGTGCGGATCATTCGCGACCGCCGGCGTCGGCTTCGGGTCGCCGCCCTTGTTGAGGTAATGCTGCCAGGAGGCCGGGTCCTCGTAGCCGCCGTGATAGATCTTGCCCGAGCCGCCGACACGATAGCCGTGCGCGGTGAAGTGTTGCGGCAAGGTCACGACATCCGGCAGGACCGGCCGCCAGGGATTGGAGTTGAGGTAGACGCCGGTGCTCGAAGGATGCAATCCCGTCATCAGCGCGGTGCGGGAAGGGTTGCAGGCGGGCGCGGCGCAGTGGGCGTTCCGGAACAGGACCCCGCGTTTCACGAGGCGATCGATGTTTGGCGTCGCCCCCTGCGGGTGCCCGCCGAGCACGCTGATCCAGTCATTCAGATCGTCGACCGCGATGAAGAGGACGTTCGGCCGCTCCGATTTCGCGGCGGCCATCGTTTCGGCCACGTTCAGCAGAAGGCAGATCGCGAGGAGGAGTCGTTGCATCGCGCGGATATATCAGCGGGGACAACGCTTCACAATTCCGCATTGCGGCCCTAGCGTTGCTTCCTTCCAGATGAACAACGGTTTAAAAGGCGCGGGCTTCGCCATCTTCATCCTGCTCTTTCTGCTGGCCGCCATTTTGACCGCCGTGCTGCCGGAATCCTCCCGCAAGGCGGAGAACGCGATCGCGCTGCCGGACGGTCGGTTGTTGCGCCTCGAAGCGGTGACCTTCGGAACCTCGCACGAATACCGGACCGGACCGGAATGGCTGGAGAAACTTCAAAAAATGTCCCCGGGATGGCTCAGGGACAAGCTGGGGCCGGAAGTGCGTTCATTGCGTCACAGCAGACGCGAGGAACGCGTGCAGCCGTGGATCAGCGTGACGCTGTCTCCCGGAATCCCGCCGGACTGGGACTATCTGCACGTGGTCTCGGATTCGGGCGAGACCTTCGCGGTCGGCACACGCAGCTATCCGGGCAGCTTCGCCGATCGCCGGTTCATGTTGCCCGACCTCGCGGTGATGCCGCGACGGGATGCGTCCTGCCTGTTTACCGGCCTGGTCAACCGGCTGCCGTTCGCGATGCGTATTGAGAATCCCGCTGCGGGACGCGCCTTCCCCGAATGGAAGACGGAGCCCATGCCGATCACAAAGCAGGTGAACGGGTTCGACTTTGAGCTGGCTGAAGCGGAGCTATCGAGGACTGCGACGCGGGAACATTTCTCCATGCGTTTCAGAGCGCACGAGAACGGGAGTTTCCTGAAAGACTGGTTCAACTACTCCTGGCGATTGACAGATGCGACCGGCAACGAGGGTTCCATGCTGCCAACCAACGAACCGGCCTGGCGGGTCAGCGTTTCCATTTCCCGCCAATTCGCCGCGCGTTGGGCGACCAATGAATACAGAGACTTCCCGTTCACCAACATGCCGGGGCCGGCGGAGGTATTGGAATTCGATGTCGCCGCGAATCTGGGAGGAACCTCCCTGGAGCGTGTGTGGATCGGTGGCCCGGGCGACTACAAATTCGAGAACGGCCTGATCACCGAAAAGAAACTCCTGTCGCCAGATGGTGGAAACGCGTGGACTTCGGGCGGCAATGGAACAGGCGACCGGCTTCTCTCATTCAGCCAGCAGGAGTACTGGATCCACCTGGAGCGGCACGGCGCGGACGCCGATCACACCTGCGCCGTATTTTTGATCGACGCGTCAGGGAAGGAAGTTCCGGTTCATCGCGTCCGATCCTCCTCGACCTACCACCACTTCAGGATCCGCGCCGGCGATGTCCCCCCTTCCGGCCCCATAACCCTGCGAGTCGCCGGCGATCGCTATCTCCGCGCCGAATTCACCCTCGACCCCGCCCAGATCAAACGAGTCGAGCGTCGCCCAAACATCGCCCGATAAAACAAGCGCGGCCGAAAACGGGAATCCGTCTTCGGCCGCGCTGTCGGGTGATTTCCTTCGCCCTGATCAGATGAATTTCGTGCGGCCGGGCATGGCGAGGGGTTCGGGGACGACTGTGTCATTCCAGCTGGTGATATCTTGCGGTGCGAGGATCTGCTGGGATTTGTTGATTTCCTCCCAGGTGATTTCCTTGCCCGTGTAGGCGGCGGTGCGGCCCATGATGCCCATCAGCGTGCTGCTGACCATGCGATCGCCGTTGTTGATGACGTTGCCCTCGCGGATGGAGGCGAACATCTCGTCGTGCTCCGTCTGGTACATGTCGTTCTTGGGACCGCTATAGCGCCAAGGGTTCTTGCCGGTGATGTAGACCCGACCGCTTTTGATCCAGCCTTCGCCGTCCGCACCGAGCACGTAGAAACTGTTCTCGTTGAAGCAGCCGCCCATCTGCCGCTGCGCCACGGTGCCGCGCACGTGGTTGTCCCAGAGGTAGTTGACCTCGATGTGGTCGAAGATGTTGCCGCCCTCCGCCGGGATCTGTCTCCCGCCGACGGCGGTGCAGCTTGCGGGCGGCTTGTCGCCCATCACCCACGCGAGCCAGTCGACGGTGTGAATGGCCTGCTCGACGTAGCCGTCGCCGGAAAGCCAGTTGAAGTTGTACCAGTTGCGCACCATCCATTCGAGATCGGTGATCCCTTCCGGACGGGTGTCCGCCGCCGGCATGGGCTTCACCACACCGGTGAGATAGGTGCCGTAGGCGGCCCGGACCTCGCCGATCTCGCCGTCGGCGATGCGCTTGAACAGTTCCTTTCGAGCGTAGTCATAGCGCCAGCAGAAGCCGGCCACCATCGCGAGTTCCTTTTTCTTGGAGATTTCAACGGCCTTCTGCACGAGTCGGACACCGGGCGCGTCGGTCGCCATGGGTTTCTCGGTGAAGACGTGCTTGCCCGCCTCGACGGCCTTCAGCAGGTGCATCGGTCGAAATCCCGGAGGCGTGGTCAAAATCACGACATCGACGTCGCTGTCCAGGACCTTCTCGTAGGAATCGACGCCGACGAATTTGCGGCTGTCTTTCACCTTCAGCTTGACGCTTTCGATCCCGCTATTTCTCTCCAAGGCCTGAAGGCTTCGATCGATCTTTTCGGAAAAGGCGTCGCCCATGGCCACCAGCTCGATGTTGCTGTCCGCCTTGAGGGCCTGGGAAATGGCGCCCGTGCCCCGACCGCCGCAGCCCACCACGCCGAGGCGCAGTTTCTTGTCGGTCGGTTTGCCAAACGTCACGCTTGGAAAGGCGATGCCGGCGGCAACCGCGGCCGTGGAAGATTTCAGGAAGTCGCGACGGTCCGGTGAGGGAGAGATGGTTTCGTTCATGGGTGGAATGATCGGCCCCGGTATCATTGCGGCTTGGCGCGGAGTCAAGCCACAAGCGGACGACATGGGAATTGACAACACGAACACCCGCCGGAACCCTTTGCCCGGCGGTGGCACCGCCGTTCACCAACCATGACTGAACCCGCAACCCTGGATGAATCAGCCTTGGCGCGTCTGCGCGAACTCGGCGGCGATGAGTTTGCGAACGATATGGTCCGCATGTTTCACCAATACGCGGAGGCGCAACTGGGGTTCGCCCGGGCGGCTCTGGACGCGGGCGATATTGACGCGGTCGAAAAGGCGATTCACCCGCTGAAAACGAGCGCGGCCCATGTCGGTGCGCTGGCAATGAAGGGATTGTGTCAGGAAATCGAGAACTGTGGCCGCGAAGGGGATGGTGCCCCTATACCCGGGTTGCTGGGGCGATTGGAAGCGGCCTACTCGGAAGTGAAGCCGCTTCTGGCCGTGGTGGACAAGGACCCGGGCGCTTGATCTGCGCGCATGGGAAAAAAATAGCGCCTTCGTTTTGACAATTGGAGACGCATGCGAATGATTGCGGCCACACTCGTTCGGCACGCGTCATTTATTTTTGATGGGGAACATTCCCAACAACGAAACAATCCAATCGCACGGGCAGGTCTGCGACCTGTGCGGCTGCGCGTCCTATCAGGTCTTCGCGACCAAGGGCCGCTGGGGCTCTGTGCTGACGACCGTGATTTGCCAGGAGTGTGGTCTGGTCTATTCGAATCCCAGACCGACGGCGGAGGAGAACGCGGAGTTCTATCACAAGAAGTACTGGGGACTCTACAAAGGGCAATCGGCACCGGACGAGCGATTCTTCAACCGGCGCATCCCCAAGATCCGCTCCATGCTCGGAATGCTTCGTCCTTTCCTGAAAGAAGGGGTGTCCGTGTTGGAAATCGGCTGCGGCGTCGGGGCGCTGCTCTGGTCCCTGAAACAAAGCTGCGACGGCAAGGGGAACTTTGTGGGAATCGAGCCACACGAGGGGCATGCGCGGTTTTGCCGGGACTCGAAAGAACTGGACGTCCACGCCGGGCTGCTGGACGAGGTTGCTCCTAAGTTTGAGCCCAAATCCTTTGACCTTGTGGTCATGAACCACGTTCTGGAGCACACGATCAGCCCGACGGAGGTGTTTACGATGGTGAAGAGCCTCCTCCGGCCCGGAGGGCATTTCGTCGTGGAAGTGCCCAACATTCAGGCTCCGGGGTCGCGTCTCAGCCACTTCTTTCACGTTGCGCACCATTTCAACTTTTCGCCCCGCACGCTCCAGCGGCTGGGCATGAAGACTGGTTTTAAAATCAACCGGATCGAGGAGCTGGATGGCGATTTGGAGCGGGTGAGATTGCTTGGCGTGTTTGAAAACCACCCGAAGGTCGAGCTGGACGTGCCGCACCGTTTCATTCGCGATGACGCGGGTGAACGGGCCATCGCCCTGCAAAAATACGACCAGTGGTATTGGTTCACCCTGGCCTCAATTCGCAAGAAATTCACCCACTGGTTGCTGCAACGAGGCTGAGAGAAGAGCCTTTACATGCCTTTTTGATTCCATACTCTCCGGGAGCTTTCACTGAACGACGCCGTTATGCGTAAAATCGCGACCTTAATGACCGCCATTGTGGCAATCGCATTCCTCACCGGGTGCGACGGACCCACCCGCAAGCTCGGACGCGGCCTGAACAATTTTTCAGAACCCTTCCGACTGGGTGAACTGCAACGATCGATCGAGCAGACCGGCCTTTGGGAAGGGCAACACAACGCCTACACCACCGGCATCCTTCGCGGTCTGAACCGGACGCTCGCGCGAACCGCGATCGGATTCAGCGAGATCGTCACCTTTCCGATCCCGACCCCCGACTACGATCCCTATTTCTTCCCCGACAAATGGTTTCAGGACCCGTTCCGCAAGGTGGAAATTGATGGCTTCACCGAGGAACTCGCTTATCCCGACAATTACCGCCCCGGCAAGCATCATGACCCGATCTTCGCGACGGACACCTCGGTCGGCTTTGCCGGCGGTGAGCTGATTCCGTTCATTCCGGGCAGCCGCTTCCGCGTGTTCGAACGCTGAGCAAGATTTCTCAACGGGCGCCAACCGCGGTTGGCGCCTTTTTTGTTTCCCGCCCAATGAAGGTCGCCCTCCAGTCGCCCTGTAAAATCAATCTCCTGCTGAACATCCTCCGCAAGCGCGAGGACGGCTTTCACGAAATGGAGACGGTCATGCAGCCGGTCGCGCTGTTTGATGAACTCGAATTCTCCGAAACCGCCGCCGGCATCGTCATCGACGGCAGTCATCCGGAACTCAAATCCGACGCGGGCAATCTCATCTATCGGGCGGCTGAGTCCTTCCTTGACGCGGCCAAAATCGAATCGGGCGTCCACATCCGCCACGAGAAACGCCTCCCGATCGCGGCCGGTTTGGCCGGGGGCTCCGCCAATGCGGCCACGACCCTGCGCGGCCTCAATGAACTTTTTGGCCGACCCTTGACGCACGACCAGCTGCACGAGATCGCCGCCCGACATGGTTCAGACATCAATTTCTTCCTCCAAGACGGACCTGCCCTGGCGACGGGTCGCGGCGAAAAGATTGAGCCGCTGAAACCTTTTCCGGCCTTGTCAGGCAAGGGCTTGTTGTTGATGAAGCCCGGATTTGGTGTCCCCACACCCTGGGCTTTCCGGAAGTTGGCCGAGTTTCCCGAGGCGATCACGGACGATCCGACAAAGGGCCGGGCACTGATCGCCGCCTTGAACGGCCCGGACCTCGCCGCTGCAGCCCCGCACTTCTTCAACTCGCTGGAGGCACCCGTGCTGCCCAAGTATCCCATTCTCCGCCTGTACCTGGAGTTTTGCCGCACTCAAGGCGCCGTGGTCGCCATGATGAGCGGGAGCGGATCCACGACCTTCGCCATTGCCGAATCTCCCGATGCCGCAGCGGACCTTGAGGCACGATTTCGGTCGAAATTCGGCGAATCTCCCTGGTGCAGGTCCCTGCCTCTGTCCTGCGAATAAGGTTCGCTCGACATCACTGCGGCGGCGCGGGAGTTTGCCCGGATGTCGCACGCGGAATTCGTTCACCTGCACGTCCACACGGAGTATTCCATGCTGGACGGCGCCTGCCGGGTTAAGCCGCTCGTTGAGCGCGCGAGAGAGCTGAAATTCCCCGCCCTGGCGATGACCGACCACGGCGTGATGTATGGTGCGATCGAGTTTTACAAGGCCTGCATGAACGCGGGCATCAAGCCGTTGATCGGCTGTGAAATGTATGTCGCGCCCGGCAGCCGGCATGAGAAAAAGCAGGTGGCGAACACGACCGGCAAGAAGGAGCGCTACCATCACCTCGGCCTCATCGCGTCCGACGAGATCGGCTACAAGAACCTCGTCCGTCTCGCCACCGCCGCGCAGGTCGAGGGCTTTTACCACAAGCCCCGCATCGACAAGGAGATCCTGGAAGAGTGCAAGGAGGGACTGATCTGCCTGTCTGGCTGCCTCGCGAGCGAAATCCCCCAGCTCATCATGAACGGCCAACTCGACAAGGCGCGCGAAACGGTCGACTGGTACCGCCAGATTTTCGGTCCCGACAATTTCTATCTGGAACTTCAGAACCACACGATTCAGGAGCAGATCGATGTGAACCGGCATCTCATCCCGTGGGCGAGGGAGTTCGGGCTCAAACTCGTGGCCACGAACGACGTCCACTACATCAACAAGGAGCACGCGCACGCGCACGACGTGTTGGTCTGCGTCGGAACCCAGACCACGATCAACAACCCCGAGCGGATGAGTCTGAGTTACGTGAAGGAGCAGTTTCATCTCCGTGGCGCGGATGAGATGAACGCGATCTTTTCCGAGGTGCCCGAAGCCTGCACCAACACGCTGGAGGTCGCTGAGAAATGCGCCGTCGAGTTCGATTTCAAGTCGCAGCACTACCCGGCAGCCAACCCGCCCGAGGGCTTCACCCGCGAGGGGTTCCTGAGAAAACTTTGCTGCGACGGTTTCGCGAAGCGGTACGGCCTGATTCTCACTCCCAAAGGCGAGGAGTTTGAAATCAATCACATCGGCGATCCGCGCCGACTGCCCAGCTACAAGCCGGCCGACCCCGAAAAGCCGCTTCCCGAAAAGCCTCTGGAGGACCCGGAAGTCCGGGCGGCGATCCAGGTTCTCATTGACCGCATCGAGGTCGAGCTCGGCGTGATTCAGAAGATGGGCTACGTCTCCTACTTCATCATCGTCGCCGAATTCGTGCTCTACGGACGCAGCATCGGCGTCTCCTGCGTGGCCCGTGGCTCGGCCGCCGGTTCGCTCGTCACCTTCCTGCTCGAAATCGCGAACGTCGATCCGATCCGCTACAACCTCCTCTTCGAGCGCTTCCTCAATCCCGAGCGCGTCAGCCCGCCGGACATCGACATCGACTTCGCGGATGATCGCCGCCAGGAGATCATCGAATATGTCCGCGACAAATACGGGGCGGATTCCGTGGCCCAGATCGTCACCTTCGGAACGATGGGGGCCAAGGCGGCGATCCGCGACGTCGGCCGCGCCATGGGAATGGGTTTCAGCGACACCGACCGGCTCGCGAAGATGATTCCGAACGAGCTCAAGATGACGCTCCGGAAGGCCCTGGAACAATCGCCCGACTTCAAGCTGGCCTACGAGACGGAACCGCAGGCGCGCGAACTCGTCGACACGGCCTTCGTGCTGGAAAACATGACGCGCAACACGTCGATCCACGCCGCCGGCGTCGTCATTTCGGACAAGCCGCTCGTCGATATCCTGCCGCTGAAGATGGACGACAGCGGTACGTTGGTGACCCAGTACGGCGGCGGTCCGGTCGAGGAGCTGGGTCTGCTCAAGATGGATTTTCTCGGGCTCAAGACTCTCACGGTCATTCGCAACGCCTGCGACATGGTCAAAAAGACGAAGGGCATCGAGATCGACGTCGATCTGCTGCCCCTCGACGATCACAAGACTTACGAGCTGTTGAACAACGCAAACACCCTCGGCGTGTTCCAGTTGGAATCCGGGGGCATGCGCGACCTGTGCCGAAAATTCCAGATCCAGTCCGTCGAGCACATCACCGCCTTGGTCGCCCTCTATCGCCCCGGCCCGATGGACCTGATTCCGGACTTCATCCGACGTCGTCACGGGGAGGTTCAGATCAAGTACGAGCATCCGCTGCTCGAAAAGATTTCAAACGAGACCTACGGCATCCTCATCTATCAGGAACAGGTGATGCAGGCCACGCAGCTCCTCGCCGGCTACAGTCTGGGCAAGGCGGATCTTCTGCGCCGCGCGATGGGCAAGAAGAAGGTCGAGGAGATGGCCAAGCAACGGAAGCTGTTCGTTGCCGGCTGCAAGGAGGTCAACAACATTCCCGCCGATCGCGCCAACCAGATCTTCGACATCCTTGAAAAGTTCGCCGGATACGGATTCAACAAATCCCACGCCGCCGCCTACGCCATCGTCGCCTACCAGACCGCCTACCTGAAGGCGAACTATCCGGTGGAATTCTACTGCGCCATGATGACGAACGACATGGCGGACACGGCCAAGCTCAGCGAATACATCGCCGAGGCGGCCGGAATGAAGATCCAGGTGCTGCCGCCGGACGTCAACGAGAGCCGCGCCCAGTTCGCCCCGGCCCGCGAGGGCACCGTCATCCGTTTCGGACTGGAGGCCATCAAGGGCGTCGGCGGAGCGGCGGTGGAGACCATGGTCAAGGCCCGCGAAGAAGGCGGTCCCTTCAGGAATCTGAACGACTTCTGCGAGCGCCTGGACAGCCGCACCGTCAACCGCAAGGTGTTGGAATCCCTGGTCAAGGCCGGTGCCTGCGACTCGTTCGGCGAGACGCGGGCGACCCTGTTCGCCGCGATCGACGAGGCCCTCCAGCGGGCCGCCTCCATTATCGCGGATCGCGAACGCGGACAGGCCTCGCTCTTCGGCATGATGGACGAGGCGCAGGGGATCGAGGAAAAGCAGCTCGCGCGTCTGCCCGAGTGGCCGCAATCCGAAATGCTCAAGGCCGAGAAGGAGCTGCTCGGCTTCTACATCTCCGGCCATCCGCTCACGCCTTTCGCGTCGATCATGCAGAACTACTGCCTGGCCAATTCGGAAACCGCGAAAACACTGGAAGATCGCTCCATGACCCGTATCGGCGGCTACGTCGCGGCCATTCAGCAGGGCTTTTCAAAAAAGTCCGGCAAGGCCTACGCGATGATGACGCTGGAGGATCTGCAGGGAACCTTTCAGGTGCTGGTGATGAACGACAACTTCGACAAATTCAAACACCTGCTCGAAGCCAACACCGCCCTCATGATCATCGGCGAGGTCAACAACGCCGAAGACCGGCCGAAGTTTTTCCCGCAGGACATCCTCAAGCTTGAGGACGCCCCGAAGCGTTTCACGGAACAGGTCTTTCTCCGCGTCGATGCGGCTCATCTGAACGAGGGCATGCTGAATCAGGCGATGAACCTCGCGGAAGCCAACCGCGGCCGTTGCCCGCTCTTCCTCCGCATCCGCATGGCCGGCGGGGAACATGTCTACATCGAGGCCCACGAACGCTATGCCGTCGCGCCTTCCACGGAGTTTGAGGCCGCCGTCAACGAGTTGCTCGGCAGCGACGCCTACTTCGCCACCGTCAACCGCGATCTGCCCGAGCGTCAGCGCCCGTCCTGGGCGCGAAAGGGCGGCGACTGACCTGGCGCGACGGGCGGCTGTTCATTTCATTTCCAATTGCAGAGCAGGATTCCGAGCAGCAGCGCAAGGATACAACGGAATTTCGGCCAGAAATTCTTTTCCCGATAGAGCGCGATACCGCCGAAAAAGGTGATCAGCACCGCGCAACGGCGCAGAACCGAGATGACCGAAATCAAGGCGTCCACCTTTCCGACGGCGATGAAGTAGAAGAAGTCGGCGACCAGCAATGTCACCCCGATCAGCGGGATGCTCCACCGCCATTCAAACCGCCGGTTTCCAAAGCGACCCAGCCGCCAGGCCAGACAGAAGGGGGCCAGCACGAAGACCAGGTAGATCGAGAACCAGCACTGCACGGAAGCCGCTTCCAAACCACGGGTCTGCAACAGGTATTTGTCGTAAAGCGCGCTCAAGGATCCCAGCAACGTGGCCACCACCATGAATCCAACCCAGCGATCCTTGTGAAAGTGAATCCCTTCCAATCGGCCGACAAAAGAGAATGCGTAGAAGGCCGCTAGAATCACCGCGATTCCCCCCCATTGCGGCAGACTCGGTCGTTCTCCCAACACCGACACCGCGATGAGAATGGTCCATAGCGGCGAGGTGGCGCGAATGGGCGAAGCGATGGAAACCGGCAGATGCTTCACCGCGAAGTAGTTGAAGATCCACGCGGAGGCCACCAACGCGGATTTGGCAAACAACAACCCGTGCTCCAGCCAGGTCAGGTTGCGAACGAGAAAGCGATCCGAGGGAAAGGTCTCCGGCGAACACAGCGACCAGATCAGAAACGGCGTCCAGACCGTCGCGCCCGCCAGGACACTGAGGAACAGCACGGGCGGAACCGCGTTCTCCCGCACGCCGGCCTTTTTCGTGAGGTCATAGACCCCAAGAAACATCGCCGACAGGATGGAGAGAAGGACCCAGGACATGACAAATGGCCCGGGACCATCCGCTCTTTCAAATCGGAATCAAACCAAAAGCGGGATTCGCGCGCCCCCGGCTTCAGTTCGGACGATAGACGTCTCCAAGCTCGGCTTTGGCGGACCACGCAAGATACGACGCGACCTCCGGCGCTCCTTCCTCGGGCGACCAGGCAGCGAATTCCTCGGGGGCTGTTGCGGCAAACGGGCCTTGCTTGACCTCCATGATGACCGCCTCGTCGCCTGTTGGGATCAGCGAATGCCAGGTGTTCGCCGACAATTCGACCGCGCTCAGCCCGCTGTCGGCCGACAGGGTTCGCCGGCTCAAAAGCCGACCATCATCGGCAAACTCCAACAGTTCCACCCTCCCACGAAGCACGAGCAGGAGTTCCCATTTGCCGCTCACGTGATGGTTGTGCGGACGCACGTAGGTGCCGGGGCGCAAAGCGATGCACAGCCGCTGGACAAGTTCGTCATGGCTCTGGTGGAAGACGTGGTGCGCGCGTCTGCGAGGCGACTCCTCCGCCTTGCTTAGCAGATCCGAAAACAGGGCATCGTCGATCTCGGTGATCATCGCCGGTTTCAATAGGTGCCTGCCTTCCCCGGGTCAATCTATCCCGCCAACGGAATTGTGTTCGCCTCCGTTCGCAGCTAGAACCTGATTCATGAAAGCCCGCCTGTTCCTGCTAGTCGCAGTCCTCCTGTCGGCCTCCGTCCATGCGGCCAGACGGCCCAACCTCGTCTTCATCCTTACCGACAATCACGGTGCCTGGACGCTTGGCTGCTACGGCAACAAGGACATCCGTACGCCCAATCTGGACCGCATGGCGGCGGAGGGAGCGCAATTCATGCGGGCGATGGCGAGCAATCCTGTCTGCTCACCCACCCGCGCCACCTACCTGACCGGACTGATTCCCTCGCAGCACGGTCTGCACTCCTTTCTCGACAACAAATACATGATGGGACCGGAGGCCTATTACACGCTCAAGGAGTTTCAAACGCTGCCGGGAATTCTCCACTCCGAAGGCTATGTCTGCGGCCTCAGCGGCAAATGGCATTTGGGCGACAACCTCAACCCGCAGGACGGTTTTTCCTACTGGGCCACCATGGTGCGCGGCAGCACGGGAAACATGTACGAGGATCCCGTCATCGAGAACGGCGAGGTCAAGCAGACGCCCAAATACATGACCGATCTCTGGACGGAACACGGCATCCGCTTCATCGAGCAGAACAAGGACAAACCCTTCTTCCTCTACCTGGCCTACAACGGACCCTACTGCCTCGGCCCGCTGCTTCTGCGTCCTGCGCAGAATCGCCACGCGGAATACTACGCCGACAAGGACCTGCTCTCCTTCCCGCGCGACACGGCGCATCCCTGGCAATACAACAACCTGGCCTACCATAACAATCCGGTGAGCATCCGGCGCGTGGCCGCCGAGGTCAGCGGCATCGACGACGGAGTGGGCGCGATCCTCAATACGCTCAAGAAGCATGGGCTCGACGAGGACACCATCGTCGTCTTCGCCGGAGATCAGGGTTGGATGGGTGGCCAGAACGGATTCTTCGGCATGGGGGATCACACCCGGCCCTTCGGCGCGCACGACTTGATGATGCAGGTCCCCTTCATCGTGCGGCATCCCGGCGGAGTGAAGCCCGGCCGCCCCGACATGATGATCGCCAACTACGACTTCCTTCCCAGTGTGCTGGACTACATGGGCCTGAAGAACCGCATTCCACAAAGCCCGAAACTGCCCGGCCGCAGCTTTGCCGAGGTGCTGCGGGGCGGAACGATGCCTTGGGAAACCAGGATGTTCTACGAGATGGAAGGCACGCGATCCATCCGCACCGAAGACTGGAAATACGTCGCACGCCGTTCGCCGGAAGGCCCCGGCGAGTTATATGACATGAAGCAGGACCCGCACGAACGCTTCAACCTCTTCGGCCAACCCGGTCACAAACAACGGCAACAAGCCCTCGCGACCCGGCTGGACGGATTCTTTGAAGAATACGCCGACCCCCAATACGACATCTGGAAAGGCGGCCGATCCAAGGCCCGCCGCCTCCTCGCCCCCCCCGATCACCCGGACCACCGTCCGTTGCGACCCAGCCAATAGGCGGAACTGTCGGGTTGCGGTCAAACCCAGCCCCCTTTTTGGGGAAGATTGAGTCGCGGTTCCCATCGATTCCCCCGGGCCATGACCTGATAGGTCGCTCCAGCGAAACTCCATTCCCGGCGCCTTCCCAGCCAACATCGTGATTCATTATTGTCGTAATTTGTTGGCGGCCCCCGACGACTGTGAAGGTCGTATGGGACAGCCGGACCAAACAATGGGAGCTGTACGACCTTGCCCGGGATCGGTGCGAAACGAAGGACCTCGCGCGCGCTCGGCCCAAGCTGACAGAACGCCTCCCGGCCGTGTGGTTCGATTGGGCCGTGCGCGGCGCGCTTGCGCGGAAGGAGAAGCAAGGTCGGTTACTTCCGCTTCTTCGGGTTGCTCTTCTTTTTGCCGTGAACCAGCGTGGGTCTGGCAACTTTGTCCGAGGGACCCCGTATTCGACAGGCGGCGATCGGGAATCGGTCCTGATGATGTACGATTGTTCGAAAGAGACACGGTGAATTCTCCTTTTCGGTTTCGATGCGTAGTTCCGAAAGCAAAGCGGGGTTCTGTCATGAATTTCGCGAATGCCTCGGCCTGTTCAGTTCGTCGCAGTCTGGACGGTTTTTTATACAGGTGAGCAAACCTGAGCAGCAGCCGGCGGGGGCGGAGCCAAGCGCGCGGGCGCCTGAGCCCGCGCGGGTGATCTGATTTCGGCTGCGAGAGGCAATCCGGCCTGCCTTGCTGCATGGGCCTCCAGCGAATCCATCGATTTCAGGCATGGAAGTCCGCTATAGATTTGGAGGTTTCGCGAGAGGCATTCCGCCCCATCTGGCATCGCTGATGCTACAAGCCCGGCAGCGGTCGAGGACCGAAAAGCGAATGGCAGGCTTATTGAAACGAATGAGGAATGCGAGGCCCGGAAGGTCCGGCCATGCTTCATTGCCCAATCCAGTGGCGGTCAGGGAAAGGCTGGTCGTCATCGGCAATGGCATGGTCGGGCTGCGGGTCTTGGATCGAATGGTTGCCGGAGGCGGGCTTGAAAAATGGGATGTGACCGTTTTTGGAGCCGAACCGCATCCGGCGCTTGATCGGGTCAATCTGACGGACTTTCTCCACGGCACCTCCGCCCGACAACTGGAACTGAAGGGAAGCGATTGGTATGAGAAACATGAAATCAAACTTCACACCGGCGATCCTGTCGTCCTGGTCGATCGCGAAGAAAAAGTTGTACATTCGCAAAGCGGAAAAAGAGTGCCATATGACAGGCTCGTTTTCGCAACAGGCTCACATGCCTTCCGTCCTGAAATACCCGGAGGGGATCTGGAAGGCGTGTATGTCTATCGCAGTCTGAGCGACCTGCGGCGCATACGATCCCGGGCCGCCGGGTGCGGAAGCGTTCTGATAATCGGAGGCGGCCTTCTCGGGCTGGAGGCGGCGGAGGCATTTATCAAGCTTGGTCTGCGCACCCATGTGGTGGAACGCGGTTCCGGTTTGATGTCGAAGCAGCTGCCGCTCGAAGCCTCCCGCATCCTTCAGTCCCGGATTCAGGAATCCGGGGTGGTGGTGCACAATGCCCAGACGACTGAATCAATCGAGCGACGAGGTGAGGAGCTCGTCGTGGTATTCAAGAGCGGCACCTGCGTGAAGGTGGGCATGGTGGTGTTCGCAACCGGCATTCGACCCTGTGATGAGCTGGCCCGCGCGTGTGGACTTGAGGTGGGGCCCCGTGGCGGCATCCAGGTGAATGAGCGTTTGGAGACCTCCGACCCCATGGTTTACGCGGTCGGCGAATGCGCCGCCTTCAAGGGAGCGCCCTATGGACTTGTTCTGCCCGGGTATGAGATGGCGGACGTGCTTGCGGAGAATCTCCACGGAGGCGCGGCTGTCTTTAGGGAGCCCGATCAGTCGGCCATCCTGAAGCTCGAGAAGATCGAGGTCGCGGCGGTCGGGGAGTTCCAATCGGAATGCCCCTCCTATTCGAGCGAATTCAACGGCACCTACCGGAGAATTTCCGTTCTGGGGGGGCGCATCGTTGGTGCCATTGAGATCGGTGGTTGGACGGAGATCTCCCGCGTGCGGGAGGTCATCCGGAAGCGGAGGCGGATCTGGCCTTGGAACATCAACCGCTTCATTGAACAGGGGCTCCTCTGGAGGCCGCAGGTTACGGCTGATCCCGCCGATTGGCCTGAAACCGCCGAGGTCTGCAACTGCATGGGCATCTGCAAACGGGAGATCGTGGCGGCGTGTCGCGAGGGCGCGTCCTCCGTTCCGGATATCGCGGCGAGAACGGGGGCATCCTCGGTCTGCGGGTCCTGCGCGCCGGTGGTGTCCCGCATTATCGGTGCGCCACAGGACGTGGTGGTTGAGCCCCGCGGCGGGTTCGCGTTGGGGCTGGTTTCCCTCCTGTGTCTTCTGATTTTGGTGCCAATTGCTGCATTTGAAATGCCGGTTTCCGACTCCGTGCAAAGGGTGTCAAAGATCGAATCTCTCTGGAGCGATCACTTTGTAAAGCAGGTCACCGGATTTGCTCTGGTGGGACTGTCGGTCCTGAGCATGGTGCTTTCGCTTCGGAAGCGGATACGCAGGTTTTCATTGGGAGATTTTGGACATTGGCGGGTGCTGCACGCGGGGATCGGGGTCGGTACGCTTCTGGTTCTGTTTCTGCACACGGGTCTGCATCTTGGTCACAACCTTAATTTTCTGCTGGGCGTCAACTTTCTCCTGCTCGCCGGGATCGGGGGCATGGCGGGTTTGGTCACGGCGGTGGAACGAAGCATGATCGATCCATGGGGACGCTGGTTGCGGAAAGGATGGCAGTCCTTTCACGTCGCGTTGACCTGGCCGTTGCCGGTGCTCGTCTTCTTTCACGCCTTCGCCAGCTACTACTACTGACCATGTGGAAAAAAGCCTGGCCCTGGTTTGTCTGGGTCGTCCTCACATTGAGCATGAGCTCCTATTTCACATTGAGAATGAAAGGTCCCGACGCGACGGTGTTTCTGCCGGGGGCGACGACGCACGGGCACCACCAGATCGAGGTGCGATGCGAGGTGTGCCATGACCCCTTGAACGGGGTGAAGGAGCAGGCCTGCTACGATTGCCATGCGGCCGACTTGAAGGCGGTCAATGACTCTCATCCGAAGTCGAAATTTACGGATCCACGAAACGCGGACCGGGTGCGGGCGTTGGATGCCCGGAAGTGTGTGACCTGTCACCGCGAGCACGTTCCCGATCAGACCCGGCCCATGGGGGTCACCTTGCCCGATGATTTCTGCGCGCATTGTCATCAGGAGACCTTGGAGAACCGGGAATCGCATGCCGGGCTGCCCTTCGACTCCTGCGCCACGGCGGGTTGTCATAATTTTCACGACAATACCGCCCTTTATGAAAACTTCCTGAGCCGGCATCTGGACGAGCCGAACCACAAGGAGCATGGCAGCGTGCTACCGCGAGGGCTTGCCGCGTATTTTGAAACGGCCGGAATTGGCGCTTCGAGTCCGGTGAGACTGGAGGAAAGGGACGCCCCACCGTCGAAAAGGTCGGATGCCGCGATCAATACGGAATGGGTGGAAACGAGTCACGCCGGGGGCGGGGTCAACTGCGGTGATTGCCACCACGAGACCAAGGATGAGAGAGGGGGGCTGGAATGGATTGAAAAGCCGGGGCTTGCGAGCTGCGCCAGATGCCATCAGAGCGAGGCATCAACCTTTTTGGCTGGGAAACATGGAATGCGGCTGGCCCAAGATCTGGAACCCATGCGGCCCGACATGGCGCGTCTGCCGATGAAGCACGAGGCCGGGCATCGTGAACTGAACTGCACCTCCTGTCATCCGTCGCATCGATTTGACACCCGGTACGCCGCTGTCGAGGCCTGTTTGTCCTGTCATGCAGACGAACATTCGCTCGCCTACAAGCGCTCCTCCCATTTCGCACTTTGGCAGGATGAAACGGCCGGAAGGCTGCCTTCCGGGAGCGGTGTGTCCTGTGCGACCTGCCACATGCCGCGGATTGAACATAAAGATGTCACCGGCACCCGGACACTTGTGACCCACAATCAGAGTTTCAACCTGCAGCCGAATGAAAAGATGATTCGCACCGCCTGTCTGCCGTGTCACGGGCTGGGATACGTGATCGATGCGCTCGCGGATGTGCAGCTCATCAAAACCAATTTTCGAGGTGAACCGTCTCGACACATCGAGAGTCTCGACTGGGTCCGGCGGAGGATCTCGGAAAAGCAACGCTAGACATCAACACGAAAACGAACAGGGAACATGAAAACACAGATCAAACTCTCGAAAATCATAGCCGGACTTGCGGCCTGCGGCGGTCTTATGGCTGTCGGATGCGGCGAGCCGCCGGCTCCACCCGCTGCGGCGGCACCGTCGGGGCTGGCTCCAAAACAGGTGGCCGACATGCTGCATGCGGTCATGGCGGCGGATCGAACCGTCTACGCCAAGAAGGTGATCAACCGCCTGGTGAAGGAACACAAGGTGATCAAGGCGAGCGAGTATTATGAAGACGAAAAGGCGCTGCCGCTGCCCGCCCAGATGTTTCGCATGGGTGCAGAGCTGGTTACGGAGCGGGACATCGGATTCACCTATGGTCTTCTCAGCGAGTGGCCCATCAACAAGCAACACGCCCCGAAGACAGACATTGAGAAACAGGGTTTGGAGTTCATCAAGAGCAACGGGGGAACGGCTCCGTTTTATGGTGAGGAAACGCTTGGAGATCAGAAATACTTCAGTGCCCTCTACGCCGATATCGGGGTCGCCGCTGCCTGCGTGGATTGTCATAACGACCACAAGGATTCCCCGAAAACCGACTTCAAACTCGGGGACGTGATGGGCGGCGTCATGATTCGAATTCCTCTCGGTAAGGACTCTTAATCCAGGTTTATGAAACGGCGCATGGGATTTGCGGTGATCCTCTCCGCGGGCGTGCTTCTTCTCGCGGGCTGTGGCGATCACTCGCCGCAGCCCGCCCCGGATCCGGAGGTGGCCGTTGTCCGGAGTGAGCCCGATGATTGGCCTCATGCCCCGGGTGAGGACCTGGTGGCCGGGCGCGAGATCTGGATCGAAAACTGTCGGAACTGCCACGGCATCGGCAAGGCCGGCTCGCCGCGGTTTGGTGACCCATCGGCATGGGGTCCCCGCATCGGGAAGGGGATTGATGTGCTTGTGGCCAGCGCGTTGAACGGATTTGAGGGGAAAACTGAAGCCGGGATGCCGGCGCGGGGCGGGAACAAGGACCTTACCGACGAGCAGGTGCGAAGGGCGGTCCTGTACATGATTCATTTCAGTCGGCGATGATGCCGGCTGAAGATTGGCCGAAACGAGAAACAAGACAGGAAATCAACATGACAGAAAATCAGGTAAAACTAGTTCAGGATAGCTGGGACAAGGTCGTTCCGATCGCAGACACCGCCGCGGGTTTGTTCTATTCCCGTTTGTTCGATCTGGACCCGTCGCTCAAGGCGATGTTTCCGGAAAACCTTTCCGAACAGGGTAAGAAGCTCACGACCATGATCACCGTCGCGGTGAAAGGACTGAGCAACCTTGAAAAGATCGTCGGTGCGGTTCAGGACCTCGGGCGTCGCCACGTGGGATACGGGGTTCGGGACGAACATTACGACACGGTGGGCGACGCGTTGATCTGGACGCTGAACAAGGGTTTGGGCGACGCGTTCACCGAAGAGGTCAAGGCGGCATGGATCGAGACCTACACCCTTCTGGCAACCACGATGAAGGACGCGGCGAACGCGATTGAGCCGGCCGGTGTCGCCGAGGGAGGCACTCCGTGGCATCGCAAGACGTTTTGATGATCGTTTGCCCGCAAAAGCCAATGTTCGCACTTCGTCAATGAATCTGACCCGGTTTACCGACTTCGGTCTGAGAACGCTTCTATATCTGGCCGCCCAACCGCCGGAACGACAGGTGACGATCGGAGAGGTTGTCGACTATTTCAGTCTCTCGAAGAATCACGTTGTAAAGGTCGTTCATCGCCTCGCGACGCTGGGCTATCTGGAGACAACGCGAGGCCGGAACGGTGGCATCCGTTTGGCAAGAGAGTTGTCCTCGATTTGCATTGGCGACGTGGTGCGGCACATGGAGCCTCAGCTGGAGCCTGTGGATTGCCACAATCCGCCATGCAGGTTGCGTGGCGGCTGTGGTCTGAAGGTTATCTTTGACGAGGCGATGTCCGCGTTTATGGCGAGGCTAGATCGATACAGTCTTCGCGATTTGGTTCAGCAGAAAGGGGGGATGAAGGCAGTGTTTCAAATTTCTCCCTGAAATGATTCCGATGCCTTGTGCTGGTTGACCTGTTGATTCTCGCGGAGAAGCCGACGGACCCAACGGCATGGGTGCCGCCTGACGGTACCGTTTCATTGATTGCGATTGCATGAAAAGGGGCTTCCGTCGTTTCCACGTGACGCGGCGTTCGCTATGAATGCGGTCGTGCAGCTTGAAGGGAACCTCAGGGTCAACTACGGCCAGTTCACGTCCGCCGGTTTGAAACCCGAGAACGAGGATTGTCTTGGTGTTTGGATTCCTGAAGGTGAAGCCTTGGGACTAAAGGGAATCGCGCTGGTGATCGCCGATGGTGTTTCGGCGGCGGGAGCCGGAAAGGAGGCGGGCGAACTGTGCGTGCGGGGATTTCTCGCCGACTATTTTTCGACGCCGGAGACGTGGCTGGTGAAGACCTCCGCCCACCGGGTGCTGGCCTCATTGAATCAATGGCTTTACTCCGAGGGGCGTCGTTTTGTTGACGAACACAAGGGGTTCATCAGCGCGATGAGCGCGATGGTGATCAAGAGCCGCACTGTTCACGTTTTTCATGTCGGAGACACGCGTGTGTATCGACTTCGGGATGGCGCGCTTGAACAGGTGACGAACGATCATTCGACCTGGGGGACGGCCAAGAAGAGCTTTCTGAACCGGGCGATGGGACTGGACCTGAATCTCGACATTGACTACTGGCATGAGGAGGCGCACGAGGACGACGTGTATCTGCTGACGACCGATGGTGTTCACGACCACGTCAACCGGCGCGACTTGGAAAGACTGCTCAAGGATGACCGTGAGGATCTGGATCAGGTCGGCCGGTTGATCGGCGAATTGGCGCTTCAGAACGGGAGCGCGGACAATATCAGCGTCCAGCTGATCAGGATCGAAACTCTGCCGACGGCGACGCGGAAGGAATTTTGCGAAGAACTGGGGCGCCTTCCTTTTCCGCCGGATCTGCGGGCCGGTCACAAACTCGACGGTTACGAAGTTCTCGCATTGCTGGATACCAATCCCCGAGGTCAGCTCTATCATGTGCGCGACATCGAAAGCGGGGATGAGCTGGTGATGAAAACGCCGTCGCGCAATTTCGAGGACGATCCCGCCTACATCGAGCGCTTCGTCACGGAGGAATGGATTGGCAAGCGCGTCAGTCATTCCCATTTGGTGCGGGTCGTCGAAAAGCGGCGGGCGCCCAACTTTCTCTTCTATCTGATGGAACGGGTTCGCGGGAGCAATCTGGAAGATTGGATCCGGGAGAATCCGCGACCGGATGTGAACAAGGTCGTCGATGTGATCGATCAGGCCGCGCGGGGACTCCGGTCCATGCATCGGCGGGAGACGCTGCATCAGGATCTGAAACCGGCCAACATCATGATCGAGCCCGATGGCAACGTGAAAATCATCGATCTTGGGTCGGCCTCCGCCGTCGACATCAAGGAGAGTCGCGTGCCGATCGAACGCGGGCGGAATCTGGGCACGACGAGATATTCCGCGCCCGAGTACCGACTGGGACGCCGCCCGACGATCAAATCGGACCTCTTCTCGTTGGCGTTGATCGCGTATGGCATGCTGACCGGGGGGCGGCATCCCTACGGCGAAAGATTCGAGGATGCCGGGACGTTGGGTGATTTCAGGAAGCTGGCATACACGCCGGCCGCGAAATTCAATCCGTTGATCGCGAATTGGATGGATGGAGCACTCCGAAAGGCGTTGTCGATCAATCCCGAGCACCGCCACGAGGCTCTCTCCGAATTTGTCACCGATCTTCGCCGGCCGAACCCCGACTTTGTGGATCCCTCAGATCTGCCCCTTCTGGAGCGAGATCCGGTGCTCTTCTGGAAGGTCATGGCTGGAGGCCTCTTTGTCATCTGGCTGCTGACGCTGCTCCTCAAGTGAGAAGGGGGCTCAGATCGTCAGGCGTCTGTCGCGGGCGGTGATCTCCCATTCCCCGGTGAGCCTTCCGTCCTCGATCACGTAGGCGCGGTCGTGGAGGGCGACGGTCGGGCAGATATGGCGCGGGACGCCGTAGAGCACGTCGCCGACCCGGGCGTATTCGGCGTTGAGCGATTCGATCACCAGATGCTCCTCGCTCTGCATGACGGCTTCACCATCGAGGAGATTGAGGAAGCGGACGCGGGGATGCGGGTTCTCGGCGGCCACGGCCTTGTGACCGAGGTCCACGCAGACGCGGTTGCGCGAGGGGCGGCTGACGACCCGGGTGAGAACGAGGGCGGCGACCTGGAAATTCAGATCGGGGAGGCCCATTCCGTATCCGTAGTCCCAAAGGAAGACGGTGCCGGGACTGCACGTCACGTCCGGGTGTTTGAGGTGGATGGGCAGCGTCGGGGATCCGCCCGCGACGATTTCCGGGACCGACATGCCCTCTTCGCGGAGTTCCTCGGCCAGCGCGCGGATGATTTGGAAGTCCACCTCACATTTGGTGGTTCTTTGATCCAGATCCTGCTCGTGGTTGTGTCCGTCATAGGCGTGCAGTCCGCCGACTTCGAGAACCTCGGATTGGTCGATGCTGCGATAGAGATCCAAGGCCCGGCCGCCGGGCTCGATGCCGGTGCGGTGCATGCCGCAGTCGAGGTCGAGGTAGACCGACAGTTTTCGGGGTGCGTCGAGGAACGCGCCTTCCAGATCCGTGACGATTGAAGGGGTGTCGACCACCGCGCCGAAACGGACATCTGGAAACTTCTCCGTCAGTTGGCGGAGCCGGTTGATGTTGGGGCCGACCGGCTGGTAGGCGAGGAGGATGTCCGGGGCCCCGACGGTGGCGCACATTTCCGCCTCCGCGATGGTGGCACATTTGAATTTGTTGATGCCCTGTCGCAGCTGACGCTTGATCAGTTCCGGCATCTTGTGGGTTTTCACATGTGGCCGGAGGCGGTCGGGGGAGCCGGCCAGGGTGATGAGGCGGCGGATGTTTTCCTCGACGCGTTCCGGATAGATCAGCAGGGAGGGGGAGGGGATGTTGTCGAGGTCAGCGACTTGAAACCAGGGATCGGCCATGGGGCAGGTTTATTTGAGTGACGCGGCGTCGGCAATGCCGGAAAACCCGGGTCCTTCCGATCGAATACCAATGGGGGTGATTCGTCGGATGGCCCGCAGATGTTGAGACTGGATGCCTACATGAGTTTTAGAGTGAATTTCGCCGGATTTGCGCTGCTCGCGACCGTGTCGGTCAGCGCCGGCGCGGCCGAGGGGGGCTTGGATTTCAAGCGTGAGATCGAGCCGGTGTTGGCGGAGTTCTGCCATGACTGTCACGCCGACGGCGTGGACAAGGGGGATCTGCTGCTGGATCATCACAAGAGCGATCGCGAGCGCCTGACCGATCACAAGACATGGCTGGCCGTGTGGGAGAATCTTCGCGCGCGAATGATGCCGCCGGCCAAGAAGGATCAACCCACCCAAGCTCAGCGCGAGAAGGTCATGCGATGGATCGAGCGTGACGTTTTTCTCGTGGATCCTGAGAAGCCCGATCCCGGTCGCGTCACGATCCGCCGGCTGAACCGTGTGGAATACGAATACACGGTGAGGGACCTGTTTGGAGTCGAGTTCGAGGCGGACGAGGAGTTTCCGCCGGACGATACGGGGTACGGGTTCGACACCATCGGAGACGTCTTGAGCATCTCGCCGCTCCTGCTGGAGAAATATTTGACGGCGGCGGAGAAGATCGCGGACGCGGCCATTCCTCTGGAACATCCCCGGCTTCCGACCCTTCAGATCGGAGGAGAAATGTTCAAGGATCCGCAGGACGCCGGAAACTCTGCGCAATGGATGCCGTTTGAGCGGAAGGCGCTTTACGAGCATCGGGAGACCGTTTCCGAGCCGGGGCGTTATCTGGTGCGGGTGGAAATGGCCGTCCAGGGCTCCATGGAGGCGACCATTCACTCCGCGGTGCTCCGGCTGAAGGCGAACGGACGCAACCTCGCCGAGGAGGATCTCAGCTGGGACGCCCGCAAGGCGATCTATGTGAGCGGTGAAACCGAGTTGAAACGTGGGGTGAACACGCTGGGGCTCGAACTGCTGCCGGGAACGGCGCCGGATCCGGGTGAAAACCCCCTGCGCCTCGCGGTGCGCGCGGTCTACCTGCAGGGACCGCTGAATTCGCAGAACGGAAAGCAAAGCCCCATCTACCGCCGCGTGTTTGTCGATGGCCCGCCGCCGGACGATCAGGCGGGTCGCGAGGTCTACGCCCGCAAAATTCTCCGACATATCGCGTCGCGCGCCTTTCGTCGATCGGTGGACGAGCCTGCGCTGGACCGACTGGTGAAACTGGCGATCGATCACGACGCGGAGGACGGCGTGATGTTCGAGCAGGGTGTCGCGCGGGCGGTGAAGGCCATCCTTTCCTCACCCCGGTTTCTGTTCCGGGCCGAGATCCAGGCGAAGCCGGACGATCCGGCCGAGGTGGTGGCATTGGATGAATTCGCGCTGGCTTCCCGCCTGTCCTATTTCCTTTGGAGCTCCATCCCGGATGAGACCTTGTTTCAGTTGGCGGAGCGTGGCGGGCTGCGGGCGGATCTGCGGAATCAGATCGATCGGATGATCGAAGATCCCAAGTCCCAGCGTTTCATCCGCAGCTTCGTCGGGCAATGGCTCCAGACCCGCGATGTCGAGGCGATCGCCGTGGATCCCCGGCGCATTCTCCGTATTCGCGATTCCCGTCAGGCCTATCGGGTGTTCAACAACAACATCCGCCAGGCCATGCGGGATGAGACCGAGATGCTGTTCGACTACCTGTTGAAGGAGGACCGGGCGGTGCCCGAGTTGCTTACGGCCGACTACACGTTCCTGAACGAGGCGCTTGCGAAATTTTACGGTATCGACGGTGTGCGCGGTTCAAAGATGCAGCGGGTCGTCCTGCCGGCGGAGAGTCCCCGCCGGGGCGTGCTCACCCATGGGAGCGTGTTGCTGGTCACCTCGAATCCGACACGCACGTCGCCGGTCAAGCGCGGTCTGTTCATTCTGGACAACATCCTCGGCACGCCTGCGCCGCCGCCGCCGCCGAATGCGCCGTTGTTGGAGGAAGTGACCGCCGGTCGCAGGGGGCAGATCGCCATGCGCGAGGCGATGGAGATCCATCGGGCGAATCCGGCCTGCGCCTCCTGTCATGCCCGCTTTGATCCGCTCGGATTGGCGCTGGAGAATTTCAATGCGCTCGGAATGTGGCGCGATGAGGAAGGCGGCTTGCCGATCGAGGCGGGAGGGCAATTGATCACGGGCGAGACCTTTGGCAACGCGCGTGAGATGGCGGACGTGTTGGCCAACGCCCGTCGCGGAGATTTCTATCGCTGCCTCATCGAGAAGCTGATGACCTACGCTCTGGGGCGCGGGATGGAATATTATGACACCCCGACCATCGACTGGATCTCGGAAGGCTTGGAGCACGATGGCGGGAAGATGCGCACGCTGTTCTACCTGATCGCCGAGAGCGCCCCGTTTCAGATGCGCCGGGGCGACGGCAACAGGCTCGCGCGGCTTGGGCGATAAACCGACCGGACCGGAAGACCATTCCAAACTGAGTTCAAACCATGAAAACGAATCGTAGAAATTTCCTCCGAGGACTTGGCGCGGCGGTCGCGCTTCCCACCTTTGAATCGCTCGCCCCCGCCTTGGAGACCAACGGCGGAAACGGCGGCCCGCCGTTGCGTTCGGCTTATCTGTATGTGCCGAACGGTGTCATACTGGACGCGTGGCGTCCCGAGGGAAGCGGCGAGAACTACGAGTTGAATCGCACGATGAAGCCGCTGGCCGGTTTCAAGCCGCACTTTCAGGTCATCTCCGGCTTGGAGCATGAAAACGGCTGGGCCGGCAAGGATGGCGCCGGGGACCACGCCCGCGCCAACGCCACGATTCTGACAGGCGCGCGTCCGAGGAAGACGGCCGGCGCAGACATTCATCTCGGAATCTCGGTGGATCAGGTGGCCGCCAACGCGATCGGCCGCAACACCCGGTTCGCGTCTCTGGAGTTGGCGACGGACGCTGTGCGCAAGTCCGGCGGTTGTGATTCGGGATATTCCTGCGCCTACCAGTTCAATCTTTCCTGGCGGAGCGAGGTCACGCCGATGGCGCCGGAGAACAATCCGCGACTGGTCTTTGAGCGCCTGTTTGGTGTGGGGAATGATTCCGAGCGCCGGACGAACCACGCGAAGCGGATCGCCCAGAAGCGCTCGATACTCGACTTCGTGCTGGAAGACGCGCGAAGCCTTCGCGGGCAGCTTGGAGGAAACGATCGCCACAAGCTGGACGAGTACCTGACCGGTGTTCGCGAGGTGGAGCTGCGCATCGAGAGGAACGAGGATTTCCGGCTGCCGAAGGTCGCGATGGAGGCACCGGAAGGCATTCCCCGGAAGTATGAGGATCATGTCCGGCTGATGATCGACCTGCTGGTGCTGGCTTTTCAGACGGACAGCACGCGTATCGCGACCTTCTCCCTCGCGCACGACGGCAGCAATCTGAGCTTCAAGGACATCGGGGTGTCCGAAGGGCACCATTTCCTTTCCCATCATCAGGAAGAGAAGGAAAAGATGGAGAAACTGCGAAAGATCGACGAGTTCTACGCGCGGCAGTTTGCCTATTATCTGGAGAAGATGGACGCCGCGAAAGACGTGGACGGCAGGTCGCTGCTGCACAATTCGATGACGCTGTACGCGAGCGGACTTTCGGACGGCAACCGGCATCGCCATGACGACCTGCCGGTGATTCTCGCCGGGCACGCCGGCGGCGCGTTGAAGCCGGGCCGCCATCTGAAGCTGTCGGGCAAGACGCCGATGAGCAATCTCTACGTGAGGCTGCTGGATGTGATGGGCGCGCCGGTTGAGCGCTTCGGGGATTCCACCGGGCCGTTGAAGGACGTCTGAGGCTCGCGGTTACGGGGTGATCAGGCCTTTTCGAATCGAGAATCGGACGAGTTCCGTCTGCGAGTTGAGCTTCAACTTGCGCATCAGGTTGGCGCGATGCGTCTCGGCGGTTCGCGGGCTGATGAAAAGCTTGGCCGCGATCTTCGCGCTGCTGAATCCCTCGGCGGCCAGTTGCAACACGGTGCGCTCGCGGTTGGTCAGCGTGTCGTAGACATCCAGATTGGTGCGGCCGGGATGCTCGATATAGCCGTCCAAGGCGCGTTCGGCGAGAGGCGCCGCGAGGTGTCTGCGCCCCGCCGCGACGGCCCGCAGGGCACGGAGAAATTCGTCGCCATCGCAATCCTTGAGCAGATATCCGGAGGCTCCGTTGCGAAGCGCCTCCATGACGAACGGTTCGTCGGAATGCATTGAAAGGACCAGCGCCTTCGTCTTGCGGCCCGCCCGGCAGACCTGCTTGATCACCTCCAGGCCGTGAAGTCGCGGGAGCATGAGGTCCACCACCAGCACGTCGGGCTGTTCCCGTTCCACGAGTTCCACGGCGGCAAGTCCGTCGGCGGCCTCACCCGCCAGTTCCATGTCAGGCTCCCGTTCGAGCACGAGCCGGAGGCCTTCGCGCACGATGTGGTGATCGTCGGCCAGTGCCACGCGGATTTTTTTTGGGGAAGTCATCGGAATGCTCGGAAACTATGTCAGCGGGAGGTCCACGGTCAAACATGTGCCGTTGCCGTCACCGGATTCGATCAGCAGTTCGCCGCCCAGCAGTTCGGCCCGCTCAATCATGCCTGTGAGCCCGGCGGTGCGGAATTCGCCGAGGCGCGAGCGGGCGTCGAAGCCGTTTCCGGTGTCATGAATTTGAAGGCGGCAGCGATCGGTCTCGATCCAGAGACGAACGGTGGCCTTGAGCGAGCCCGAGTGCCGAATCACATTCGTGAGCGCCTCCTGCGCGATTCGAAACAAGGCGATTTCGAAATCCGCGGGGAGGCGGGCCTCGGGGTTGTTGTGCTGGAAATCGACATCCAGGCCGGCCTGTTCCCGCAAACGTCCGAACTGCCAGGACAGGGCCTTGGTGAGACCGAGATCATCCAGCATCTGAGGCCGAAGATCGATCGACAGACGGCGCACCTGACTCATCAGCTCGTTTACGATCGCCAGCGCCTTGTTTAGTTTTTCTGTGGCTCCCGTTTCCCGGATGCCGGATTCCAGCAGCGATTTGATGCCCGTCAGGTTTTGACCGATCTCATCGTGAAGCTCGCGGGACAGGTAGCGGCGTTCCTCCTCCTGGACCTGAAGCATGCGGCGTGACAATTCGCGCATCCGGCTGCGCCCGATCGTGACCTCGTCGAAGAGCTGAGACTGGCTCAGGGCGATGGACAAGGTGCCCGCGATCTCCTCGCCGCCGCCGGCGAGTTCGTCGTCTTCCGCGACGTGATCCCGGGCCACGACGATGGCTCCGAGCAGGGCCTCCCGGGCCTTGAGCGGGAACAGGTGAAGAGTCTCCCAGATCCGTTCGCTTCCGGTGACGAAGGGGTGGGTTTCATTTGGGATTTCCAGTCGGGGCGCCTGCGCCAGATGCTCGAAGATGGTCCGCAGCTTCTCGTCGATGGGCCGGCTTTCGATCGTGATTTTTGGCGCGCCGCGATGGGCGAGGCATTCGATCCGGTTTGTCTCGCTGTCCAGACGCCAGACCTGGAGGGATTCGGCCGGACTGAGCTCGTGAAGGCAGTCCAGACTGGCCTCGGAGATCTGGCGGGTGGAGGTCGATTGGAGAATCGCCTGGTCGAGCGCGTGGAGTGCACCCAGACGGAGGGCCAGACGTTTCTGCGCGTTTTCGGCGATCCGGCGTTCCTGGATTTCCTCCTGGAGCGCGTGGTTCGCCGCAGCCAGATCCGCCGTGCGGGCGGCGACCTTGTGTTCCAGTTCCTCGTTCGCGTCGCGTAAGGCCTGCTCCGCTTTTTGAATGCGCAGGAGTGCCTTGACGCGTGCGATGAGTTCGTAGGCTGGAACCGGGCGGGTGATGTAGGCATCCGCCCCGAGATTGAGTCCGTCGGCCTGGTCGTCCGGCGTGATCTGGCTGGCCGAGATGAGTCCGATGAAAACGGCGGAGAGGCGTTCGTCGGCCTTGAATTCCCGGCAAAGGTCCATGCCGTTCGCGTCGGGCAGGTTGACATCAAGGAGGATCAGATCCGGATGATGTCGTCGGAGATATTCGCGGCACCCGGTGCCACAGTCGCATTCATCGACATCGAACCCGTTGACCCGGAGCGTTTCCGACAGGGCAATTCGGCTGATCGTGTTGTCATCGACGACCAGGATTCTTTCCTTGCCCGTGTTCATCGTTCCGATCCGCGCATTCTTCGGAAAAATTCGTTTGAAGCGGCGACCGCGTCGGGCGTTCCGTCGGCCGTCACGCGTCCGTTTTCCAGCACGATGACGCGCCGGGCGTATTTCATGACCTCCTGGCGATGGCTGACAACGAGGGTGGTTCGTCCCTGGCTGAGCACGCCGAGGCTTTCGGCCACCGCCGATTCGGAGTCCGTGTCGAGTGCGCTGGTGGGTTCATCCAGCAGAAGGATGGGGGATTGCTTCAGAAAGGCGCGGGCGAGGTTGACGCGTTGGCTTTCCCCGACGCTCAGGCGGGCGGAGCCTTCGCCGACGATCGTTTCGTAGGCGTGCTCGCAGTTGCGAATGAAGCCGTCCGCGCAGGTGGCTTTGGCGGCGGAGACGATTTCTTCCCGGGAGGCGTCGGGGTTTCCCAGGGCGATGTTGTCCGCGATCGTGCCGGGCAACAGGACGGGTTCCTGTTGGATGGCGGTGACGGAGCGATGCCATCCGGCGCGGGACCAGGAGCGAAGCGGGAGTTCGCCCGCGAGGATTTCGCCCGTCGTCGGTTCGCGAAAGCGCTGAAGCAGATGGAGCAGGGTTGATTTGCCGGCTCCGCTGGGTCCGACCAGCGCGATCACTTCGCCCGGTGCGATCCTCAGGTTGATCTCGTTCAGCACTGTTTTGCCGGGTCCGAATGAAAAGCTCACGTTCCTGAACTCGAGCTCCCCCCGGGGTGGAGGCGGATCCTCACCGAGCTCGGCTTCGTCGCGCGTGTCCAGGATTTCACAGACGCGGTCGACACCGGCACCGGCGGTCGAGACATTGACTCCGACATTGGAGAGCTGGTTCAGCGGTTCGTAGAACTGGGAAAGGTAGGCAATGAAGACGATCAGGTCGCCGACCGTGGCCCGGCCGAGCGTCACCTGGGTTGCGCCGGTCATCAGAATCGCCGCGATTCCACCGCCGAAAACGATGGCCACGACCGCGAGATAGGCGATCTCGAGACCGTGTTGGCGGCTGCGCAGATTGCGGGACGTGTCCGCTTCCGTTCCGAAACGTTCGATCTCGGCCGGCTCGTGGTTGAATGCCCGGATGACACTCGTCGCGGCGATGTTCTGTTGCACCCGCGAGGCCAGTCGGCCGTCCCGCTCCTGGGCGGCCGAGCCGGCGCGCATCATGCGCGGGCCGCAGACGCGAATCGCGATCAGGAGCGGAGGCAGGGTGGCGAGAGTGACGAGTGTCAGGGCGAGATTGAGCCGGGCCATGACGACAATCATCAGGGCCAATGAGAGTCCCGCCGTGAACACGGTCACGAATCCCTGTTGGAAAATGGTCTGAAAGGCGCAGGTGTCCCAGGTGGCCCGCTGGATGAGATCGCCCTGAGGGTGTCGCAGGTGATACTCGATCGGTAGCGTCTGAAGCTTTTCGAACACCGCGCCGCGCACGCGTCGCAGGCCGTTCAAGCCGACCTCGATGGCCATGCGATGGCCCGCGGCCAGCACCAGCGCGACAGCTGCGTGGATGAGGAAGGTGGCCGCGGTCAGCGCGACCAGAAGGACTTCGCGCGAAGCGCCGGGGAGCCATGCAGGCAGGGGTTGGTCGCCGATCAGCGAATCGATGGCGATGGCGATGGGCCAGGGCTTGAGGACAGCCAGGGCGGTGCCGGCCAGAAGCAGGCCCGCGATGCCGGAGAGTCTGGCGCGATCCGGCGCGAAGAAAGGGTATGCCTGCCGGAGCGGCCTCACGGTGAAGCGGGGGGATCGTCGGACAGTTTCACGTCGTCGGCTTCCAATTCGGCGGACAGGGCGGTGCGGGCCGCCGCGATGCTTTTGCGGAGCAGGGCTTCCTCCGCGTCGCCGAGATTGCCGCGGGTCTTGTGTTCCAGCATTTCAAGATGATCGACGTAGTCCTTTGCCGAGGCCAAATCGCGCAGTAGCTCGCCGGTTTCGGGATGCGGGATACGGCCCAGCAGCAGGAGCGCCATGTTGGTTTCGCGCATGACCAGGCGCTGGAAAAGCTCGGACATGATTTCGCCGCCGGCGGTCGGGTTCATGGCGCGAGTCTGCGGGCCGCTTTCAGGATTTTTCGATGAAAAAAGAGATGAGTTTGCGCAGGCGTTCCGTGACCGACGCAGTGCCGAGGAGATCCTGTCGCAGGGCGAGATCGGGGATCAGGGTGTGGGCGACGAGATCCGTCAGGCGGCCGGCGGACATGTCGGTTTCCAGCAGTGTCGAGAGTCCGGCCGGCGCGGAGGTGTTCGAGGCATCGGCTTCCCGCAGGCGGGCGCGGACGATCTCCTTCAGACGAAGGGCGTGCGCCTCGGTTCGGAGCGTGCTGTCGTCCTTGTCGGGCAGTGCCTGTATTCGCAGCACGGGATAGGGGTTGTCCGGAAGGAGGTCGAGAATGCGGACGCGGGAGAATCCAAGCAGGAACAGGTTGCTGGTGTCGTCGCGGTTTTGGACGGAGACCCGCACCATGCCAACGCAGCCGATGCTGTGCGGAGTGTCGTCCGTCGAACCCGGTATGCGGGGAACGATCGCGAAGGTTCGATCCGAGGAGAGGACGTCGTCGAGCATTTGGCGGTAGCGGGGCTCGAAAATGTGGAGAGGCAGCAGCATGCCGGGAAAGAGCACGACTCCTGGCAGGATCATGGCTGGGGTCGTTGGCGGCAAATCGAAGTCCACGGCCGAGTTTAAACCCATTCCGGAAGATGGAAAGTCAGGGCGGTCAAAATTCCGGCTGTTGATCTCGAAGAATCGTGCGATACGGTCGCATCCGTCCGAAACGTGTCGCGCCTATGAAAACGAGTTTTGTCCTGCCGTCCGTTCTTGCCTTTGTCGC
>JADHOF010000230.1 GCA_016779125.1 Verrucomicrobiia bacterium | reverse complement strand
TGAACGATGTGCGCTCCTCATTGTGTATCCAGAGATGCGTTTCCAGCTTCGTGGGCATGACAAACTGGGAAGGCCCGACGCCGTGGAAATGGAGCGCCGAGTACGGGGAGTAACCCTGCCAGCGGACCCCGGCGTTGTTGGTGACAATCAGAATTCGCTCGGGCGGATCGTAGGATGCCCGGACCTCGGCGATCTCCGTCTGTGTTGACAGGTGGAGCGCGGGGATGAAGCCGGAGAGCAATCGCGGCGCGATGAGCGGGGTGGCGGGGACACCGAGAACGAAGATGACGGCAAGCCAGGCGCCGTGAATGCGCGTGAAGTAGCGAAGCAGGATGGTTGCGCCCGCTCCGATCAGGAAAAGGTTGTTGGTGAAAACGTTGCTGAGTCCGTCGTCCAGCAACATCATTGCGATTTCGAATCGGCCCGCGGCGTGGGAATGCTGGCTTGAGGCATGGACGACAAACATCAGCAGGCTTGTCCCCACCAACAGCGAAGCGATCGCGATGGCAAATCGTCTCCTATCGCCCGCGACGGCGCCGAGGCAGAATCCAACGCCGATCCAGGCAGGGAGATAGCCGGATTGATCCGCCAGCAAGTCGGCCGTCCATTGGCCCGCGTCGGAGTAGATCAGGCTGAACATCTGCCCACAGAGGATGGGAAGAATGACCCCGATAAAGACGGTGGCGAGTTTTGTCGTCAGCAGCTGCCACGCTTGAACCGGCAGGGCGCGCCAATGCGCCGACTCGTCCGTCGGCGGATCGGAGAGGGCGATCGCGCCGGGCAGCAGGACGATGCCGATCGCGTGAACCACGCCGAACAGCATCATCGCCTGCTCCGTCAGTGGGGAGGTCAGCGGCCGGTAGAACTCTCCGGCCATACCGGTGATGGCGAATATCGACTGCGCGATCTGGACCGCCACCCAGGCGACGATCAGCGTGCGATGGGCGAGGAGCTCCTGTTTGATCAGATGGAGAAGGACTTGCATGACGTCAACGTGCGGCTGTGGGTTGGGTGGACAGTTCAATCGTCCGCTGCCCCAGGTGGCGGGCTCGAAAGACAACGATCTCGTCGGCCGGGAAGGAGGAGGGGATGGAAAACCAACCGCGATTCAGGTGGAGCGCGGTGCGGGGACTGGTGAAATTGGATTCGATTGTCTGGCCGGCGTAGTCCTTCCAAGCCGTGCCGGATTGGGTGTTTCGTGGGACGTAGTACCAAGGCGCGACGTGTTGGTGGGCGCGCGTCCAGAGTTCAGCGTTGTCCGGGGCCAGCGTGGCGGAGATTTGACGATATTGGACGGCGACCTGACGAACGTTCCCCGGCGCGACCGGCCAAAACAGGGTCAACAGAACATCGTTCTTGCGGAACGTTGCCGGATCGCGCCGGTTGGTCGGAGGAAAGGTGGGGCCGTCGTAGGGCGGTGGTTGAATCCTGCCAAACTCTTCATACCCAAAGCAGTCTGCGCGGACCCGTCCGCTGACTTTGATCGTCGGTGCGTTTGCCAGGTCCTCTTCCAGATCGCGCGGCAGCGGAACGCGTATCCGGCAGCGCAGGGTGGCGGTGGCGGACGAGTTCGCGTCCCCGATGCGTTCCACGAGATCCCGATAAACCCGCGGCCGGTCCTGATGCTCGTCGTCGAAGCCTCTCCAATCCTTGGAGAAGTGCCTCACCCGCCGCTCGCGCCCGTTGACGGAGAAGGTCAGATCCAATTCGACAATCCCCAAGGCACAGCCGTGGGGAAGTTTTTCAAAGGTGGCGTGAGCGGTCAGGTGGGAACGGCCGATTCCGCCACCCGTCAGTTCCCCCGGCTCGATTCGAATGGTTGCCAGGCGGGCGGTCGAGGCGGCGAAAGGGTGCTCGGCTCCGACCACGGGCGGGTTCGTTAGATCGACCTTTAGGCGTTCCGCGAGCAACGCGGCGCTCAACAGCAACACTCCCGCCGGTAGGCCCACCCGGAGCGGACGTCGCCATCGATACTGCGCGCAGGCGATGGCGATCGCGCCGGCAGAGACGATTCCGATCCACAGCCATGACAGCGCGACGGACGCCGTGTAAGGGATTTCGTCGGACAGTTCACCGCCCGAGATCGTTCGCGCCAGTGCGCCGAGGAATTCCATCAGAACCGGGATCGCCAGCGCGCTGAGGATCAGGCGGATGGGATTCGTCGCGACGGTTCCCAGGGCGAAGGCGCCGAATACGAATGCGGCGTGCAGATGCACGTAGTCGATCGCCACATAAAACACCTTCATTCCGCCGCCCAGCGCGACCACCATGATGCATTCCCCGATCAACGGCATGCAGATCAGCCACACCGTGATCCAGAGCAGTTTGCCTCCGACGACGATGGCCGCCCGCGGTGGTTTGGTCAGCCAGAAGGCATCCGGTGAATCGGTCGGATCGGCGAACGCGATGAAGGGCGCATAGAAGATCGCGGGAAGCAGGCGGATGAAGAGCATGAACATCTCGTTGTCCAGGATGATCGGCCGGTCCCACTTGTCCGTGACGGTTTCAAACAGTCCGCAGGCTCCCATGTAGGTGTAGATCGCCACGATGATCCCGTAGCCGATGGTGAACCACAGGTGTTCCCGGGTTTCCTTGCGGAACTGATGCCAGAGCAGGCGCGTGTTCATGACTCGTTCCGCTTGGCGGTTTTCAGGTTGCGGGCGAGGACGAGGTAGATCTCCCGCAGCGAGAGGGATTCGATGGAGAGGTTTTTGATTTCGCCAAAACGGGCACGGAGCAGGTCCTCGGTCTTTGGCGGGTCGAAACGGGTTTCGACAAGACTCACGTGATGCCCGACGGATTGCGCGGACATCCACTGGCCCGGCAGGTGGGCAATGTCTTCGTTTTCGCTGGGGCTGGTGAAGGAGACCTTGCGGAAACGCTGGAGCAGATCCTCTACGGACTCGGAGAGCCGCAGCCGGCCCTGGTTGATGATGGCGACCTGATCCGCGAGCCGCTCCACCTCGTCGATGTCGTGCGAGGAGATGAAGATCGTCCACTTTTCCTGAGCGGTGAGTTCGATGATGCCTTCAAGAAACTCCTCGCGAACGAGCGGATCGAGACCGCTGAAAGGCTCATCCAAAATCAGCAGCCGCGGGCGGAAGGCGAGCGCACCGACGAGGGAGGCCTTCATGCGCATGCCGCGCGAGAGGTGCTTCAGTTGCTGGCCGAGCGGAAGATCGAAATCTTTGATCAGCTTCGCGGCGAAGGCGTTGTCCCAGGTCGGGTAGAGCGGCCGGAGGTAGTTCATCAGGTTCGCCACGGTCATCCAGAGCGGAAGGCGCTGGTTCTCGGAGACGTAGCCGATCCGTTCGAAATCGCGACGGCCGAGCCGGCGGCTGGGCGTGCCGAGCACGGTCGCCTCGCCGCCGCTTGGATGCGTGATGTTCATCAGCATGCGGATCGTGGTGGTCTTGCCCGCTCCGTTGGGGCCGAGGAAGGCGTGGATCGAGCCTTCATGGACGGTGAGATCGAGGCCGTGCACGGCCTCGATCTTGCGAAAGCGGCGGGTAAGGCCGCGGGTTTCGATGACAGGATTCGGTTCGGACATGATCAGAGTTCCTTCCAGTGTTTGCGAAGCGCCTTGGTGACGTCGTCGAGGGACAGGGAGAATTCCTTGGCCTTCACCACGAGGGCCTCCAGTTCGCCGCCGAGCAGGGCGGTCTGTTGTTCGGGGTCGGGACGATGGGGCAGCGCGACGATGGTTCCGACGCCCGGACGTACCTCCAGGAATCCTTCGCGCTTCAACACGGAGATGGCCTTCTGAACCGTGTTGGGGTTGACCTTCAACTCCTTGCTGATGGCGCGGACGGACGGGAAGGCGTCGTCCGGGCGGAGTTGCCCGGACACGATCGCCTTCTTGGCGGCATAGAGCACCTGCTCGTAAACCGGCGTTCCGTGCTTGAGATGTATTTCGAAGGGCAACATGGAGCGTGGCGTTCTGTGTGTGTTAGGTGTATTGCGTCAAGTAATACACATGTGCAAGCGGTTTTTTCAGGATTGTCGCGCAATTGTTCGGATGCCCGCCGCAGTTGACTTCGGATGGATTGCCGATACGATCGCGGTCCGTGTTCACGACTGCGCAAACTTGCCCCGGCTGTGGGCGTGAGTTTGAATATGGTCTCCCATGAATGTGGCCCGTTCGAAAAGACGCTCTGGCAGGATGAGTCGGATACTCTCCGGCTGTCTCGCCATGCTGTTGGCGGCGCTCGGTCTTTTCGTTCGGAGCGAAGGTGCCCATGACGCGTTTCATCGCCGGACTGCGTCGGTACGTCCTGTTGCTGACGGGCACGGTCACGTCCATCACGGCTCCGGTCGCCATTCGCATTCCGGTGAAGGGGTGCCGATCCCCGGGCGGCATGAGCATACGAGCCCGGTGATCGATCTGCTGGGCGAGGAACTGTTGGACCTGGCGGTGCCGGCGGTCGTGGTGGCCGCCTTCGCGCCGCTTCGGGAAGCCGTATCGCGATTGACTCTCGTGCGGATTGCCAAATCCTCGTGGAGCTTCCAGCCACCGGGCAGGGCACCGCCGTTCGTGGTGATCTATTGAGCAGTCTTCTGTCCGGTCGGATTCGCACTGCGGATTGTTCCGGACGTTTCCAACCCCTGCGGCAGCTGCGGTTCCTTCGCCGCGAACGCCGTCGCGGGGCCTTTCCCTGATCCCTTCCGCGGCCGGTCCGGCGCGCGGTGAACCCTTTGCATCCATTCCGTTCATGAATCCATACCATCGACGTTCTTCGTTCTTCTCTTTCACCCAACCCAACTCCCTCCGTCTCGGCCTGCTCGGGCTGGGGCTGGCGCTGCCGGCCGGCGCGCAGGAACCGGCCGTGCCGATCCGCGATATGCCGCGACCGGATCCGATCATGCTGGAAGGGATTGTTGTGACGGGGCGCGACGACAGTCTTCTTGAAATCGCCGGTTCCGCGAATGAGGGAGTGGTTGGATTGGAACAGCTACTGCGGCGTCCGCTTTTCCGGTCCGGCGAAGTGCTGGAAACGGTGCCCGGTCTGATCGTCACACAGCACAGCGGTGGCGGCAAAGCCAACCAGTATTTCCTGCGGGGCTTCAATCTTGATCACGGCACCGACCTCGCCGTCAGCTTCGAGGGCATGCCTTTCAACCAGCGTACGCACGGTCACGGGCAGGGCTATATGGACTTGAATCCGCTGATCCCGGAACTGTTGAAAACGGTCGGTTTTCGCAAGGGACCCTATTACGCCGCGGTCGGCGACTTCGGCACGGCGGGGCAGGTGGACCTGACCTATATCGACCGACTGGATCAGGGGATGGTTCGTTTTGAAGGCGGGATGTTCGACTACCAACGAGCGTTTGTCGCCGATTCGTTTTCGCCGGGCGACGGCGACCTGCTGCTGGGGGGCGAGTATCAGCGTGACGACGGCCCGTGGGTGAACCGCAACGGCGTGCAAAAGGTCAACGGGGTTGCCCGTTACAGCGCGGGGGATGCCGGTCTCGGGTACAGCCTCACAGCGATGGGCTACTGGAGTGATTGGAACGCCACGGATCAGATTCCGGAACGCGCCGTGAGGACCGGAGCCGTGGACCGCCTCGGCACGCTGGATCCCACCGCAGGTGGCACCTCCTACCGTCTGAACTTGAACGGAGAATGGCATCGCAGCACCGGTGACAACGCGACGAAGGCGTCCGTGTATGCCGTCTACTCCGACCTGGATCTGTTTTCGAACTTCACCTACTTCGAGGCCGATCCTGTGAACGGCGACCAGTTTCAGCAGGAGGACGAGCGTGTCACCGTTGGCTTTGATGTCCGGCACGAGCTGTTCGGCGAATGGCGGGGCTGCGACGTTGTGAACACGTTGGGACTTCAATCGCGGACGGACTTGATCGACAACGGCTTGTTCAACACCGCAGCACGCCGCCTGGTCGGCACGGTGCGGTCTGACGACGTGCTGGAGTTCAGCATCAGCCCCTATTGGCAGAACGATGTGCGGTGGGCGCCGAAGTTCCGCACGGTCGCCGGCCTACGTGGCGACCTCTATCACTTTGATGTCGCCAGCGACCGGGCGGTCAACTCCGGCACCGCCACCGAGGCCATCTTCAGCCCCAAGCTGAGTCTGGTGTTCGGTCCTTGGCGGGACACGGAATTCTACGTCAACGGCGGGTTTGGTTTTCACAGCAACGACGGCCGAGGCACGACGCTGGTGGATGATCCCTCGACCGCAGCCCCAAATGACGGCACCAAGGTCGATCCTCTGGTCCGGCAGATCGGCGGGGAGCTGGGCGTGCGCACGCTGGCCGTCGCCGGACTGCAAAGCACGCTGTCCTTGTGGTTTCTCGCCAGCGATTCGGAACTGCTTTTCGTCGGCGATGCCGGCAACACGGAGGCCACCGGCGGTACCGAGCGCTTCGGTGTCGAGTTCGCGAATTACTATCGGCTCAATGAACAGTTCACCGTTGATTTTGATCTCGCCTGGTCCCACGCCCGCTTCAACGCCGAGCCGCCGGGTACGGGCGGAAGCCACGTGCCGAACTCGCTTGAAACGGTCATCAACACAGGTGTTTCCTTCGACAATATCGGAAAATGGCACGGTGCACTGCGAGCCCGCTATTTCGGTCCCGGACCATTGAACGAGGCGAACACCGTTCGCTCCCGACCTGCGTTGAGGGTTGAGCTCAGCGCGGGCTACCGCTTGGCCAAAAACTGGGATCTCACCGTCACCGTGTTCAACCTGCTGAATCGCAGGGATCATGACATCTCCTATTACTATGCCTCTCGTCTGGCCACCGACCCCGCCGGTCCCGGCACGGAAGATCGGCATTTTCATCCGGTGGAACCCCTTGGAATCCGTGCTGCGTTGACCGGACGCTTTTGAGTCGGATGGGGAGATACCGCACCGCAGCTGTCAGGATGATGTTCGATTACCGACCAAAGTAGGGATGGTTGCCG
>JADHOF010000229.1 GCA_016779125.1 Verrucomicrobiia bacterium | reverse complement strand
GAGCCATGCCGACGGCCGCCCAATCAACCCCGGCCACTTCCAAAAAGGTCGGCGCGAAATCGATGAAGCTCACATAGTCGTTGATCCGGCGCCCCGGACGTTTGATCCCCTTGCCCCAGCGGATCGCGAGCGGAAGATGATTCGACATCTCGTACTCCTGCCCCTTGATCCGCGGGAAGGGCATGCCGTTGTCCGCCGTCACCACGATCAGCGTGTTCTCCAATTCGCCCCGCTCCTCCAGCAGCGCCATCATCCGGCCGAGATGCGCGTCGAAGTGCTCAATCTCGTAGGCGTAATCAAGCATGTCCGTGCGCACTGTTTCATTGTCCGGCCAAAAGTCCGGCACCTTGTCGATATCGCTCAGTTTCTTGCCGCCATTTCGGATTCCGGCACCGTATTCGTAGGCGCGATGCGGCTCTGTGCTGCCGTACCAGAAAGCCCAGGGCTCCAGCACGGGTTTCTTGTTCATGAAGTCCCGAAAATTCTCGGCGTAGTCGTTCGAGGAAATGTGCTTGGCCGGCGGCGGCGTATGTTTCTTGTCGAACGATTGCCCGACCATGTCGCGGCGTTTCCCCTGCGCGTCAAGCGCCACTCCGGGTGCCCAGCCCTTGCCGGTCTTGCCCACGAAATAGCCGGCCTCGCCCAAGGCCTCGGCGTAGGTCTTGAACTTGGCGGGAAAATAACACCAATGATTCGCCGCCTCCTCAAGCTGCCACGAGTTCCGACCCGTCAGAATGCAGGCGCGGGACGGGGCGCACTTCGCGTTCGGCGTGTAGGCCCGATTGAAAAGAAGCCCTTCGCGCGCGACACGGTCAAAGGCGGGCGTCCTCACCCATTTTGTGCCATACGCGCCCATGTGCGGAAACGACGCGTCATCGGCGATACAGAAAAGAATATTCGGGCGCGGAGCCGACGCCTCCGCCGTCACGGTGATTCCCGGCAGTTCCACCACGGTGGCGGCATCCGCCCGGAATCCCAACAACGTAAAAAAGACCACGAAGGCGGTTCGAAAAAGCGTCGGCATTGAAATGGTTCTCATGTCTGACTGTGAGCGCACATTAGGGCCGCCTTCGGAAGAGTGTCAGCGAAAAATTCGCAAATCCCCCGCCTGAACGCTTCAGCGAGCCCGAGTCAACTCACCAGGTCGCGTCACGGATTCAATTTGAATAGCTGGAACGGATTCTTGCTCGGGGGCGCGTTCGTCTTGGCTGCGTCATCCTTCGGCGCTCCGCCGCCGAAGAGTCCTCCGATCCCTTTCAACACCGTACCAACCTCGCCACCGCCCTGTTTCAGGATCGATTCCGCCGTCTTGCCCACATCGCCGCCCACGCCTTTCAGCAGGCCGGCCGCGCCGCCCAGCAACACCGTGCCCAACGCCGCCTTGTTCACGTAGGTCTCGGGCGCTCCCAATGTTCCACGCATCTCGACAAAGCGCGGCAGCTGGGTGAAGGGCTCGCTGCCTCCGCCCAAGGTCAGCCGGCTGGCCGCCTTCTTCGACAACCACATGTCGACCGGCACAGACAACGGTGAATTCGTCAGCACGTCCGCGATCGGAATCGTCCCCTCCGCATGCACCATAAACATGTCACTCTTTACGTCCGCGTATTTAAGCAGAATCGCGCCCCGCCCCATCTCAACCTGCGTGGCCACATGGGTCAGCGGCGAACTGGTCAGATCCGGAATTCCCAGAACGGTCGCAATCGATTTCAACCCACCCGAGGCAAATTCCTTGCCGACAGACTTGAACGCCGCCCCGATTCCGGTGCCTGGCGACGCTGTGGCGGATTGCTCGGGCATGATGGTCAACATTGCGTTGGTAAGATAGAAGCCGATGTTGCCCGTGAGATGCTCCTTGAGATTGCGCCCGGTCTGACCGGCTCCCTTCACGAAAATGTTCGCGACCAGATCACCCCGCGACGCCGCCCCGACCGTGGGTGAGAACGATTGGATGGCCGGGCGAATCGGAACGTGATCCACCACCAACCGGATATCGTATTGGAAGCCCGGCAGGCCAAGATTCAGATTCACGGAACCGTTCACCGGTCCGCCATTGATGGACATCTTCAGTGGATTGATTCCGATTATCTGTCGATCCACACCGGTTGTGATCGCCAGATCCGCGATCTCGATCTCACGCAGATGCAGCTTGGCGATCCGCACGTCGATTTTGGAATTCTTGACCGGCAAGGTCACCGGAGGAGGCTCCTCGTTCAGGTCGACGGCGGGAGGCGACGTCGCCGCCGGAGTCACGCTCGGCTCCGCCTTGGCCTGCCCCGCAGTCAGCAGATCGTAATATTGGGTGAGGTCAATCGCGTCCGACGTCACCGACACCGTGGCGGCAATCGCGTTGGTGTCCGAGAAATCAATCTTGCCCCTTGTCATCAACACATTTCGCGCCCGCTCCGTCGGAGCCAACGCCAGCTCCAAGGACCGGAGATCCAGCACCTTGCCGCTCATTCCGGCGTCAATTCCCAGTGTGACCGCCAAAGGACTTGCCGGGATTTTCCCCGCCGGGTCCAGCACCACGAGGTTGGTCACCGAAAAGCTGCCCTTGATCGATGTGGAACGGCTCAGGTCGATGACCCCGCCGGCATTCGCGTTGATCGCGATCGACTTCAAGGTCTTGTCTCCAAGCGCGCCGGCGGCGAAGGGCGCGATCAACTGCTCGTTGATTCCGTCCACCTTCAATTGAAACTGCCCGACTGCTTTCTTGGCATCAAAGTCGGCGGTCACATCAAAGCTTCCGCCGTCCTGCTCGGCCACTTTCACGGCCCCATGAAGCAAGGGAAGTTTCAGTTTCAAGCCGTCCGACCCGTTCGCGAATTTGGCATCAAACGCCGTGTGCAATGCCAAGGGGGTTTCCGGAAACCGGCGAAGGGGATCCCGCAGCACCAGATTTGAAACGGAGGCGTTTCCTTTCATCGAGAAATCCGCGGCTCCGGCAACAATGGCGTCCGCCGACAGGTCGATCTGGACCGAGGCGAGTTGCGCGCCCCCCAGTGAAGGTTCGAGAAACGGTTTCAGAAGATGTTGATTCACGCCGTTCAGAGCCGCCTTGATCCCGCCTTTCACTTGTGCCGGATCAAAATCACCGGATAGCGCCAGGCTGCCTGCGGACTCGCCCGCATACTGCAGCAGGCCATTCAGCTCGCCGAGCCGCAGCGTGCCGTTCGCCGACCTCGTCGCAACAATGGAGGTCGCGAGGCCCAGACGATCCAGCGTGTTGCCGGCAACAGCTCCCGAAAGGGCTGTAAGACTGAGCTTCCCGTTCACCGACTGGGTCAAATTCGTGGAAACGAGACGTCCCGCGAAGCTGAGCGCGCCGCCGGACAGATTGATGTCCGGAAGCGGCATCAATCGCGACGCGGCCACGATATCCACCAGAACCGAAACGCCCAAATTGGCGTCCTGATTCGACAGATCCACCTGCCCTGCGGAGTTCACGGACACAATTCGGGCGCCACTCTGCCCGACCTCCACACGCAACAGTTCAACCGCCAGCTTTTTGAGATCGACCAGCTTCAGCTTGATGCTCGCGTCGGTGTCGATGCCGGACAGCCGGTTCGTTCCGGCCTTTGCCACCAGGCCCCGGGTGCTTTCCTCGATGCTCACCGTCAAATCCCGGGCATCCGCCGTCCCGCGCGCCTCCACCTTCAGGTTGATCAGGCCGGATTCGATCTGGTCACCCGCCAGCTTTCCCCATCGGGCGAGATCGAAATTTGTCAGCGCCAGATCAAAGGCGGACGCGCCCCCCTGAGCCGCTCCGCCTTCTTTCAGGGAAATCTTGAAGGGCTGCGCCAGCACCGCCTTGAGGAATTCACCGCCGGAATCACGCCCCGACATCTGGAACGCTCCCAGATCCACCGACTCGGTCGCCTGATCGAAGGCACCCGAATAGTTCATTTCGAGATCCACCACGGGTGTGACCATGCCGGCCTGCCGGACCGAGAGTTTCCCGACACGCAGGGATCCGGACGCCTGGACCGAGCGGGCTCCCTCGCCCACCTTCACATTGTGAGTTGTGTTCACCGTCGTGTCGCCAAACGCGAGACCAAGGGGCGCTCCAGCCAGATTCAAAACGCTTCCGCCGATCTCGGAAACCTCGATCTTCAGATCCGCCGCCATTGTGTTGGGATTGAAGGGGCCCGACACGGCGATCTTGCCAAGGGGCTGGTCACCGCGTTTGAAGTTCAACGCCAGATTCTTCAGCTCCGTCGCCGTCAGATCCACGGCCAACGCGCCGGACAGTTGCAAAACGTCCTTCAAACGCCCGGTCGCCTCATTGACATCCAACTCACCGGAACCCACGACGCTTGTCGGCATCAACGACGGATCGAAGGCAAACTTGAAGGCCGCCGACACCACCGCCGCCAACTTGTCCGTCGGTGCCAACGCGGCGGGACCCGATTCGTGCAGCAGACGGGTAGACATCTTCAGATTGCCCTCCAAGCCACTGCCAAACCGGTCGATCTCGATATTCACCTGATCCGCCTCGAACACGTTCTTCAGTCCCGTGCCCGTGAATTGTTCAAAGCGGAAGCGGGCTCCCTTCAAGGCAATGTTGCTGATCGACAAATCGACATTCCCTCCGGATGCGGGCTTTTCAGCGGCGGGTTCCCCCGACTTCATTCCCTCGCTGATGGGGTCGAGATTCGACGATCCGTCCTTCTGCACCACGACGTAAACCTCGGGTTTGTCCAAAATGAACTCGCTCACCCGGATGCGGCCGCTCAGCAGATCGAAGAAGCTGTATTTCAAACTGGCGGACTCCGTCTTCACCAAGGTCTCACCACCGGCTTCCACGTTGAGTTTTTTCAACGAAACGCCGCTGAACAGCCCGACGCCGGCGTCCTCCACCGTCACCTTCGCGTTCAATGCCGCGCTCAGCTTCGGAAGCACAAAAGATTTCACAAACATCCCGCTCGTCGCGAACAGGTAGAACAGGATCAGGGCCAAAACACCGCCGCCCCCCGCGATTCCGAGGCGCTTGATCCATTTTGGGCGGGTTACCACCACATCAGTCGATTTGCTCATGTTAGAAATTGAAGCGATTCAAGAACTGACAATCTAGCCCCGCAAGTCCGTTCACGAAAGGGTTTATGGGAAATTTCAAAACAATACCCTCCGCCCCCGATGACCGGACCGGCGGGCTCCCACGAATCACTTCGACAAAATCTCGAATTGCGGAATGTTCCCGGGCGTGAAGCTCTCCATTGTCATCCCTGCTTACAACGAGGAGCGCCTGCTGCCGGAATCGCTGGCGGCGATCCACAACGCGACGACCGGATTGACCCGGCGGGGGTGGGACTACGAGGTCATCGTTTGCGACAACAATTCGTCCGACGCAACCGCGAAAACGGCCGCCCGGTCGGGTGCGAAGGTCGTCTTCGAGGCGATCAACCAGATCGGCCGAGCCCGCAACACCGGGGCCGCCTCCGCCACGGGAGAATGGCTGCTGTTCATCGACGCCGACACCCACCCCTCCCATCGCCTTCTTGCCAGAACGCGGTCCATCATGGATTCCGGCAGGCACCTGGCCGGAGGCGCGGTCATCAATTGGGAGACGGACGTGGCTTGGGCCAAGTTTGGGGAAAAGCTTTGGAGAGGGGCCAGTATCTCGCTCGCTTGGGCGGCGGGCTCCTACCTATTTGTCCGCAAAGACATTTTCGACAAGCTGGGAGGCTTCAATCACGCCCTCTACGTCTCCGAGGAACTGGACCTGAGCATCCGCCTGAACCGGGCCGCCCGACAGGAGGGACTGGAGCCGCTGCACATCATTCGTGACGCGCCGGCGGAAACCTCGGACCGGAAACTGCACCTCTATTCGGGACGGGAGTTTTTGACCTTCTTCATCCGCTCAATCCTCTTCCGCAATCGCGTGTTTCGTGAACCCGGCGAGTGCAACATCTGGTACGACGGCCGGCGGTAAAGCGAGATCAGGGATTCCGCCCCGACTCAGCTTGACTGAAGCAGCACAGCCGCCAGCTGTTCGGCATATTGCCGCAAGGTGTCGCTGAGCGCCGCGACGGCCTTGGCCGTGTCAGCCGGTTCCGCAGCCGGCGGTGTCGTCAACCGGGTGCGACTCGCCGTGACGACGCTTTGACCGTCCGGACCGATGAGCTTGGACTCAATGACGACCCGCGCCTCTCCCGTTGGACTGGTCGTAAACTCGATGACATTGATGTTGAGCTGCAGCTCATCCTTTCGGGTCGCCCGTTGATCGCTCGTGCGGATGAAGCGTGAATTCAGCAGCGTTGTCAGGTTTTGCGCAACGACCCGGGCGATCCCGTTCTCCAAGGGCTCTGCCCATCGTGAAAACGGGGAGATATCCAGCTCGTCCGCACTCTTTCGCATGATGATGTTCGAGCGCTTCAGAAAATCGGGAATAACAACCGGCATCACCGCGACAGCCAGGGCCGGGCGGTTGGCATTTCCCGAGACGGCCGTCGCGGCCAGGGTGAAATGACGGGCGTTGTCGGGCGCGGGGTCCAGATTGACGCACCCGGTCAGGGTCAGCAGTGCGAGCGTTGCGGCGAGAAGTGCTTTCATCATTTGCTGTTGGTTTCAGGCGCTTTGCGGCCGGTCAAAAACATGCGCGGATTGCGAACCACCGATTCGCTGAATTCCCGGAGTGATCGCGTAAGCAGCGTCAGTTCCTCCAGCGCCTTGACGATCCTGAGATGGGCCGGTGACTGCGGACTCACGAGGGAACGAAGCTCCCCCGCCGTCTTTTCAATCTCCTTCATCGCGATCACCGCCTCGGCCGTGGTCGCGTTCAAACCCGCCACGAGCGGCTTGATTTCGCCACGGGCCGAGCCGCCAAGCTGGCGCAGCTCCTCCGAGGTCTTTTCGATCGAGGCCAGTGTTTTCTCGGCCGCCTTCATGGTGGCGGTAAACGCGGCCAACGACTGCTCCATCGGCAATCCATCGACCTTGGCCCGGACGGAGGCCAGCAAGGCCAGCGT
>JADHOF010000228.1 GCA_016779125.1 Verrucomicrobiia bacterium | reverse complement strand
CTGATCCGGAGCGGGGTGAATCGCATGACGGATTCCGAGATCGCCACGCGGTCCCGCTCTGATCGGCCGTTGTTGCGCAAGCTTCTGACGGAAAACGCCGGCAGCGCGGCGGAGGTGAAGCGGCATTTTGTCGAGGTGAACAACGAGTATCTGCCCGGGGTGAACCGCCGCATCCGCTTCCTCGGGATCATTATCACCATCGGGCCGCTGATGGGGCTGTTGGGGACGGTCACCGGTATGCTGTCCACCTTCGAAGGTTTGGTCAAAGGGCAGGGCGACAAGTTCCAGAATGTCGCACATGGCATATCGGAAGCCCTGATCACGACGCAGACGGGTCTGGTGATCTCGATCCCGGCGATGGTGATCCTGTCGCTCATCGTGCAGCGTCGCAATCGGTTGCGGAGCTGCATCGCCCGGCTGGAGCGTTACAACACCTGCCTGGTGTTGAAGGTCGGCTGCCCCATTCCCCGGCGCGTCGCGAAGAATTCCACCCCGATGAACCGGCTGGCGGCGGCGTGAAATAAGGGCATGAAAGACCGCAGACTTCTTTTTGCCGATCAGTCTCATGTGGAAGAGATCAACATCTCGCCCCTGATCGACATCGTTTTCATCCTGCTGATTTTCTTCATCGTGACCACCGTGTTTGTGGAGGAGACCGGGGTTGAAGTGCAGCGACCCCAGGCCGCGTCTGCCAGCCAGTTGGAAAAGCACTCGATCCTGATCGCGATCACGGCGGATGGCCGGGTGATTTACGGTGGCAATGAGATCGGCGTACGCGGGGTGCGCGGCGTGGTGAAGCGCCTGTTGAAGCAGAAGGATCAGCCCGTGATCGTGCAGGCGGACAAGGACGCACCGGTGGATCTTTATGCCCGGGTCCACGACGAGGCCTCCTTGGCCGGAGCCAAACAGATCAACCTGGCAACTCGAAACTGATGGAGGACGTCTTTCCCCAAGCGCGTTCGAAGTTTGCGTCCGCCGTCGCACTGCTCGCTGCGGTGGTCATGGCGGCCGGGCTATTCTTGATCATCCCGCTCACACAGTCGTTGAACGCGAAACAGGAAGCGACCCTGACCTACCGGGAGATGGTGTTGGCCACCCCGCCGCCTCCACCGAAGATGCCGCCTCCGCCGGAAACCAAGAGCACAAGTTCGGCCTCGGTCGACCCGGAGCCGCCGCAGATGGAAAATCAGGTGGAGGACATACCCGTCCAGAGGCTGGAGTTGTCCCTGCGGCCGGGCATGGGGGTGGCGCTCAACATGGGAATGCCGAGCATGCCGAGTGTGGGCAAGGTGGACACGGTCGCCGAGATCGAGAAGATCTTCAATTTTGACGAGCTGGCCCAACCGCCCAGCGTGATCAATGGCAGCATGATCCGCGTGGACTATCCACCGGAATTGACCCGGCGTGGTGTGCGTGAGGCGACGGTGGTGATGGAGATCACGATCGACAAGTCCGGGCGGGTCAGCGTGAACGAGATCCTTTCCTCCACCTACGAGCATCCCCGCCTGCAGGAGGCCGCCCGCCGGGCGGCCGAGCAGATCCGCTTCACCGTCACCAAGGTCAATGGTCGGGCGGTGACGGTGCGCGGCCGCTTTCCCATGACCCTCCAGTCACCAAGATGAATTTATTTGCGCAACGTCTTTGTCCGCTGCTTTTGCTGATCACCGCCGCGATCGGGCAGGGGCAGCCCCTGTTTCGGCTTTCGGATTCCGATCCGGACAGTCCCGAGTTCCGCCGCCGCTTTCTGGCGTCGCATGGGGTCAACGAGGCGATCGAGCCGAAGCTGACGCTGGAGGATCGTCCCCTGCAGGAAGCCATCTTGCCGCATCTTCGGGACAACCCCCGGGAGGCAATTGCGTTGGTCGAGCAGGCGTTGACGCCGGAGACGAACCCGGCGTTTCTGAACATTCTCGGCAATCTCTATTACCAGGTGGAGGACTATGCAGCAGCGGAGCGCTATCTGAGACAGACGCTGGAGAAGTTTCCGACGTTGCGCCGGGCCTGGCGGACCTTGGCGCTTTGTCATGTGCAGCGGGAGCGGTACCGGGACGCGATTGAGCCGTTGCTGAAGGTGATCGAGCTCGGGGGCGGCGATGCCCAGTCCTATGGACTCCTTGCCTATAGCCATCTGACGAACGAGAAATATGAATCCGCGCTGGCGGCCTACCGGATGGCGCGGATGTTCAAGCCGGACAGTCTCGATTTTCGCCGTGGTCAGGCGCAATGCCTGCTGATGACGGAGCAACACGCCGCGGCGGTCGCGCTGTTCGACGAGCTGTTGATGGAGAGTCCCGGTGAAACGGAATTCTGGCGCGGGCAGGCCAACGCGTTTCTCGCGCTGGAAGACTACGGCAAGGCGATCGCCAATCTCGAAATCATTGCTGATTCCGGGAAGGCCGATTGGGCGGGGTTGACCCTTTTGGGGGATCTGTATCTGAACCAAGACGCCGCCCACCTCGCCTTGGCGACCTATCGAAGAGCCCTGATGGAAACCACTCCGGGCAATTGGGCCGATTCGTTGCGTCCGCTGAAATACTTTCTGCAACGCCACCTGTTTTCGGAGGCTCGCGATTATCTCCAGATTCTTCGCGAGAAGACGGCCGGCAAACTCGATCAGCGCGCCGCGCGGGAATTGGTTGTCGCGGAAGCGCATGTCGAGATGGAAACTGGAGACGCGAAGAAGGCACGGGTCGCGCTGGAGAAAGTGGTCGGTGAAGATCCCCTCGACGGTGCCAGCCTCTTGTTGTTGGGGGAGTATCACCAGCGACAACCGGACTTCGAGCAGGCCGAGTACTATTTTGAACGGGCCGCGTCCGCTCCGAATCACGAGTTTGACGCCCGCGTCGCGCTGGGCCGATTGGCGGTCGACCGGGGTGATATGAAAGGGGCGCTGGTTCCGTTGCGCGCGGCTCTGCGGTTGCGGGCCAGTCCCAACGTCGAACGATACATCGAGGCGATTCAGCGCGCGATCGATGCGCGCCGTTGACTCTATTCGTCGACGAGGAAGAGCACCTGACTTCGAAGATCGGGTGCGATCCAAAATCCCGCCTCATTTTCGAACCGGTCGCGGGTTCGAGTCAGGCGTATGAATTCATCGGCGACCGCTTGGGGGACGACGACCCGTTTAAAGAGGGACAGTAGGAGCCGCGCTTGTCCGATGCGGCAGAGATTGATGATGACCGATGTGTCGGCGACGACGATCACGGGCGCGGGAGCTCGCGAAGGGTGATGAGGTCCTGCTGAAGATCAGCCTCGTCATAGTGAAGCGGAATACGCCGTGATTTCAGCAATGATTGGAATTCAATCAGCGACGACTCAGTCATGTCCGCCGCCTGCACGAGGGTGATTCGTCTGGCTGCGTAGAATGAAACCGCCAAGTCTTCGGTGACTTGTTTTTCGGTCATGCCGGCCAGCGGCAGGTTGTCAGGCAGGGTCAAAACCACGTTCGGAGGGCAGGCTTGCTGTCCGTGTGACGCAACCCATCAACGAGCTGCCGGCGGTGCCGCCATTTCGCGGAGTTCGCCGTCGCGGAGGCGGAGTTGACAGGTGCCGAGGGCGGCGACTTCGGGGTTGTGGGTGATGAGGACGATCGTGAGGCCGTCTGTGTGGAGGGAGCGGAAGACGTCCATGATGTTGTGACCGACCTGGGTGTCGAGATTGCCTGTGGGCTCGTCGGCGAGAATCACGTCCGGGCGTTTCACGATGGCGCGGGCGATGGCGACACGTTGTTGTTCGCCGCCGGAGAGCTGTCCGGGCCGGTGTTCGACGCGGCCTGCCAGGCCGACCTTGGTCAAGGCTTCACGCGAACGCTTCGCGGCGTCGGGCTCGCCGGCGTACATGAGCGGGAGGCAGACGTTTTCGAGCGCTGTCTCGCGCAGCAGCAGGTTGAAGGATTGGAAGATGAAGCCGATTCGACGGTTTCGGGTGCGGGCGAGTTCCCAGTCGCTGAAGGCGCTGGTGTCGGCACCGTCGAAGCGGTAGCTCCCTGTGCTGGGATGATCCAGACAGCCGAGGATGTGGAGGAGTGTGGATTTGCCGGAGCCGGACGGCCCCATGATGGTGACAAACTCGCCGCGCCCGACCTTCAGCGTGACGTCGCGAAGGGCGTGCACGCGAAGGGCTCCGTCGGAGTAGGTTTTGTGGATGCCGCTCAGCTCGATCAGCGGCGTGCTGGGATCAGTGTTCATCGGTTCAGGTGCGACGCAGGACTTCGACAGGGTCAAGGGAGGCGGCGCGCCATGCCGGAATGACGGTGGCGAGCGCGCCGATTCCGATTCCCAAGACCAGCGCCAGGGCCATTTCGTTCGGCAAGAAAACGGGCGGCCACGAAAGGTATCGGCTTTCGAGCAGGTGCCCGGTTTGACGGGCGAGGATCACGGCCATTCCGCCTCCGAGGGCGCTGAGCAGCACGTTTTCCAGAAGGAGTTGCGAGACGATCTGAACGCGGAGCGCCCCTTCCGTGCGGCGGATCGCCAGTTCCCGATAGCGCTCGCGGATGGCGACGAGCGAGATGGTGAGAATCATCACGCCGGTGACGAACAGGACGATGATCCAGATCATGCCGGCGACCTGGGTGGTGAGATCCGCGCCTTTCATGACGTTGTTCACCCAGTCTTTTCGCGCCCAAGCCACGATGGGCAGGCCGCGTTCGTCGATGGCTCCCTGGATGGCACGGGCGGCGGCCTTGGCGTCCTGTCCCGACGCGACCTGGACCACCGCGCCGTGGATGGGCTCGTGCGGCTCCGAAAAGTCGTGGGCGATGTAGACGCTCTTGAATTCGAGGATCCGATTGATGGTGGAACGCGCCGCTCCGGCGAAATCGAGTTCATCAAATCGCTGGCGGATTGCGAACGGGTCCTTCAGGACGCCGACAATTCGGAACACGGTGATCGCGCCGTCGATGGTGACAAACAGGTCCCTGCCGATCGCGTTGCCGCTCGGATGAAGGCGGCGGGCGATCTGTTCATCCAACACGCACGCGTCGGTTTCACCGGGCTTCAAAAATCGGCCGGCGATCAATTCCTGCGGCGCGATGACGCCCCATTCATGGGTTGTGCTGAGGAGAAGAAAGTCGGCGCTTCGCTCGGTTTCCAGATCGGCGCCGGTCGCCATGTCGACGCGGAAGGGGGCGAGCCGGGATCCGGGCGCGCCGGCGAGCATCCAACGGGCGTCCTCCATGAGCAGTGGGCTCAGGAGGAGGTTTTCCATGTCCGGCACCATCTGGACATTCACGACATCGAGGCCGACGCGTTTGAGGTCTTGAAACATCTGCTGCTTCACGCCGGACAGGACCGCCATGATGGTCATGGTGCCGGCGAGGGAAACGGTCAGGACGACCAGCAGCAACGCCGTCTGCAGGGGGCGTCGGATGAGTCCGCGCGCCGCGAAGGCGAGGACTGCGGCGATGCGTCGAATCTCATTCATTGCGCAACACCTCCACGGGATCGAGCCGCATGGCCCGCCAGGCGGGAAGCAGTCCGCCGACAAGTCCGATGAGGCTTACCACGAACACCATGGTAAAGGACTCATAGGGGGGAAAGGCCCAGTCCACGGCGCCGAGCGGTTCCAGCCGGACGCGGACTGCGGCCAACGCCATCCCCAACGGAACGCCCAAAACGCCGCCCACGGCGCAGATCGTCCCGGTCTCCACAATGAACTGAAGCGCGATCTGGCTCCGGCGGGCGCCCTCGACCCGACGGATCGCGATCTCTCGGGCGCGCTCGACCACGGAGAGCACCATCAAAACGCAGACGACGCAGGTGCCCACCACAACGCAGAGGAGAAAGACGACGCGGTTCAATTCCAGAAAGGTGTTGAGCGTTTCGCGGTAAAGGAAGGGCAGCAACGCGTTGGTGAAAATCACGGGCTGATGGCCCGCCGTGATCAGGTGGGAACGAAGGCTTGCGCGCAGATCAAGAATCCGTTTCGGCTCGGCCCGTATTTCAACAATCGTGGGGGGCAGGTTCGGGAAAACCGTTCGGGGGACCATCATGTTTTCCGCCCGGCTGAGTTGCCGGATCGGGCCGCTCTGAATCGCCCCGAGATTCTTCTGGAGCCCGCGGATAAACTTGCTCATCACGTGTCCATCCTCGTAGCCGAACTCGTCGACATCGTCCGAAGTGCCTCCCGTTGCGATGCCGATCACCGTGAAATGGATCGTCCCCGCCGGAAGGGCTTGGCCGATGGGGTTGGTCGAGCCGAAGCGTCGGCGGGCGAATTTTTCGTCCAGCACGCAGACGGGCGTCGCGTTCGCGAGTTCCTCGGCTGTGAAAAAGCGTCCGGCCGCCAATGACATGGAGCGGGAGGCGAGGGCGTTCGTATCCGTGGTCAGAATTTTGATCCCGTCCTCGCCGCCGATCGATTTGAGTCCGTAACCCGCGAGGGCTTTGATGTCGGGGGCGAATGAATTTCGCAGGGCTTCAATATCCGCCCATGAAAGCGTTTCCTCGCGTTGCCTGCGCTCGATCGTCACCAGGATCCGGTCGATGCCGGAGGTGGCCGCGTCGCGTTCGGCTCGTTGGAAACTTCCCTGAATCAAGGAGGAGGGAAAAACGCCGAGCGCGGTGCCCCAGATGACGCCTTGGAGCACGAGCAGGGTGCGAAAGGGCTGGCGCGCGATCTGTCGCAGGGCGTTGATGATGAGACGGACGAGCATGGTCGGCGGGCCGAAGGATGCGAGCGGATCGGGGCCCGGTCAAATGGGAGTTGGGAGTTGTGGCAGGGTTGGGGCTGTTCGTATGGTCGCGGCCTCCCATGGCTGAATCACGGAATCGTTTTCATTTGCTGACCCTGTTCGCAGGGCCCCTGTCGGCGCTGGTCGCGTGGTGGTGGTTGCCGGCATCCTACGCCGGGCCGGATGGCGTGGCGGTCGGGTTTGTTGCGGGACGCGTGACCTTGTCGCTGCTGATCTGGATGGCGGTGTGGTGGTTGACGGAGGCGGTCGAGTTGTCCACGACGGCCCTGTTGCCCATTGCCGTATTGCCGCTCTTCGGGGCGGTGTCGGCGACGGACGCGGCCG
>JADHOF010000227.1 GCA_016779125.1 Verrucomicrobiia bacterium | reverse complement strand
CTGGACTTTCAAGACTATCGGGAATACCAGCCCGGCGACGATCTGCGCACGATCGACTGGAACGTCTACGGGCGCACGGATCGTCTCACCGTGAAACTGTTTCGCGAGGAGGTAAATCCGCACCTGGACATCGTGCTCGACTGCTCCCGGTCGATGGATCTGCCCGAAACACCGAAGGCGAGCGCCGCGCTGACTTTGGCGGCGATGCTTGGCACAGCCGCAGACAATGCCCGTTGCTCGAAGTCGGTCTGGCTGGGAGCGGACGGTTTTCGGAGGGCGATGAACGACGCTTTGCCGGCTGCGGCCTGGGACGGCATTGATTTCATGAGTCCTCGTTCTCTCACGGAATCCTTTTCCATTCTCCCGCCACGACTTCGCCGGACCGGGATTCGCGTTTTGATCAGCGATCTTTTCTGGCTGGAGGATCCCATGATCACTCTCCGCAGATTGGGCGAGGCGGCGGCGTCAGCCTTCGTGATTCAGCTCGTGGCCCGTGCGGACGTGACAGCGCCGGAGCTCGGCAACATTCGCCTTGTCGACAGCGAAAGCGGCCGGTCCATGGAGATGTTCATCGATTCGACCGTCGAGCAACGCTACCGGGATGCCTTGCGCCGCCATCAGGACAGTTGGCATGAGGCCTGTCGTCGCACAGGAACCCGTTTCGTGACGGTGATCGCGGAAGAGCTGGAGTCACAGACGACCCGATTGGAAGAGTGCGGGTTGTTGTTTCCCAACTGAAACCATGCTGCCGATCCTGACCTATCCGTTGGCCTTGATCGCTCTCGCGAGTCTGCCGGCTTTGGCTGCGATCTATCTGCTGCGCAACCGCTTTCGGCAACGGACCGTTTCCAGCCTGATGCTCTGGCAATTGCAGGAGCGTTCGCAGGAGGGTGGCGTGAAGGTGCAGAAGGTGCGCCTGCCATGGATTTTTTTCCTGGAGCTGCTGATTCTGGCTCTGCTCGTCTTCGCCGCGACAGGCCCGAGGTGGCGCGTGGGCAATGCGGCCAAGCCACTGATTGTCGTGCTGGATGATTCCGCGTCGATGCTCGCGAAGACACTGGGTGGAACGCCTCGGGAGAGGGCACTGTCGGCGCTTCGATCGATCTTGGCCTCCGAGGCATTTCAAAGCGTGCGCTTCATTCGGGCCGGGCGCCGGGTTTCCGTGCTCGGTTCGCCCGCCCCGGTCCGGGGGGCTTTGGATCATTTGAAAGATTGGCGTTGCCGGGATTCCCGCGCGGAAATCAGCGCAGGGATCGCGCTTGCCCGCGAACTGGGGCACGACGAGGCGAACATCCTCGTGATCACGGACGACGTCGCGCCGGAATCATTTCGAACGGCGGATCGACTTCGATGGATCGCGTTGGGCGTCGCATCTCCGAATCTGGCGTTCGTCAACGCGGCGCGATCGCTTTCTTCCGAGGGCGAGCGCTGCCTGCTGGAAATCGCGAATCTCTCGTCGGGGCCGGCCGCCACGACCCTGTCGGTCACGGCGGGGTCGCAGGTTTTACGGGAGGCAAGAATTGAGATCGCCTCAAACTCAGTGCGTCGCCTGGTTTTTAATCTTCCAAAGGACACGCCCGAGATCCGCGCGAGTTTGTCGGAAGACGCGTTGGCGGCGGACAACGAGGTCGTGTTGCTGCCAAGTCCGCGTGAACGAATTCGTGTCCGGGTCGCAGTTCAGGACGAACGCCTGCGTGAGTTGGTGGAGAGAACACTTGCCGCAACGGAGGCTCGTGCCGCGATTTCGGATTCACCGCATTTGGTGATCCACGACCAATCCGGCACTCCGCTCGGAACGAATGTCTGGTCGGCAAGGATTCTGGCCAGTCCCGAAGCCACGGCCTTGACCGGGCCTTTCATCATGGACACATCGCATCCTGTCACACGGGGAGTCTCGCTTGTGGGGGTTGTCTGGGCTGCGGTGAAACGGACCAATTCACCGTCCGACCAGATTCTCGTCACCACGGACGATCAGGCCTTGATCACCGTGGATCGTGACGTTTTTGGTCGCGAGAAACTGCTGTTGAATCTGAATCCGCGTCTCTCAACAATCGCTCAATCTCCGGACTGGCCGATCCTTTTTTGGAATATTCTCGAATGGAGAAGGGCGGCGCTGCCGGGCTTGGATGACGTGAATTTCCGTCCCGGAACGGATGTGCGAATTCGATCCAAAGGAGATCACCTGACCTTGACCCGGCCCGGCGGCGAGGTTGATGAGATTTCGATCGGTCAAGGCGAGCTGATCGCCAGGGCGGAGGAGTCCGGATTGTTCAAGGTCAACGCGGCGGAGGGGGAATGGCGATTTGCCGTCAATTTTCTGGCACCGGAGGAGTCCGATTTGCGTCGGGTCGGCGGCGGTGAATGGGGCGGATGGGAGACAAACGAGGAGTCTCGCCGGCAGTATTCGTCGGTGCTCTGGCTGTTCGCATTGCTGGGGTTGTCCGGCATGTTCGTCCATCACTATGCGATCACGCACGGAAGGGGGCGGCTTTAGTCATGCTCACCCTGACGCAACCAATCTGGCTCCTGTTGTTGATTCCCGCCGGCTTTGCCTGGTGGTCCTGGCCCTTGCCGAACGCCTGGTTGCGGGCTTTGCGGGCGGCGTCAGTGTGCGCGCTGATTCTGGCCATGAGTCAGCCGGCCATCCGTCTGCCTGACCGTTCGGGAACGATCGTTGTGGTGGCCGATCGGAGCGATTCAATGCCGGAAGACGCGGGAGCCCGGGAGAAGGAGGCAATTGATCTGCTGGCTTCCCGCATGTCTCCGAGGGACCGCTTGGCGGTGGTGTCCGTCGGCTTCCGATCCACCGTGGAACGAGCGCCACAGGTGGGCGAGTTCGGAGGGTTTAACGCGGACGTCGGCGGGGACGCTTCAAGTCTTGGAGACGGAATTGAAACGGCCCTTTCGTTGCTGGCGAATGACGCTCCCGGACGGGTGATTGTCCTGACCGACGGCAAATGGACCGGAGCGAATCCGGACGCCGCAGCTGCGAGGGCGGCGGGGCGGGGTGTCCCGATCGATTACCGGATGCTGTCACGTCCGCGTGGATCGGACCTCGCGATCGAGGAATTGCGGGCACCCGCGTCCGTGCTTCCCGGAGAGGCGTATATGGTAACCGCCTGGATTCTCGCGCCGGTGGAGGGGGACGCCTCCTATCAACTCACCGGAGGCGGCAGGGTGATCGCGTCGGGAACGAGGCATCTTGATGCCGGCTTGAACCGCCTGGTCTTCAGGGACAACGCGCTCTCACCCGGGACCATTCAATACGAGCTGAAGATCAGCGGCGCGGCGGCGGATTCCGTGCCGGAAAACAACACGGCCCGTGCCCTCGTCGGGGTGCGGGGTGCAAAGCCGGTGCTGCACATCGCCGAATCCGGCGGCAATTCGGGCTTTGCCAAGCTTCTGCGGAAAGGCGGAATCGACCTCGTTTCCGTGACGCCCGGTGAGCTTCGGTGGTCGCTTGAACAATTGTCGCAGTTCTCATCAGTGATTCTGGAAAACGTGATGGCGACGGATGTCGGGAGCGCGGGTATGGAACTGATCGCGTCGTGGGTGGAGCAGACCGGAAGCGGTTTGATGATTACCGGGGGAAAGAAATCCTTCGCCACCGGAGGCTATTTTGGTTCGCCGCTGGAACGAATCCTGCCGGTTTCGATGGAGATGCGACGGGAGCATCGCAAGCTTCGCCTGGCAATCGCCGTTGTTCTGGATCGGTCCGGTTCCATGACCGCGCCCGTGGGGGCGGGCAAAACCAAGATGGATCTCGCAAATCTTGGCACAGCCCAAGTTTTGGATCTCCTGGGGCCTATGGATGAAATCGGGGTCATCGCCGTGGATTCCAGCCCCCATCTGATCGTGCCGCTCGACACGGTCGAGAAGAACCGGGCCGAGCGAAACACGATCCTTTCCATCGAGTCGAGAGGCGGAGGAATCTTTGTTTACGTGGGGCTTGTGGCCGCCTCGCGGATGATCCTTGAGGCGGAATCCGAGACCAAACACATCATTCTTTTTTCAGACGCCCGCGACTCGGAACAACCCGGGGAATATCAGGAGCTGCTGCGGAATTGCGCCGAGGCGGGGATCACCGTCAGCGTGATCGGACTCGGTCAGCCGGGCGACGTGGACGCCCATCTGCTGGAGGACATCGCAAGACGGGGCGGCGGGAACATCTATTTTACGGATGAACCGACGGAGTTGCCCCGGATTTTCGCGCAGGACACCTTCACGGTTGCGAGAAGCACCTTCGTCGAGGAGCCGACCGGGCTCAAGGTCTCCGCCGCCATCGCGAGCGTGGGTGGGTTGCCGGGATGGAATCCACCGGCCATCGGGGGGTACAATCTTTGTTATCTGAGACCCGAAGCAACGCCCAGCGTGCTGTCTATGGATGACTACAACGCGCCGATCCTCGCAAGCTGGCAGGCCGGCAGCGGCCGCGTGCTGACCTACGCCGGAGAGGTGGACGGCAACTGGGCGGGACCGATCGTCGGGTGGGATGATGTGGGCGAATTCTATGCGACGATGGCTCGGTGGACGGCAGGGGATCGACAGGCGCTTCCAGAGGGAATGTTGCTCACGCAGGAAGTGCGGGACGGCGTCAATCGGATCAGCCTGCATCTGGATCCGGAGCGCGAAATCGATCCTTTCGCGAAACCACCCGAGGTGCGCGTGCTTCATGGAATCCCGGGCTCGCCTCCAACCAAGCTCACGTTTGCGATGAGCTGGAAGAACGCCGATGAACTTGAGGCGATCATTCCAGTGCGTGGACGCGAGACCGCACTCTCGACCCTGGCCATCGATGGACAGAAACCGCAACCACTGCCACCGGTTTGTTTGCCCTATTCCCCGGAATTCAGCCCGGACGAAGCCGATCGCGGTCGTTCAAAACTGGCGTCAATCGCCGCCGTGACCGGTGGAGGCGAACGTCTGGACCTGGCCGCCGCATGGCAGACCTTGGTGGCGAAACCCCAGTTTATCGACGTCGCAGTGTGGTTGATCCTGATCGGGTTGATCTGCTTCCTTGCTGAAATTTTTCAACGCCGAACCGGGCTGCTTTTCCAAGGGCGGCGGCAGGCGGCGGCATCCGGTCCTGAACAAGCGGACGAAAAAGCGTCCCCCATCGTTTCAGGCCGGAAAGGAGGGTGGCTGGATCGCTTCAAGACAGCGAAGCAGAGCGCGGCGAGAAACGCCCCTTCCGCTCCGAACAAAACGACCCCGGCTCCAATACCGATTGCCACCCGCGTCGTTCCGCCCGCCGACGATGAAGGAAAGAGGGCGCAAGGCACGAGTCGGGACGCGCTTGCCGAGGCAAAATCCCGCGCCAAGCGGCGGAGCGGGGATCAGTGAGCCGGGTTTCGCCAAAATAGAATTTGACAGTCCGGCTGATCTTCCTCATCTATTCGCCCGTCCGTGTTGACGGACTCCTATTAAGAGTGGCAGAGGGACTGGCCCTGTGAAGCCACGGCAACCGATTCCATCGCGTCATGGAATGACCAGGTGCCAAATCCAGCTCCGCGAACGCGGGGGAAAATGGGAAGAGAGCGCAGTCGAAAAATCGTTTTCGAACACCTCTTCTCATTTCGTGGGAAGGGGCTTTTTTATGCCCGTCCACGGAAAGAGAAAACGACGCGTGACGGAAAACATAGAACTGTATGAGCGAAAAGAATGGTTTCATGAAGGCGCTGAAATGCCGTGAGTGCGGCACCGAGTATCCGCTCGAGGCGACTCATGTGTGCGAATTTGACTTCGGTCCACTGGAAGTGGTCTACGACTACGACCGGATCAAAAAGTCCCTGACACGCGAGTCGATCGCCAGCAGGGCAAAATCGATGTGGAGGTATCGGGAACTACTGCCCGTCGCCGGCGAACCGACGGTCGGAACCCAGGTCGGTTTCACTCCCCTGGTCAAAGCCGATCGCCTCGCCAAACGCCTTGGCATCCGCGAGCTCTGGATCAAGAACGACGCCGTCAACTATCCGACACTTTCATTCAAGGACCGCGTGGTCAGCGTCGCGCTCAGCCGTGCCCGGGAACTGGGATTCGATGTGGTTGCCTGCGCGTCCACGGGAAATCTGGCCAACTCGGTCGCCGCGAACGCGGCGGCTGCGGGACTCAAATCCTACGTGCTGATCCCGCATGATCTGGAGCAGGGGAAGGTCGTGAATTCGCTCGTCTACAAGGCCAACGTCATCAGCATCAAGGGACACTATGACGACGTGAACAAGCTCTGCGCCGAGATCGCCGGCAAGTTCGGCTGGGCCTTTGTGAACGTCAACATGCGGCCCTACTACGCCGAGGGCTCGAAGAGCATGGGCTACGAGATCGCCGAGCAGCTCGGATGGCAGGCACCGCAGCACACCGTCATTCCGATGGCGTCCGGCTCACTGCTCACCAAGGTGCACAAGGCCTTCCAGGAATTTGAAAAGCTCGGATTGATCGAAGCCGGAGAGCGCCATATCCATGGTGCCCAGGCTACCGGGTGCAACCCGATCGCCGCCGCCGAGAAGTCGGGGTTGGATTTCTTCAAACCCGTGAAACCGAACACCATCGCCAAGTCCCTGGCGATCGGCACGCCGGCGGATGGTTTTTACGCCCTGAAGGTCATGAAGGAAACCGGCGGTCACGCCGAGGATGTCACCGATGACGAAATTCGCGATGGAATCCGCATGCTCGCGGAATGCGAGGGCATTTTCGCCGAAACCGCCGGAGGTGTCACCGTGGGTGTCGCGAAGAAACTCATTGAGAGTGGCAAGATTCCCGCGAATGATTCGGCCGTCCTATGTATCACCGGAAACGGGCTCAAGACAATGGACGCGATTCAATCGCACGTGGGCCAGACCCGCGAAATCAGACCGAGCCTGCGCGAATTTGAAGCCTTGCTCGAAGCCGAGAAGAAAACCGCCGTCGCCTGAATTTGACCAAAAACAAAACTATGCCAGTTACCGTAAGAATCCCCACGCCCCTGCGTAAGCTGACCAATGACGAGGAGCTTGTGACCGTCGAAGCCGCCACCATCGGCGACGCGATCAGCGAGTTGCAGACGAAGTATCCCGGAATCCGGGAGCGACT